>NZ_JAGGOW010000105.1 GCF_018614135.1 Streptomyces sp. ISL-66
ACCACGCCGCGGCGCGCGCGTCCGCCGCGCCCGGCTCGAAGGGCTGGCCCGGTACCGGCAGGGCGATCGCCGCCCCGGCCCGCGCCGCCGCGGCCACCGTGCCCTCGCCCGGCTCGTCCCACGGGTGCGGGGCCAGGTTGAAGGTGCCCCAGTGGATCGGCAGCATCGTGCCGTGCGGCAGCCCGCCCTGGAGGTCGAGGTGGGCGAGCATGCCCTCCTCGGGAGTCATGTGGATGTCCGGCCAGTACTCCGAGTAGGCCCCGATCTGGATCATCGTGGCGTCGAACGGCCCGTGCTCGGCCCCGATCTCCCCGAACCCCGGGAAGTAGCCCGTGTCACCGCTGTGGAAGACCCGGTGCTCGTCGCCCGCGACGACCCAGGACGCCCACAGGGTGAACTGCTGGTTGCGCAGGCCGCGCCCGCAGAAGTGGCGGGCCGGGGTGGCCGTGAGGGAGAGCCCGGCGACCTTGGTGGTCTCGTTCCAGTCGAGTTCGCGCAGGCGGTCCGCCGGGACGCCCCACCGCTCCAGGTGCGCGCCGACGCCGAGCGGGACGGCGAAGACCGTGTCCGTACCGGCCAGGGCCTTGATGGTCGGCAGGTCGAGGTGGTCGTAGTGGTCGTGCGAGATCACCACGACGTCCACCTCGCCCAGCGAGGCCAGGGGTACCGGCACGGGGTGCAGCCGCTTGGGCCCGGCGAAGGGGAAGGGGGAGCACCGCTCGCCCCAGACCGGGTCGAACAGCACCCGGCGCCCGTCGATCTCGGCGAGCACGGTGGAGTGCCCCATCCAGGTCAGCCGCAGGCCGTCGGCCGGCGGCTTCGCCAGCTCGGCGAGCGTCGTCGGGTACACCGGGACGGGGGCGCCGGGGTTGCGCCGGAGCCGCTGCTCCTTGTGGAAGTAGATCTTGGCGAACTCGGCCATCGAACCGGAGGGCCTGGTGCGGGCCCCGACCGGGTTCTGGAACACGCCGTCGGCGAAGTTCGGCGAGCGCCGGATCCGCTCCAGCCGGGCACCGGACGGGTCCGCGCCGAAGGCTTCGGGCCGCAGGGCGCGCAGCCGTGGACGCAGGGGACGGGAGCCGGTCAAAGCGCCTCCTGGGAGGGTTTCGGGCAGGACGTTCTCATGGTGTACACCTTGCGAACGCGTGGCACCCCCAAAGGATTCCATTCCGTGCTCCGGAACGCGCCCCGCCCCGCCCCTGGCCTGGCCCGCAACCCGCCGGCCCCCTGCCCGCCGCCTCTTGCCCCTGCCCCTACAGCGGCAGCAGGTCCGGCCGCTTCGCCTCGACGTGGTCCCCGGAGGACTCCCCGCGCAGCCGCCGTCCGATCCACGGCACCAGGTGGTCGCGGGCCCACTGGATGTTGTCCCGGGTCGTGTCCACCGAGCCGCGCGGGCGCATCGGCGGCCACGGCTGCTCGGGGTCGGCCGGCGTGTCCATGCCGAGCACCTGGGCGGCGCGCAGGGCGACCCGCGTGTGTCCTTCGGGCGACAGGTGCAGCCGGTCGTCGTCCCAGGCCCGCCGGTCCTGTACGGACTTGAGCGACCAGAGGTCGAGCACGGGGCAGTCGTAGCGGTCGGCGATGGAGTGGACGTGCGCGCTGAACGTGGCGATCTTGCCCCGGATGTGCTTGAGGACCGGTACGTCCCGCGTGTCGAAGCCGGTGGTGATCACGACGCGGCCGACCGATCCGGCGAGGTCGCGCACGGCCGCCTCGTACCGTGCGGCCACGTCGTCCGGGTCGCTGCCGGGCCGGATGATGTCGTTGCCGCCCGCGCAGAAGGTCACCAGGTCGGGCGCGAGCTCCTTGGCCCGGGGCACCTGCTCGGCCACGATCTGGTCCAGGAGGCGGCCGCGCACGGCCAGGTTCGCGTACCGGAAGTCGTGCTCGTCGCGCTGGTCGGCCAGGAGTACGGCCAGCCGGTCCGCCCAGCCGAGAAACGTTTCCCCGGGTCCCGGGTCCCCCACGCCTTCGGTGAAGCTGTCCCCGATCGCCGCGTACGAGCCGATGGTCTTGAGTGTCGTAGTCGTCGCTGCCACGGGAGCACATCCTTCACCCCGGGGTGCCACCTACGCGACCGTAGCCACCGGTTGACACACCGTGATCTTCACCACCGTGGCCCGGGGAATAGGAGCACGTGGGGCCGGGACCCCGCTCGGGCCCCGGCCTCACGCACGTACGCGGTCCCGCGGCGGCCGCACCGCCGCGGGACCCCGGCTCACCGGATTCAGATGCTGACGCCCTTCGAGCGAAGGTAGGCCAGCGGGTCGATGTCCGAGCCGTACGAGGGCCCCGTGCGGATCTCGAAGTGGAGGTGCGGGCCGGTCACGTTGCCGGTGGCGCCGGAGAGGCCGATGGTCTGCCCGCCGCTGACGCTCTGGCCGGTCGAGACCGACAGCTGGGAGAGGTGGCCGTACTGGCTGTACTTGCCGTCGGCGTGCCGGATGACCACCTCGTTGCCGTACGCGCCGCCCCATCCGGCCGAGACGACGGTGCCCGCGCCGACGGCCCTGACCGTGGTGCCGGTGCTCGCGATGAAGTCGACTCCCGTGTGGTAACCGCTGGACCACATGGCGCCGGAGGCCCGGTAGGCGGTGGACACGCCGCCGCCGACGGGGGCGACGAAGCCGCCGGAGGCGGGGGCTGCCTGCTGCTGGGCGGGGGCCTCGGGCGCGGGCGCGACCGGAGCCTCGGCTCCGCCCTCGGACGGGGAACCGCCGGACGCGCCGTCGTCGGAGAAGGACTCCTCGTCGGAAGCGCCGTCGGAGGAAGCGTCACGGACCGAGGCCTGAGAAGCGCCGGAGCCGGAGGAAGCGGACTCATCGGCCGGCTCCGGCGTCTCGGCCGACGCGGCCGGGGCGGCGCCCTTCGCGCCGAGCGTCAGCTTGAGGCCCGGGTGGATCAGCGACGGATTGGAGCCCACGGCCTCGCGGTTGTCCTCGTAGAGCCGCTCCCAGCCACCGCTGAGGTGCTGCCGCTGCGCGATCTTGGACAGGTAGTCCCCCGGCACGACCGTGTAGACCGTCGGTGCGGCCTGCACGGCCGACCGCGCGGCGGCGGGGGCGGCTTGGAGGGCGGCGGGCACCTGCGGGGCCTGCGGCGTACGGACCTGCGCGGTGACGGGAGCGGCGCTCGGCGCACCGGCCGCCTGGGCGCCGGTGGCCCCGAGCAGCGGGAGCGCGAGGGCCGCGCCACCGGTGCCGGCGACGGCGAAGCCGCGGGATATGGAGCGGGACTTGGGACGGCGGTGCTTACCCGTTGCAGGCATGGCGAATTTCCTCTCCGGCGCCGGCGAGGTGAGCTGTCGGGTTCGGACTGGAGATGTCCGGCCATGGCCGGTGCCGGTCAACGGCACCTGTACGGCTTCACCCCGAGCTGTCCCGTTTCGAAGATCCCGAAAGGGATCCGGAACAGCGGCTTACCTGGTTCCCCCGCTCCTGCCGCGCGTGATTAGTCGGGTGCGGTTTCCGGTCGGCGGCAGGATTAGGCGGTCCGTCCGGATCGATCGCGAACGTAATGGAGTCCGGCCGGACAGAACAAGTCATGAATTCCCCAATAAAATCTTGGGGATGACGGGCCGCCGGAATTCCGGTCACCCTCCGTCCATTCCCCACCTTCAACAACCGCTCCGGCAAGGCAATTCGGTATTCGTGATCAGGCACTCAGGGTCACCGTATGATCTGGCTCACGGGGAGGTGTCCGATCTCGCCTCTCGCTAGGGCAAGTTGTTCCAATCACCGTAATTCGGACACCCTCGACGACGACACGGAGGAGCCCCTGTGACCCAGCAGATACCCAAGCGCCCGAGAACGGAGCCGGCACTGTCCGGCGTGCGCAACTTCCGCGACGTGGGCGGGCTGCCGACCGCGGACGGCCGAAGGGTCAAGTCGGGACTACTGTTCCGAAGCGGACATCTCGCACATGCCACCGAAAGCGACGCGGAGTTCCTCGGCTCGCTCGGACTGCACACCGTGTTCGACTTCCGCAACGGCGCCGACCACGCGCTCGAGGGCCCCGACGTGGATCTTCCCGGCGTGCTGAACGTCAACATCCCGCTGTCGGACCCGGCCGACGGCCGGGAGTTCTGGAGGTTGGTCCGCGAGGGGGAACTCGCCCAGCTCCACGAGCTCCTGGGCGACGGCAAGGCCGCCGCGCGCATGTCCCATTCGTACCGCGGGATCATCAGGACCCGCACCGCCGAGCACAGCCGCGTCGTGCACGCCCTCGCCGAGGAGAGTGTCCCGGCCCTCATGCACTGCGCCGCCGGCAAGGACCGGGCCGGCCTGTCGATCGCCGTCACCCTGCTCGCGCTGGGCGTGGAACGCGACGCGATCGTCACCGACTACCTGGAGTCGAACGCCGCGCACAACCGCTACCGGGTCCGCCGCAGCAGCGACGCGGCCGAGGCCCGCACCCCCGAGGTGATGGCGCTGCTCGCCCCGCTCTTCGACGCCCGCGCCGAGTACCTGACCGCGGCCTTCGAGACGATCGACGAGGAGTGGGGCGGGGTGGAGCGCTACCTCGGCGAGGGTCTCGGGCTCGCGCCCGAGACCCTCGACCGGCTGCGCGACCGGCTGCTGGACTGATGCCCGCCGGTGCGGCGGGCCGTCGCACCGAACCGCCTCAGCGGTTCGCGACGGCCTGCCGCACCAGCGTCCTGCCGAAGTCCCACATCAGCGCGCCCCCGCCGTGCGCCTCGTCCATGACCTCGCGGAAGGCTCCGACGAAGCGGTCCACGTCCGCCTCGTCGACGATCAGCGGCGGGATCAGCTTGATCACTTCCAGGTGGTCCCCGGAGACCTGTGTGAGGATCCGGTGCTTCTGCAGCAGCGGCACCACGACCATCTGCGCGAACAGGCCCTTGCGGGCCGCCTGCAGCATGGTCCACCGGCTCCGCAGCCCCAGCGAGGACGGCCGGCCGAACTCGATGCCGATCATCAGCCCGCGCCCGCGTACCTCGTGGAGCAGTTCGTACGTGTCCACGAGCGCGGCGAGCCGGGCGCGCAGCAGATCGCCCATGGCGCGGGCGCGGGCCACCAGCTGCTCGTCCTCCATGACGGAGAGGACCGCGAGCCCGGCCGCCATCGCCTGCGCGTTGGAGCCGAAGCTGGCGGAGTGCACGAGCACCCGGTCCATGGACGAGTAGACCTTCTTGAAGATCCAGTCCTTGCCCAGGGTCGCGCCGACCGGCACGTAGCCGCCGCTGAGAGCCTTGGCCACGCACACCAGGTCCGGCTCCACGCCGGCCTCGTGCTGGTAGGCGTAGAAGTCCCCGGTGCGGCCGAGGCCGGTCTGTACCTCGTCGGCGATCAGCAGCGCCTTGTGGCGGTGCAGGAGCTCCTGGGCGGCGAGCAGGAAGCCGGGAGGCGGGGCGAGCACCCCCTTGCCCTGGATCGGTTCGACGACGAAGGCCGCCACGTCCCCCTTCCTCAGTTCCCGCTCCAGGGCGGCCAGATCGCCGAGCGCGATCTTGGTGTCGGGCAGCAGCGGCGCGAAGCCGTCCCGGAAGCCTTGCTCCCCGTTCACCGAGAGCGAGCCGGTGGTCAGCCCGTGGAAGGCGTGGTCGCAGTAGAGGACCCTGGGCCGCCCGGTGGCGTACCGGGCGAACTTCAGGGCGGTCTCCACCGCCTCGGTTCCGCTGTTGCCGAAGAAGACCCGCTCCAGGTGCGGGCTGTAGGAGAGCAGCTTCTCCGCGAGCAGTCCGGGCAGCGGCTGGCAGTCGAAGCGGGTGAGGTCGGCGAGCTGCGCGTCCAGGACGTCGTGCAGGGCCCGCTTGACCACCGGGTGGTGCCGGCCGAGCCCCATCACCCCGAACCCGGCCAGCATGTCGAGGTAGTCGTTGCCCTCGGCGTCCCAGAAGTGGGCGCCCTCGGCCCGCTCGTAGACCTTGTCGAAGCCGATGGTGTGCAGCATCCGGGGCAGCTGGTGGTTGAGGTGACGGGCGTGCAGCTCGTACCGTTCCGCTCCGCGCTCGGCCAGCAGGGCACCGAGATCGAAGCCCTTCACCGGTCGTCCCCGCCCGTCCTGCCCCGCCCGGCCCCCGCTCATGCCGACTTGTCCCGGTTCCCGCCCACGGTCTCGCGGGCCGCCCTCAGGGTCTCCTTGAGCGATCCCATGGTGGCGAGGACGGCGGTGGGCTCGTACCCGCAGTGCGCCATGCAGTTCTCACAGCGCGGGTCCTTCCCGCGGCCGTACTTGCTCCAGTCGGTGTCCTCGACCAGTTCCCGGTACGAAGGCACGTAGCCGTCGCTCATCAGATAGCAGGGGCGCTGCCAGCCGAAGAGGGAGTAATTCGGAATGGCCCATGCGGTGCAGGGGAAATCGACTTTGCCTTCGAGGAAGTCCAGGAAGAGCGGGGAGTGGTTGAGCCGCCAGCGGCGCCGGTTGCCGCCCGCGAAGGCCTTCTTGAAGAGTTCTCGCGTCTGTTCGACGCCGAGGAAGTGCTCCTGGTCGGGGGCCTTCTCATAGGCGTAGGCGGGCGAGATCATCATTTCGTCGACCTGAAGGTCGTCGTTGAGGTAGTTGAGGACCTCGATGACGTTCTGCGGGGTGTCGGTGTTGAAAAACGTGGAGTTGGTGGTGACGCGGAACCCGCGCTTCTTCGCCTCCTTGATGGCCTCGACCGCCTCGTCGAAGACGCCTTCCTTCGCCACCGACTCGTCGTGGCGCTCGCGCAGTCCGTCGATGTGGACGGCGAAGGCGAAGTAGGGGGAAGGGGTGAACTTCTCGATCTTCTTGCGCAGCAGCATCGCGTTGGTGCAGAGGAAGACGTATTTCCGCTTCGCCACCAGCTGGCGCACGATCTCGTCGATCTGCGGGTGCATCAGGGGTTCGCCGCCGGCGATGGACACCATCGGCGCACCGGATTCCAGCACGGCCCCGACGGCCTGGGCCACGGGCATGCGCTGCTTCAGCACCCCGGCCGGGTGCTGGATCTTCCCGCAGCCCTCACATGCGAGGTTGCAGGCGTAGAGCGGTTCCAGCTCGACGATCAGCGGGAACTTCTCACGCTTGCGGAGCTTCTGTTCGAGCAGATAAGTCCCGACCCTGATGGTCTGTCGCAGTGGCATTGCCATCTGGCTCACCTCCTGGGGAGCAGCAAAGAACGGTGCCAGTCATAAAACGCGGGCAGTACGGCACGCAGGACGCGAAAGGCCGATATTCCCCCCCGAACAGTGCCGATACGGACGAGCTCATGCTCCGGAGCGTCCACGATCACCCGGACGGCCGCAACCGGACGCTCCGTGCCGTCCGCCACGCTCCCCTCCCGGCTCGCCGTCCACAAGGTGGCCGCTGATTCCATGTCGACCCCGATGGCCCCGGTGGCGCGCAGCCGCGCGCGCTCCTGGCCCCGGACGACGTGGTCGGATCCGGTCAGCGCACCGAGGTGGACGGTCCGGCCGGGTACGGCCCGGGCCAGCGCCTCGGCGAGCAGGGCGGTACCTGCGCAGGCGACCGTGCCGCGCGGGTCCCGGGTCTCGTCGGCGACGATCAGGTCGCCGGGGTTCATGCCGGGCAGCAGCCCGGCGCAGAATCCGGTGGCGAGCACCGCCGCCCCGCGCATTCCGGGCCCGGCCAGGGCCCTGGCGACGGCGCGTTCGGCCGCGCGGGGGCCCATACCGGTGCGCAGGACCTCGTACCGCTCGGGCGCGCCCGAGCCGTGGCCGCCGCGCAGGGCCGCCCGCTCGATGCGCAGCGCGCAGGCGATCAGCAGCGGCACGTGGGGGCCGGCCGCCGCTGCGGCTGTGTGGCCCGCTCCGGGGCCGGGCCCGGGGTCCGGGCACATCAGGCGTCCCCGGCAACCGGGAACAGGCCGGGAGCCGCGTACCGGCCGTCGGGGCCGAACGGTTCTCCGTGCAGGTAGCGGCCGAGCGCGGTGAGCGGGAACACCTGCCGGTACAGGTGGTAGTTGATGGAGAAGTCCCAGGGGAAGCCGGTCCCCGTGAAGTACGGCTCGTCCCAGGTGCCGTCCTCGCGCTGGGTCCCGACGAGGTACCCGATCCCCCGCCGGACCGCGCCGCCCTCGCGCTCCCCCGCCGACAGCAGGGCCATCAGCGCCCACGCCGTCTGCGAGGCGGTGGAGGCGCCCTTCCCGGCCCAGGACGGGTCCTTGTAGGAGCGCTGGTCCTCGCCCCATCCGCCGTCCTCGTTCTGTACGGATTCCAGCCAGGCCACGGCCCGCCGGATCGCGGGGTGCGAGGGCGAGAAGCCGGCGGCGGTCAGGGCCGGGACCACCGAGCCGGTCCCGTAGACGTAGTTGGTGCCCCAGCGGCCGAACCAGCCGCCGTTCGGCTCCTGTTCGGCGAGCAGCCAGGCGATCGCGCGCCGGGTGCGCGCGTCGCCCGCCTTGCCCTCGACGGCGAGCATCTCGACGACGTGGGCGGTGACGTCAGCCGAGGGCGGGTCGATGACCTCGCCGAAGTCGCAGAAGGGCAGCCGGTTGGGGAGGGGGCTGGTGTTGTCGGCGTCGAAGGCGCCCCAGGCGCCGTTCTTCGACTGCATGCCGAGGTTCCAGGACACGCCGCGGGCGATGGCCCCCTCGACGCGCGCCGGGTCGGGGTGTTTGACGCGGCGCAGCGCGAGGACGACTTCGGCGGTGTCGTCGATGTCGGGGTAGTTGTCGTTGTGGAACTCGAACGCCCAGCCGCCCGGGGCCAGTCCGGGTCGGCGCACGGCCCAGTCGCCGGTGCGGACGATCTCCTCGCCGAGCATCCAGTCGGCGGCCTTGACCAGGGCCGGGTGGTCGGGACGCAGCCCCGCGTCGGCCAGTGCGATGGCGGCCAGGCAGGTGTCCCACACCGGGGACTGGCAGGCCTCGATCATGCGGGAGCCGTCCGCGCGCCAGACGGCGAAGCGGTCCAGGGATTCCAGTCCGGCGCGCATCACCGGGTGCTGGAGGTCGTAGCCGAGCAGGTGCAGGGCGATGATGGAGTACACGGCGGGCGGCTGGATCCCGCCCCAGCAGCCGTCGTTCTCCTGGCGTTCCACGATCCAGCGGCCGGCGCTCGTCATGGCCGCCTTGCGCAGCGCGCGCGGGGCGAACCGGCGGTAGACGTGCAGGGCCTTGTCCATCCGCTGGAAGGCGCCGCCCCAACTGGTCACGGGGGCCAGCCGCTTGGCCGGGTACGGGTTCCGCGCGTCGGCGTGCAGTTCGTCCAGCGCGAAGGGGGCCGGGCGGACCGGGCGCAGTGCGGAGACCACGGTGAGCGGGACGATGGTCTGACGGGCCCAGCAGCCGAAGTCGTAGATGTTCAGAGGCACCCAGGGCGGCAGGAAGACCAGCTCGGGCGGGAGTTCGGGCAGGTGGTCCCAGCTCCACCAGCCGAACAGGGCCAGCCAGATGCGGGTGAAGACGCGGGCGGCGGCGATCCCGCCGTGGGCCCGGATCCACGCGGAGGCGCGGGTCATGTGCGGGGCGTCGGGCGCGTCCCCGGCCAGGCGCAGGGCCAGGTAGGCCTCGATGGTGGCGGACAGGTCGCTGGGGCCGCCGTGGAAGGTGGCCCAGGTGCCGTCGCTCCGCTGCTCGCCGCGGATGAACAGGCCGGCGGCCCGGGTGGTGGCCTCGTCGCGGATCCCGAGGAACTGCCTCAGCAGCAGGTCCTCGGCGTCCATGGTGACGTTGGTCTCCAGGTCGCCCTTCCACCAGCCGGCCTCGTCCTGCCGGTCGAGCAGGTTGCGCACGGCGCGTGCGGTGGCATCGTGGACGCCGGGCGGCCCTTCGGCCGCACTGTCGTCCGGGTGGTCGGCGCCGCGTGCATCGGCTCCGCCGTCGGTCGTCGCTGTCATGGCTTCCCCTTTGCGTGCAGTGTCCTCTGCTGTCCTGGGGTGTGCCGTCGGCCGGTACTACTGGCAGGCAGTACCGGCCGGCGACTCGCGATTCATATCTGTGAGCGGGTGGCGGTCACCTCTTGCGCACGACGACGAAGTCGGCGAGGGCCACCAGCTGGTCACGCACCCGCTGGCCCATGTCCACGTCGTCGAGGGCCTTGATCGCCACGGCGTGCTGGCGGCGCGCCTCGTCGGCGGTCCACTGGCGGCCGCCGGCGGCCTCGATGAGCGCGGCGCGGGCCGCGAACTCCTCCTCGGAGAAGTTCTCGAAGTCGTTGCTCTTGGCGTCGGCCGCGAGCAGTTCGGCCAGTTCCTCGCAGGCAGGTCCGCCGGCCGCGAGGGCGGCGACGACGGGCAGCGACTTCTTGCGCTGGCGCAGGTCGCTCCAGGTCTGCTTGCCGGTGGACTCCGGGTCGCCCCAGATGCCGAGGAGGTCGTCGACGGCCTGGAAGGCGAGGCCGAGGTGGTAGCCGTACTCCTCCAGCTTGTCGGCCGTGCGGTCGTCCGCGCCGCCGAGCACGGCGCCGATGGAGACCGCGCAGGCGAGCAGGGCGCCGGTCTTGTTGCCCTCCATCTCCAGGCACTCCTCGACGCTGACGCGCTCGCGGTGCTCGTAGGAGATGTCCTGCGCCTGGCCGTCGATGAGCTTGCGCGAGGCGGTGGTCAGGCGCATCGCCGCACGGCCGGCCTCGACCGTGCCGAGCTCCAGGAGCACCTCGTTGGCGAGGGCGAACAGGGCGTCGCCGACGAGGATCGCGAGGGCCGGTCCGTGGACCTTCCACACCGTGTCGCGGTGGCGGCGCTGTTCGTCGCCGTCCATGAGGTCGTCGTGGAGCAGCGAGAAGTTGTGCACGAGCTCGACCGCCACGGCTCCCGGGATGCCCACTTCGGCCGCGGCGCCCGCGGCTTCGGCGGAGAGCAGCGCGAGGGCGGGGCGGACGGCCTTGCCGCCGTCGCCGTCCGCCGGGTTGCCCAGCGCGTCGATCCAGCCGAAGTGGTAGGCGGCGACGGTGTCCATGGGTGCGGCGAGCCGGTCCACGGCAGCGCGGAGCACGGGCGTCGAGAGCGTGCGGCCGCGCTCGAGGAGGGCGAGCGTGTCCGCCTTCTCCCCGCCGGCCGGGCCCGTACTGGCGTCCGTGTTCTCGACGGCCGGATTCCCCGGGTTCACTGGCTCTCCTCTGGTTCCTGTACGTACTGCGGTGCGTGCTGCGGTGCTGCGTGCTGTGGTGCTGCGTGCTGCCGTGTGGCCGGTGCTGTCGGCCGCGGTGGTGCCGGTGGTGCCGGTGGTGCCGGTCGTGGTCATGCCGCCTCCTGCAAGGGGTGTTCGCGGTGGCGGCCCAGCATCGCGAGTGCGGCATGAGCCGCGCTCAGTCCGCTGCGGACGGCGCTCTCCATGGTCGCGGGCCAACCGGTCGCGGTCCACGCACCGGCGAGGTAGAGCCCCGGCGTGTCGGTCCGCGCGCCGGGCCGCAGGCGTCCGACGCCGGGGGTGGGGGCGAAGGTCGCGGTGCGCTCGCGGGTGACGAAGAAGTCCCGTACCTTGGCGCCGCGCGCGGCGGGCAGCAGCCGTTCCAGTTCGGGCAGGTACTTCGAGCGCAGCACGGAGACGGGTTCGTCGATGTCCTCGTGGGCGACGGACTGGGACAGGGCCAAGTACTGGCCGCCGTCGGGGAGTCCGGAGGAGTCGGTGCGGTCGAAGACCCACTGGACCGGGGAGCCGAGGGCCGCGAAGAACGGCTGCTTGAGCACCTTGCGGTCGTAGACGACGTGCACGTTGAGGATGGGCGCGGTGCCGATGTCCAGGAGCTTGTCCGGGTCGGCGAGGGCGCCGGGGGGCAGCAGCCCGTGCGCCTCGCGCTGCGGGACGGCGAGGACCACGACGGCGGCGTCCAGGGACTCGCCTTCCGTGGTAACCCGCCAGCCGCCTTCCGCGGTGCGGGAGATGTCCGTGACCCGGGTGCGCAGTTCGGTCCGTACGCCGGCCGCGTCGAGGGCCTTGCGGGCGAGCGTGTCGTGCAGGTCGCCGAGGGGTACGCGGGCCCAGCCGATGTCGGCCGCGCCGTTCTCGGAGAGCAGGCCGGTCTTGAAGACCATGGCGGCCAGGCCGAGCGAGGACTGTTCGGCCGTCGCGTTGAGGGTGGCGATGCCGACGAGGTCCCACAGCGCTTCGATGGTGCGCGGGGACTGTCCGTAGCGGCCGAGCCAGGTGGCGAAGTCCAGCCCGTCGAGCGCCGGGTCGGCGGGGTCGAGGCGGCGCAGCGCGAGGGCGGCGCGTCCGACGCTCGCCCGCTCGGCGAGCGAGAGGTGCGGGTAGCGGGCAAGGGACCAGGCCAGGTGCAGGGGGACGGGCAGGGCGCTGCGGCGCAGCCGGCCCAGGCGCGGTCCGCCGGGGTGGGCCACGTCGAGCACGGGTACGTCGAGGCGGTCCTGGAGGGGCGCCAGGTCGGTGCCGTCGATCCGGTCGAGGAACCACCGGTAGGCGGTGCAGCAGCGCAGGTACACGTGCTGACCGTTGTCCACGGTGAGGTCGCCGCGCTTGAAGGAGAAGGCGAGGCCGCCGAGCCGGGGCCGGCCTTCCAGCAGGGTCACCCGCAGTCCCGCGTCGGCGAGTTCCAGCGCGGTGGTGACGCCTGCGAGTCCGCCGCCGACTACCACGGCGTGGTGGGCGGTCATCCGTCCTCCTCCTCGGTCACCGCGAGGACAGGTGTCACCGCGACGGACGCGGCCACCGTGCGCGGGGTTGCTCCGCTCCGCCGCGCGGACGTGCCCGGCCCGGCCGGCCGTCCGCCCGCCGCCATCAGAGCCGCCGCCTGGTGCTCTGGCGCGTGATGGTCCGCGCGTCGAGTCCGGACAGCCCGCGGACGGCCACGTACGCCTTCTCGTGCGGCGGCAGCGAGACGCGGCCGCGGAGCACGGCCTCGGGCTCGCGCTCGATGCGGTCCAGGAGGCGGCGGTAGATGCCGGCCATGGCCGCGACGCAGGCGCCGCTGCGCCGGTCGAGCAGGGGCAGCAGCCGGTAGCCGTCGACGAACAGGGCGCGGGCGCGCCGGACTTCGTGGTGGACCAGCCCGGCGAAGTCGGAGCCGGCGGGCATCCGCTCGCTGTGGAACCCCTCGGAGCAGCCGAACTTGGCGAGATCCTCGGTGGGCAGGTAGGTGCGCCCGTTGGCCGCGTCCTCGCGGACGTCCCGGAGGATGTTGGTGAGTTGCAGCGCGAGGCCGAGGGTGTCGGCGTACTCCCCGGCCCGGGCCGCGTCGTGCGCGCCCGGGGCGGTGCCGAACACGCCGAGCGAGAGCCGGCCGATGGCTCCGGCCACGCAGCGGCAGTAGACCTTCAGTTCGTCCCAGGTCTCGTACTCCTGGCCGCGCACGTCCATCAGGACGCCGTCGATGAGCTCGTCGAGCCCTTCGAGCGGGATCGGGAAGCGGCGGGCGGCGTGGGCGAGGGCGACGGCGACCGGGTCGGTGTCGTCCTCGTCGACCTTCTCGGCGCGGATCCGGCCGAGCAGGGCGCGGGTCTCCTCCAGCCGGGCCAGCTTGACCCCGGGGGGCAGCGTGCCGTCGCCGATGTCGTCGACCCGCCGGGAGAAGGCGTAGAGCGCGGACATCGCCTGCCGCTTGTCGACGGGCAGCAGCCGGATGCCGTAGGCGAAGTTGCGCGCCTGCGCGCCGGTGACGGCCTCGCAGTAGCTGTAGGCCGCCGAAATCGGCGCGGACATTGCGGACGGAGCGCCGGGTGCGGACGCGTGTGTGGGGCCCTCCACGGTCGGGCTCACCCCTTTCTCGGCGCTGTGCGCAGGACGGCGGCCACCTCGCGGAGCAGGCCGCTCTTGGTGGGCTTGGGGGGGCCGGGGAGTACGTCGAAGCCGGCGGCGGTGACGGCGCGCAGGGCGGCGCGCCCGCCTCCGACGAAGCCGGCGAGCAGCAGCCTGAGCCTTCCGTGGACACTGCCCACGAGCGGCGTGCCCTCGTCCAGGAGGTCCCGGGCGCGCTCGGTCTCGAAGGCGATGAGGGAGCGTACGGACGCTCCGGCGGACGGAGCCGCGAGGTCGGCCTCGCTCACGTGGAACCGGCGCATGTCCTGGGCCGGGAGGTAGATCCGGTCCCGGCCGAGGTCCTCCGCGACGTCCTGGAGGTGTTCGGCGATCTGCAGGGCGGTGCAGACGGCGTCGGAGCGGCGGATCCGCTCGGGGGTGCTGGTGCCGGTGAGCTGGAGGACGAGGCGCCCGACCGGGTTCGCGGAGAGCTCGCAGTAGCCGAGGAGGTCCCCGTACGTCTCGTAGCGCGCGGTCCGCTGGTCCTGGCGGTTGGCCTCGATGAGCCCGAGGAAGGGCTCGGGAGTGAGCGCGTGGGTGCGTACGACGGGCCGCAGGGCCAGCATCAGGGGGTGGCGCGGGGGGCCGTCGGTGCCGCCGAAGACGCGTCGCAGGTCGGCCTCGAAGGCGTCGAGCACGGCGAGCCGGTCGTCCGCGGCGGCCGGGTCGACGCCGAGGAGGGCGGCGTCGCGGCCGCCGGGGGCGAGGTCTCCGTCGCCGATGTCGTCGACCAGGCGGGCGTAGCCGTAGACCGCCATCAGGCCCTCGCGCCAGGCGCGGGGCAGGAAGGCGGGGGCGACGGGGAAGTTTTCGTGGCGGGCCTTGGCGAGGGTGGCATCCGCTTCGGCTCCGCGGGTGCCCGGCGGGAGGGGGGCTTCGCGGATCTCGTGCGGCCGGGGACTGGTGCCGTGCGCCCCGGTCACCGCCCGCCGCCCGTGGCGGGAACGGCCGTCGTGCCTGGGGGCCGGAGAATTCCCGTAGCCATTGCCGTCACATCTCCCGTTCTACACTGCCGACCCAATACATCCGATTTCGGACACGCCCCGGATTTCCCCCGTGTCGGCCCAGGCCATTCACCTGTGGGGAATCGTCCCCTCTTGCCCGCGATTGAGGACTGGCCCAGCTTACGCTGTACAACGCCGGGACGGCTCTAGGGGTATTCGATTCCCCGCTGATGTCGCCCCCGCGGTGATCGTGCGTGCCGGGGCATGCGGCGGCCCCCGCCGCTCTGCGCTGCGGGGGCCTTCGGTGAGGGTCGGTCAGCTGGTCGCCTTCTCGTACGCCCGGACGACTTCCTCGGTGGGGCCGTCCATCAGGAGTTCGCCGCGCTCCAGCCACAGCACCCGGTCGCAGGTGTCACGGATGGACTTGTTGTTGTGGCTCACCAGGAAAACGGTTCCGGCGCTCTTGCGCAGTTCCCGGATGCGCGCCTCGGAACGCACCTGGAACTTCCGGTCTCCGGTGGCGAGCGCCTCGTCGATCATCAGGACGTCGTGGTCCTTCGCCGCCGCGATGGAGAAGCGCAGGCGCGCGGCCATGCCGGAGGAGTAGGTGCGCATCGGCAGCGAGATGAAGTCGCCCTTCTCGTTGATGCCCGAGAAGTCGACGATGCTCTCGTAGCGCTCCTTGATCTGCTCGCGGGTCATGCCCATCGCGAGACCGCCGAGGACCACGTTGCGCTCGCCGGTGAGGTCGTTCATCAGCGCCGCGTTCACGCCCAGCAGCGAGGGCTGGCCGTCGGTGTAGACCTTGCCCGACTCGCAGGGCAGCAGCCCGGCGATGGCGCGCAGCAGGGTCGACTTGCCCGAGCCGTTGGAGCCGATGACGCCGATGGCCTCGCCGCGGTACGCGGTGAAGGAGACCCCGCGCACGGCGTGGACGCGGCGGACACCCGGCGCGTCCCCCTTGCCCCGGCGGACTATCTTGTTCAGCGCCGCCGTGGCGCTGCCCTTGCCGGAGCTGCCGGTGTTGACCCGGTAGACGATGTGCACGTCGTCGGCGATGACGGTGGGGACGTGCCCCCGGTTGGTCTCAGCCACGGCCGTAACGCTCCTCAGCCTTCCAGAAGTACACGAAACCGCCGAGGCCGATCAGGACCGCCCAGCCGACGGCGAAGGCCCAGACGTGCGGCGGGAGGTTCTCCCGGCCGTACGAGTCGATGAGCGCGTAGCGGACCAGGTCCATGTAGATGGCGGCCGGGTTCCACTGGAGCACGTCCGCGATCCACGCGGGCTTGCCCTTGAGCATCTCGCCGATCGAGAACATGACGCCGGAGGCGTACATCCACGTACGCGTCACGAACGGCATGAGCTGCGCGAGGTCGGGCGTCTTGGACCCCATCCGGCCGAAGACCAGGGCGAGGCCGGTGTTGAAGGCGAACTGGAGGACCAGCGCCGGGAGCACCAGCAGCCAGGAGAGCCTGGGGTGGTTCCCGAAGGCGATCGTGACCACGAACACGACGATCATCGAGAACATCAGCTGCTGGAGCTGCTGGAGCGAGAAGGAGATCGGCAGGGAGGCGCGCGGGAAGTGCAGCGCGCGGACCAGGCCGATGTTCCCCGGGATGGCCCGGACACCCGCCATGAGCGAGCTCTGGGTGAAGGTGAAGACGAAGATGCCGATCACCAGGAAGGGGATGTAGTCGTCCTTGGCGATGCCCTTGCTGGCGCCCAGGATCAGGCCGAAGATCAGGTAGTAGACCAGCGCGTTGAGCAGGGGGGTCGCCACCTGCCAGATCTGGCCGAGCTTCGCCTGGCTGTACTGCGCCACCAGCTTGGCCCGGGAGAACGCGATGATGAAGTGGCGTCGGTCCCACAGCTGGCGCACGTATTCGGCCAGACCCGGCCGGGCGCCGCTGACGGACAGGCCGTACTTCCTGGCGAGCTCCGCGGGGCTCAGCCCGGCGTCGTCGGACGGCGGCTTGCTCGTGGCGAGGGCGCCGTCCTGGGTTGTGTCACTCACAAGATGAAACTTTCCGTCTTCATGATGCGGCAGAAGGTGGCATCGGGCCTGAGGCATTCGGATCGTGATCGCGCCATGTTCTCAGACGCGAGCGGGTCAGATGACAGGCGGTCGGCCCAGCCGGGTCAGTCGCCAGACCGTACGCCACTTCATGGGGCGCCGGGGACCGCAGGAGGTGGTCCACCCCTCCTTGAACCCGCCGAACCAGGCCTTGAGGGCCGGCGCGGACGGCCTGCGCAGGAGCGTCAGCAGGAGCCAGACGCCCACGTAGACCGGGACCAGCGGGGCCGGGAGGTTGCGGCGGGCCAGCCACACCCGGTTGCGGGCCACCATACGGTGGTAGACCGCGTGCCGGGACGGGGCCGTGGTGGGGTGCAGCAGCACCATGTCCGCCCGGTAGTCGATCTGCCAGCCGGCGTCGAGCGCCCGCCAGGCCAGATCGGTTTCCTCGTGGGCGTAGAAGAACTCCCCCGGCAGGTCTCCGACCTGCTCGAACACCTTCGTGCGGACGGCGTTGGCGCCGCCCAGGAAGGTGGTCACGCGCGAGGAGCGCATGGGGTCGGAGGCACGCAGCCGCGGGACGTGCCGGCGCTGGGTCTCGCCGGTCTGCGGATCGGCGATCCGGAAACTGACGATCCCGAGCTCCGGGTCCTCGGCGAAGGCCTGCCGGCACAGTTCGGCGGTGTCGGTGCGCTCGAGGAGCCCGTCGTCGTCGAGGAAGAGCAGGGCGTCCACCTCGCGGCCGCCGGGCCCGAAGGCCTCGATGCCGACGTTGCGCCCGCCCGGGATGCCCACGTTCTCGGGCAGCTCGACGGTGCGCACGCCCTCGGGCAGCCCGGTGAGCCGCACTCCCTGGCCCACGACGGCCACCTCGACCGGGTCGCCGTCCTGCCGGGCGACCGAGTCGAGGAGGGCCTTGAGCTCGTCGGGCCGGTTGCCCATGGTGATGATGACGGCGCCCAGCCGCATCGGCGTCGTCACTTGAGCCTGCTGGAGGCCAGGATCGACACCAGGTGCAGCACGCTCTGGAGCAGCGCGATGCCGGCCAGCACGGCGACGCCGAGCCGGGAGAAGAACAGGTCGCCCCGGGCGGAGTCGAGGACGGCCAGCAGCACGATGAGCATCGAAGCCTCGATGCCGAGCACCAGCCGGTGGAACTTCAGCGCGGCGGCCGCCTTGCGGGCGAGCGCCATGCCGGAGGAGCGCGGCTCGGCCGCGGCTTCCTTGACGGGCGGCAGCCCCCCCTGGTGCCGGGCCACGCCGACCAGGTCGGTCTCGGCCTTGATCAGGATCGCGCCGAGCGCCGCGAGGGTGCCCAGGAACGCCCACAGCCAGTCGATCCGCCCGGTGCCCCACAGGTCCGAGGCGCGCAGGCCGAAGCCGACGAGGACCGCCGCGTCGCACAGGTAGGCGCCGACCCGGTCCAGGTAGACCCCGGAGAGCGAGAACTGCTTCTTCCAGCGGGCCACCTCCCCGTCGACGCAGTCGAGCAGCAGGTAGAGCTGCACCATCACGAAGCCGAGGACGGCCCCCCAGATGCCGGGCACCAGCAGGGCCGGGGCCGCGAGGACACCGGCGAGGGTCATCACGTAGGTCAGCTGGTTGGGCGTGACCTTGGTGTTGACCAGGACGCGGGTGATGCGCAGGGAGATCTCGCGCATGTAGAGGCGCCCGCCCCAGTGCTCGCCGCTGCGCCTGTCCTTGACGCCCGGGGGGTGAACCACGGGCCGGAGTTCAGCTACGGATGGTCTTGGCATAGTCGGCGTAAGCGTCCCTGATCTCGGCTGCGGACAAGTTGAGGTGCTCCAGGATCGTGAAACGTCCCGGACGGGTTTGGGGGGCGTAATCGACGGCCGCGACGAACTCGTCCACGCTGAACCCGATCTCCTCGGGCAGCACGGGCAGTCCGTGGCCGCGCAGCACCTGGACGAAGAGCCCGGAGTGCTCGGCGGCGCCGCGCAGGTGCATCGCGAAGGCGGCGCCGATGCCGACCTGCTCGCCGTGGAGCGCGGAGCGCCCGGGGTAGAGGAGGTCGAAGGCGTGGCTGATCTCGTGGCAGGCGCCGGACGACGGGCGGGTGTCCCCGCTGATCGACATGGCGATGCCGGAGAGGACGAGCGCTTCGGACAGCACGGTGAGGAACTCGTCGTCGCCGACGCGGCCGGGGTGGCGCAGTACGGACTCGCCGGCGGTACGGGCCATGGCGGCGGCCAGGCCGTCGACGGGCTCGTCGTTGAGGCGGTGCGAGAGCTCCCAGTCGGCGACGGCCGAGATGTTGGAGATCGCGTCGCCGATGCCGGCGCGGACGAACCGTGCCGGGGCCTCCTTGATGACGTCGAGGTCGATGACCATCGCGATCGGCATGGGGACCCCGTAGGACCCCCGGCCGTTGTCGTTGTCCAGGATCGACACCGGCGAGCAGATGCCGTCGTGGGAGAGGTTGGTGGCGACGGCCACCATGGGCAGCCCGACCCGCGCCGCGGCGTACTTCGCCACGTCGATGATCTTTCCGCCGCCGAGGCCGACGACGGCGTCGTAGCGACGGCCCTTTATGTCGTCGGCCAGTTTGACCGCTGAATCGATGGTGCCGTCCACGACCGGGTACCAGTCCGCGTGCGGCAGGACGGGTTCCAGCTTGGTGCGCAGCACCTGGCCGGAGCCCCCGCTGATCGCGATGGCGAGCTTTCCGGACGCGGAGATGCGCTGGTCGGCCAGGAGGCCGGCCAGGTCGTCCATCGCCCCTCGGCTGATGTCGACGACAACGGGCGAGGGGATCAGCCGCGTCAGTACAGGCATGCGATCGTCCGGCCCTTGGCGAGGTCGTCGTGGTTGTCGATCTCGACCCACTTGACGTCGCCGATGGGAGCCACGTCGATGGTGAAGCCGTCGTTGACGAGCTGCTGGTAGCCGTCCTCGTAGTAGAGGTCGGGGTCGCGCTCGAAGGTGGTCTTCAGGGCCTCGGCCAGCGCTTCGGCGGCCTCCGGCTCGATGAGGGTGACGCCGATGTACTCGCCGGTCGCGGTGGCCGGCTCCATCAGCTTGGTGATGCGCCGGACACCCTTGTCGCCGTCGGTGATGACCTTCATCTCCTCGTCGGCCAGCTGCTTGACTGTGTCGAGGGCGAGGATGATCTTCCGGCCGTCGCCGCGGGCGGCGAGCAGGGTCTTCTCGACGGAGACCGGGTGGACGGTGTCGCCGTTGGCGAGGATCACGCCCTGCCGCAGGACGTCACGGGCGCACCACAGGGAGTAGGCGTTGTTCCACTCCTCGGCCTTGTCGTTGTCGATCAGCGTGATCTTGACGCCGTACTTGGCCTCGAGGGCCTCCCGGCGCTCGTACACGGCTTCCTTGCGGTAGCCGACGACGATGGCGACCTCGGTGAGGCCGACCTCGGCGAAGTTGCCGAGCGTCAGGTCGAGGACCGTGATGCTCTCCTCGTCGCCTTCGGGGCCGACGGGCACGAGGGCCTTGGGCAGGGTGTCGGTGTAGGGACGCAGGCGGCGTCCGGCACCGGCAGCGAGGACGAGGCCGATCATGCTGGTTCTCCTTCGTCATGTACGGCGGGTGCCCCGGAGGAGACCCAGAAGCGGATGCTCTCCGCGAGCACCACGAGTGCCACGAACACGGCCATGGCCGTGAGCGCGACGGGGAAGCCGGTGGCGTGCGAGGCCAGGACGGAGGCCAGGACCGCGGTCAGCAGCACCCGGCCCTCGTGCCCGCCGGTCGTCCGCACCAGCCAGTGCGGGGGCGCGCCGGTGCCACCGCGGATGCGGTACACCGTGTCGTAGTGATGGTAGGCGACCGCCGCGACCAGTCCGAATGCCGCCGGAAGGGCTCCGGGCACGTCCGCCTTGGCGGCGAGCACCAGTACGGTGACGTACTCGGCCGCCCGGAACAGCGGCGGGATCAGCCAGTCCAGGGCGCCCTTGAGGGGTGCGGCGACGGCCAGGCCGGCCGCGACGGCGTAGATCACCGCGACGGCGATCAGCCGGGGGTCGCCGAACGGCAGGTACAGGGCCGCGCCGATCAGCAGCAGCGCGCCCAGGGCCGCGACGTACACGGATCCGAAGGACCCGGCGCGGCCGCGCAGCAGCCGGGCCTGGAGCTCGGCGAGCGGACCGGAGTCCGCGAGGTCCGCGAGCGCCCCGGCCGCGCGGTCGGTGCGCGTGGCCCTGCGGGTCAGCGAGCGCAGGACCCGGCCGGCCGTGGTGTAGAGGGCGCCGAAGGCGCAGCCGACGAGCAGGGCGTAGAAGACGATCCGGGGGGTGGTCGCGGCGGTCAGCACCGCGATCATGGCCCAGCGCTCGCCGATCGGCAGGATGATCATCCGCCGGACCCAGACCGTCCAGCCGACGCTGTCGAGCCGGCCGGAGAGGGCCGCGGTCGGGCTCGTGTTGGCGGTGGCGTCGTGGTTGGCCTCGTTGAAGGCGAAGTCCACGACGTGCCGGCAGGTCATGAGGATCATGGACCCGAGGGCCAGGGCCCAGACGTCGTCGCCGTTCCTCGCCGCGCCGAGCGCGAGGCCCGCGTAGAAGGAGTACTCCTTCGCGCGATCGAAGGTCGCGTCGAGCCAGGCGCCCATCGTCGAGTACTGGAGCGAGTAGCGGGCGACCTGCCCGTCCACGCAGTCGAGTACGAAGGAGACGAGGAGCAGCACACCGGCCGCGACGTAGCCGCCGCGCTCGCCGGTGGCGGCGCAGCCGGCCGCTGTCAGCGCGGTGATCAGGGAGGCGGTCGTGATCTGGTTCGGGGTCAGGCCGCGGCGCGCGCACCAGCGGGCGATGTAGCGCGAGTACGGGCTGATGAAGAAGGTGGTGAAGAACCCGTCGCGGGATTTCACGGCGGTGCGCAGCCGGACGGCCTCGCCGTCCACGGCGGCCACGGCGGCGGTCGCGGCCGCGCGCTCGGCGGCGGTCCGGGGGACGGCGGCCACGAGGGTGCCGAGCTCCGGGCGCTGGACGGCCGTGCCGGCGGCCTCGACGTCGGCGGCGAGCCGGTCGGCGTACGGGCCGGCGGGCTCACGGGGCTCGGCGGGGAGTTCGAGGGCCCGCTCCGCCGCCCGGTCGAGGGCCGCGCGGGCGCCAGGCTGGACCGCGAAGGCGCCGGTGACGGCGCAGGCCTCGAACCGCGGGTCGGTCAGCGCGAGCCGCAGTGCGTGCGCGTGCCCCACGAAGGCGCCGTCCACGACGGCCACCCGCTGGTCGGCGGGTACGAGGGCCAGCGCGGCGGCGGTCTCCCGCGGGGTGGCGGCGGGGCGGACGTCGAAGCCGAGGGAGCTCAGCTCGTCGGCGAGCGCTGATCCGGGCACCGGCGGGCCGGTAAGGATGACGGTCGGCAGACGAACTCACTCCTTGCGCTAACACGGAATGCGCGCCAAAGGGTGGCGGCACGTCGGCAGAGGCTATCGGATGAACGGAAGCCGGGATTCACCACCCGTTTACGCCCCGATGAGCCGAAGAACGCAGGCCCGTGGGTCCTGTCGCGATCATCATTGACGAGAACTCCGGGGGACTCAAACCGCCTCGGCGCCAAGATGTTCGCAGACGCGTACGAGTATGGTTCATGCGTCTGATATCGCTTCACATCGGGATAAATGAGGACGAGGTGGGCTCACGGCCGTCGCGCAAATCGCGGCCATGGGTGGCGACGAACCGAGGCCCGAGCCCGGTGGCTCGACGGCCGCGTACGCCCGGTCCCCGTCAAGGCGGACAGGGGCGACCTCGCCCGTCCGGATGGTTCCCGTGACGCCCGGGCGCACGCGTCGGCTTCCCGGCCGGTCCGCCCCCCTCCGTCGCTTATCACGCGACGGGGGGCAGACATGCGCGGATCGCCGAAGTGGGGACAAACCTCTTCTGTACGGCAGACTGAAGGCCGAAGTCCGAAGCGAAGGATGGGTATGCCGACCACACCAGCCACCGCCGCGAACGGCGCGACCACCGGTACCGGCACTCAAGAACCGATCATGCTCGAACTGGTCGACGAGTCCGGCAACACCATCGGCACGGCGGAGAAGCTCTCCGCCCACCAGGCGCCCGGTCAGCTGCACCGGGCGTTCTCCGTGTTCCTCTTCGACGAGAAGGGCCGGCTGCTGCTCCAGCAGCGCGCCCTCGGGAAGTACCACTCGCCCGGAGTCTGGTCGAACACGTGTTGCGGTCACCCCTACCCCGGAGAGTCGCCGTTCGCGGCCGCCGCCCGGCGGACCCACGAGGAGCTGGGGCTGTCGCCCTCGCTGCTCGCCGAGGCGGGGACGGTGCGCTACAACCATCCGGACCCGGCGTCGGGGCTGGTCGAGCAGGAGTACAACCACCTGTTCGTGGGACTCGCGCAGTCGACGCTGCGGCCGGATCCGGAGGAGATCGCGGACACCGGCTTCGTGACCGCCGAGGAGCTGGCGAAGCGGCACGCCGAGGAGCCGTTCTCGGCGTGGTTCATGACGGTGCTGGACGCGGCCCGGCCCGCGATCCGCGAGCTGACGGGCGACGCGGCGGGCTGGTAGCCCCCGTACTCCGATACCCCCTACCCCCGCCACCACCCCGGACCCCGTGCGTGCGGCAGTGGGCGCGGCTGTGCGTGCGGCAGTGGGCGCGGCCGTACGGGGTTCAGCCCGCCGGGACCGGCGGGGCGGGCGGTGGGGCGAGCGGCAGGGCCGCCCAGATCACCTTGCCGCCCGTCGAGGTGTGCTCGACGTCGCAGACCCCGCCGGCCTCCAGCGTGATCTCCCGGACGAGGAGCAGCCCCCGGCCGCCGGTCTGGCCGAAATCGGCCTCCAGCGCCTTGGGCCGGTACGGGTGGTTGTCCTCGACCGCCACCCGCACCCACTCCCGGCCGATGGCGACTTCGACCGCGACCTCGGGCGAGAGCAGGGCCGCGTGCCGGACCGAGTTCGTCACCAGTTCGGAGACGATCAGCAGCAGGGAGTAGACGAGGTCCTGGTCGGCCGGCACTCCCTGGCGGCCGAGCAGTTCACGTACCGCGCGGCGGGCCTGCGGAACGGATTCTTCTATTGCGGGAGCGGTGAACCGCCACACTCCCTCGTAGGCGAGGGGAGCAGCCGCGACCTCCGGCTCTCCCCCCATGACTGGCGGGACGCTCCCGCTGACATCCATCTTCCGGCCCCCGTCTTCGCGCTCGATCGTCTCCACACGTCAAGAGTGGGGAGCGGATCGGTCGGGACCGGACCGGTGACCAGAAGTCAGCGGGAATCGGACACTTTTTGACCGTTGGCGTATGACAGGGTCAGTTGTTGGACCGTTCTTGATCTTCCGGCAGGTGCTTCTCGGCCGTCCCGCGCGCCTTGTCCGGTTCACCCGTCGCGGCGTCCGCCGCCACCGGCTCCTCGTCGTCCCTGACCAGACCGAGGATGCGGCGCGCTCCCATGCCCAGCGCGATCAGGCTCAGACCGTCGAACAGCAGCGCGAGCGAGAAGAAGGTTCCGATCACGTACAGACTGTTACCGGGCCAGTTGGAGAGGATCAGCAGGCCCAGCAGGATGCCGAAGGCACCCTGGACCAGGGTCAGCCCGAAATGCGCTCCGCGCACCACGAGCCCGCCGGCCAGCCGGAACACCCCGCCGGTGAGGAAGAGCAGCGCGGCGAACATGGTCAGCGCTTCCGCGCTCGCCTCCGGGCGGCGCAGGATCACGAAGCCGGCCGCCATGTTGATCGCGGCGACGATGACGGCGAGCCAGAAGTAACTGCTCTTGCGGGACTGGAAAGCCTGCAGCAGGCCCACCGCACCGCCGGCCAGCAGCAGCCAGCCGAAGAGGAACATCGTGGTCAGGGTGGCGAAGCCGGTGTAGACGAGGCCCACCAGTCCGGCCAGCACCAGCAGCACCCCGAGCAGGGCCATCACCCCGAAACTGCGGCTGACCTTCTTCTTGTCGCCCTTGCCCTGGGGACCGGTACGGTCCACCCGCTCGGTACGGTCTGCGCCCATGAACGCGCCACCTTTCAGCCCCCGACGGACTCCCCTGCCACTGCGGACCTCTTGATCATAGGTTTGCCGCTCCGAGATAGCATCCGGCGCATGGACCCAGTCCCGGACGCAGCCCTGCTCTCCTCGGTCGCCGACGGCGTCGCCACCGTCGTGATCTCCCATCCCGCGAAGCGCAACGCCATGACGGCGGCGATGTGGCGGGGGCTGCCGGAGCTGCTGGCCGGACTCGCGGCCGACCCCGCCGTACGGGTGCTCGTACTGACCGGGGCCGGCGAGACCTTCTGTGCGGGGGCGGACATCTCCTCCCTGGCCGGGGACGACGATCCGCAGGCTCTGGCCGTCGCGGCGGAGGAGGCCCTGGCCGCCTTCCCCAAGCCCACGCTGGCCGCGGTCCGCGGCTTCTGCGTGGGCGGCGGCAGCCAGCTGGCGGCCGCCTGCGACCTGCGCTTCGCGGAGGAGGGCGCCTCCTTCGGCGTGACGCCGGCGAAACTGGGCATCGTGTACGCGGCCTCCTCCACCCGGCGGCTCGCCGTGCTGGTGGGCCCGTCGGCCGCCAAGTACCTCCTCTTCTCGGCCGAGTTGATCGACGCCGACCGGGCGCTGCGCACGGGCTTCCTGGACGAGCTACTACCGGCCGGCGAACTGGCCAAGCGGGTCGCTGAGTTCACCCGGATCCTGGCCACCCGCTCGCAGCTCACCCAGGCCTCGGCGAAGGAGTTCGCGGACGGCCGCACGGACCGGGACGCGTACTGGGCGGCCCAGGCCGCCGGGAGCGGCGACATCGCGGAGGGTGTCGCCGCCTTCCTGGAGCGGCGCCCGCCCTCTTTCACCTGGACTCCGCCCGAGGCGTGAACTCGCGCAGCCTCGCGACGATTTCGGCCGGTGCCTTCTCCGGAGAGCCCGCGTCGTAGGGCGGCTGCGGGTCGTACTCCGTCATCAGCTGCACGGTCTGCGCGTACTCGTCCCCGGCGATGCGGCCGAGCAGCGCGAGCCCCATGTCGATCCCCGAGGACACCCCCGCGGCGGTCACGTACTTCCCGTCGAAGACCACCCGCTCCCCGGTGGGCTCCGCCCCGAACAGGGGCAGCCGGTCGAGGTAGAGCCAGTGGCTGGTGGCCCGGCGGCCGTCGAGCAGGCCGGCGGCGGCGAGCAGCGTGGAGCCGGTGCAGACGGAGGTGGTCCACGTGGTGGTGGCGTCGACAAACCGAAGCCAGTCGAGGACGACGGGATTCTTCATCTGCGCGTCGGAGGCCGGCCCTCCGGGCACGATGACGATGTCCGGCCGCGTCACCTCGTCGAGGCTCTTGTCGGCGACGAGTGCGAGCGCCCCGTTGCCGGTCCGTACGGGCCCCGGCCGCTCGGAGACGAAGACGGTCTCGGCGCCCCGGAGCCGTCCGAGGGTGTCGAAGGGCCCGATGGCGTCGAGAGCGGTGAATCCGTCGTAGAGCAGTACGGCGATCTGCATGGCTCCTCCGGAGGGGTTGTCGGGACGGACGTGATCCGCCCCGATGCGATCATGTCGGGGTCCCGGATCCCGGGATCCCGCCGCTCGCGTTTCCCGCTCCGGAGCTCGCCCTGAACGCCCTCGCCGCCACGTGCCTGACCGCCGCCCCGCTGCTCGGGGTGCTGGCCTTCGCCGTCGTACGCCCGCGCGGCCTGCCGGAGGCGACCGCCGCCGTGCCCGCAGCGGGGCTGCTCGTCGCACTCGGCGTGGTACCGCCCGCCGACGCCTGGGCGCAGCTGCGCGAGCTGCTGCCGGTGGTCGGTTTCCTCGCGGTGATCCTGGCGCTGGCCCAGCTCTGCGCGGACGAAGGACTGTTCCGGGCCGCCGGGACCATGGTGGCCCGGCGCGCGGCGGGACGCGGGCCGGTGACCCTGCTCGGCGGGGTGTTCTGCGTGGCCTCGGTCGTCACCGCCGCGCTGAGCCTCGACGCGACGGTGGTGCTGCTGACCCCGGTGGTGCTGGCGACGGCCGCCCGGCTGGGAGCCCGGCCGCGGCCCCACGTCTACGCCACCGCGCACCTCGCGAACGCGGCCTCGCTCCTCCTGCCCGTCTCCAACCTCACCAATCTGCTGGCCTTCGCCGCGAGCGGGCTGTCCTTCACCCGGTTCGCGGCGCTGATGGCCCTGCCGTGGGCGGCGGCCATCGCGGTGGAGTACGCGGTGTTCCGCCGCTTCTTCCGGGCGGACCTGGCCGCCCCACCCGAGCACGTGCCGGAGGCCGCAGAGGCGGCGGCGCTGCCCCGGTTCGCCGCGGGCGTGCTCGCGCTGACCCTGGCCGGCTTCGCGCTCGCCTCCTTCGCCGGAGCGAGCCCCGCCTGGGCGGCCCTCGCGGGCACGCTCGCCTTGGCCGTACGCGCGCTGCGGCGCCGGGAAACCACGCCGGTCCGGATCCTGGCTTCGACGGCGCCGGCCTTCTGCCTGTTCGTGCTGGCGCTGGGCGTGGTGGTCCGGGCCGTGGTGGACCACGGTTTCGGGGCCGGGCTGGAGTGGGTGATGCCGGCCGGGGACTCGCTGCCGGCGCTGCTCGCGGTGGCCGCGGTGGCCGCCGTACTGGCCAACCTGATCAACAATCTGCCGGCGGTGCTCGCGCTGCTCCCGGCGGCGGCATCGGGCGGGGCGGGGCCCGTGCTGGCCGTACTGATCGGGGTGAACATCGGGCCGAACCTGACCTACGCGGGCTCCCTCGCGACGCTGCTGTGGCGGCGGATCCTGCACGCGGACGGCTACGACGGGGTCACGCTCGGAGACTTCACCCGGCTCGGCCTGCTGACCACCGTCCCCGCCCTCGGCGCCGCGGTGACGGCCCTGTGGGCGGCCCTGCGCCTCGTCGGCGCGTGACCCCTCGGCCGGCCGCCGCTCGGCTCCGGCCCCGGGATCCGCGGGGGCGGGCCGCGGATAGGATCGGGGCATCATGACTGCAACCCTCGTCGCCAAGAAGCTCACCGCCGCGCACGGTGAGCGCACGCTCTTCGCCGATCTCGACCTCGTCGTCGCACCCGGCGACGTCATCGGACTCGTCGGCGTCAACGGCGCCGGGAAGTCGACCCTGCTGCGGATGCTCGCCGGGCTGGACGCCCCCGAGACCGGTGAGGTGCGCCTCTCCCCGCCCACCGCCGCCGTCGGTCACCTCCCGCAGGAGCCCGACCGCCGTCCCGGCGAGTCGATCCGCGAGTTCCTGGCCCGGCGTACCGGCGTGGCCGCGGCGCAGGCCGAGCTGGACTCGGCGACGCAGGGCCTCGTGGACGGCACCCCCGGCGCGGACGACGCGTACGCGGACGCCCTCGACCGGTGGCTGAACCTCGGCGGCGCCGACCTCGACGAGCGGGCCCAGGAGGTCGCCGACGACCTCGGGCTGTCCGTCGGCCTCGACCTGCCGATGACCGCGCTGTCCGGCGGCCAGGCCGCCCGCGCGGGACTCGCCTCGCTGCTGCTGTCCCGCTACGACGTCTTCCTGCTCGACGAGCCGACCAACGACCTCGACCTCGACGGTCTGGAGCGCCTCGAGCAGTTCGTGAAGGGGCTGCGCGCCGGCACGGTCGTCATCAGCCACGACCGCGAGTTCCTCACGCGCACCGTCACCAAGGTCCTCGAGCTCGACCTGGCCCAGCAGCAGATCAACCTCTACGGCGGCGGCTACGACGCCTACCTGGAGGAGCGCGAGCGGGCCCGCGACCACGCCCGCGAGGAGTTCGACGAGTACGCCGACAAGCGGTCCGCACTGGAGGGCCGGGCCCAGATGCAGCGCGGCTGGATGGACAAGGGCGTCAAGAACGCCCGCCGCAAGGCCACGGACAACGACAAGATCGGCAAGAAGTTCCGCAGCGAGGCGAGCGAGAAGCAGGCCTCCAAGGCCCGCCAGACGCAGCGCGCGATCGAGCGCCTCGAGGTGGTCGACGAGCCGCGCAAGGAGTGGGAGCTGCGCATGGAGATCGCGGCGGCGCCGCGCTCCGGCTCGGTGGTCGCCACCCTGCGCGAGGCTGCCGTCCAGCGCGGCGACTTCGCCTTCGGACCGGCCAGCCTGCAGATCGACTGGGCGGACCGGGTCGCGATCACGGGCGCCAACGGGGCTGGCAAGTCGACCCTGTTGGCCGTGCTCCTCGGCCGCCTCGCCCCCGATTCCGGTGCCGCCACCCTCGGCTCGGGCGTCCTGGTCGGCGAAGTCGACCAGGTCCGAGGCCTGTTCCTCGGTGACGAGCCGCTGCTGGAGGCCTTCTGCGCGGCGGTTCCCGACACGGAACCGGCCGAAGTCCGCACCCTGCTCGCGAAGTTCGGCCTGAAGGCGGCGCACGTGACCCGCCCGGCGGCCACCCTCTCCCCGGGCGAGCGCACCCGCGCGGCGCTGGCGCTGCTGCAGGGCCGCGGGGTGAACCTGCTGGTGCTGGACGAGCCGACGAACCACCTGGACCTTCCGGCGATCGAGCAGCTGGAGTCCGCGCTGGAGGCCTACGAGGGCACCCTGCTGCTGGTCACCCACGACCGCCGGATGCTCGAAGCGGTCCAGGTGACCCGCCGTCTCGAAGTCGCGGACGGCAAGGTCACCGAGCTCTGAGGCCCCGCGGACGGGCGGCCCGGGCGGGGCTCGTCCGCCGCCCGGCACGCGCCCGGTGCCTCCCGAGGCGATACGTCTAGGTCACCGCACTAGCCGACGTCCGCCGGGGGGCGGCGCTTGCGGGCCATCTTGCGGGCGACGAAGGTGCGCGGGAGGTGGCGGGCGGCCAGCGCGTACGCCTGGTAGCGCCGGCCGGTGATGCTCACCGGGCGGCGCCGGGCCAGGTCCTTCAGGGCCCGGGCCACCACGTCGCCCGGCTCCAGCCACACCGCGTCGCGCAGCGCGCTGACGTCCATCCCGGCGCGCTCCTGGAACTCGGTGCGGGTGAAACCGGGTACCACCGCCAGCACGCGCACCCCGTAGGGCTCCATGTCCACGCGCAGTGACTCGCTGAAGGCCGTGATCCAGGCCTTCGCCGCTCCGTACGTCCCGGTCGGGAGGAGTCCGGCGACCGAGGAGACGTTGAGCACGGCGCCCCGCCTGCGTTCGCGCAGGCCCGGGAGCACGGCGTGGGTGAGCCGGAGCGGGACCTTGACCAGCAGGTCGAGCATCCGTTCCTCGTCCTCGACCGGGCTGTACGGGAACGGCGCGGGGAGGCCGAAGCCGGCGTTGTTGACCAGGATGTCCACGGGCCTGGCCCGGTCGGCGAGCCGCTCGGCGACGATCCCGAGGCTGTCGGGGTCCAGCAGGTCGGCGGGCAACACCTCGCAGACGGCGCCGAATTCCCGGCCGAGCTCTCCGGCGACGGCTTCCAGGCGGGCCTTGTCGCGGGCGACGAGGACGAGGTCGCAGCCCTTGGCGGCGAAGCCGCGGGCGAAGGCGGCGCCGAGTCCGGCGCTGGCCCCTGTGATCAGTACGGTGGTCAAGAGACGTTCACTTCCTGGCGGTTGAGCATGCGGTGCGGTGGTGGATCCCTCTTACGGGGCGAAGGAGCTGACGGCCGGCGACGCGTAGGCCTCGGCGACGTCCACGAGGAAGCGGGCCTCGCTCTCCAGGCGGTCGTCCTCGCCCGAGGGAGCGATGGCGTCGGGCAGTTCCAACGCGTCGGCCTCGCCGCGCTGTTGCGCAACGCCGGCCAGCTTCGCCGCTCGTGCTTCCTTCAGTACGCAGGCCAGCGCGGCCGCGGAGCGCCGCGGTTCGGGAATCCCGCTGCCGGCGACGTGGCTGCGCGCGAGCTCCGGCACGCCCGGAGCCACGTACTCCCCGAGGATCAAGATGGCGTCCCGGGTCTCGATGACCTTGCGGTAGACGAGCAGGTTGCGCGGGACCGGCGGCCACAGAAGCTCCAGCATCCGGCCCGCGCGCGGCTTGTTGAGCGCCACGTGCGGGACGGCGTGGACCAGGTCGCGCCAGAGCGGCCAGAGCCGCCAGGCGGTGGCGATGTCGGCGGCCGTGCCGCGGAAGGTGAAGAGGGTCGGGACCAGGATCGCGGCGGCGCGCAGGAACCCGTGGGCGTTCATGAGCAGCGGGTTGGCGGGCATCGCCCAGGTGGCGCCGAACAGCGCCTTGAGCAGGTACACGAACCAGAACACCCCGGCGAGCCCGGTGCCGAGGCCGAACAGCCGCAGTCCGGCGGCCAGGCCCCGGCTCTCGGAGCGGCGGCCGTAGCGCCAGCAGACGGACACGCAGATGGTGTTGGCGAGGAGGTGCGCGGAGATCAGCACCAGCCAGTACGCGAGGGAGGGCACCGGGTCACCCACCGGCGGGATGGTGTGCGTGCCGTGCTCCGGCGCGGCCGCGTCGAGCAGCACGAGGACGGTCAGCCAGAGCGCCGTGCCGATGCCGGAGGCCATCTGGAGGCGGCGGCCTCGGGTGGCGGCGGCCACGAAGTAGAGCACGGCGCCCGCGGAAAGGACGCCGATGAGGTTGCGGACCAGCCCGATGGTGTGCGCGTAGCCGGGGTCGCGGCCCATGGCGTAGGCGACGACGTCGGGCAGGTTCAGGGTCATCGCGGCGGCGGCCGTCGCGACGGCCAGCCACAGGCCGCGCTGGTGCGGGGAGCGCAGGGCTCCGGGCGCGCGCAGCAGGACGGCGATCCACAGGCAGACGACGCTGGGGACGGCGAGCGCGTCGCCGAAGGCGGTGAGGTCAGATGCCATGGCGGCCGTGCCCCCGTCCCCGCCACTCGTAGCCCATCGCGGATTCCAGCCGGGCGAGGGTGTCCGGAGCTTCGGCGCCGTGGGCGGGGCGCGGGCCGGTGGTCGCCGTGCTGATGCGGATCATGCTGGCGAGCATCTCCGCCTCCTGCTCCTGGCGGGTGGTGTAGTTGGTGCGCCCGAGCACCGTGGGGACCTGTCCGTCGCTCCCGGACTCCTCCGCCTCCAGCGAGTGGTGTCCGAAGAGGATGTGGCCGATCTCGTGGAGCACGATGTGCTCCTGGTGCAGCGGGGTGGTCTGCGCCTCGTAGAAGACGTAGTCGATGCTGGCGGTGCCGACCCACAGTCCGCACACGCCGGACTCGGCGGCCTCCTTGGGCAGGGGGTGGAGCCGGATGGGGCGGCCGCGCTGCTCGGCTATCCGGTCGCACAGTCCGTCAAGAGAGAACGGGTGCGCCAGCTCAAGACGGCCGAGAATCGCCTCGCACCGTTTACGCAGACTGGGTTGCGGGTGGCGCATGTGTTCCCTCTTCGGACCCTTTCTCGGGCAGCGTCGGTAGGTGTGCGTGGGCAGGGGCATGACGTCCTTTGCCTTCAAAGCGACCTCGGGAGTGCGGTCCTGAGGGGAAACACGGACGCCCGCTCGCCGAAGGACGAACGGGCGTTCCACCATGCCTACAGATCTTGCGAGGAAGTTGGCAAGGCATGTCCCCAGGTGAGGTGCCTATTCGGCCAACCCTGCACACGCGGCCACGCGGTCGGACTTCTAGCGCTTGCGGCCGCCCTGGCCGTCGGGACCGCTGAGACCGGCGCGGCGCAGGGCGTCGGCCATCGCGCTGTTGGCGGGGGCCGGCGCGCCTCCGCGCTGGCCCCCCTGGCGCTGGCCTGCCTGGCCCCCCTGACCGCCTTGGGCTCCCTGCCGCTGGCCCTTGCCGCCGTCGCGGGAGCCCTCGCGCGAACCGTCACGGGAGCCACCCTGGCCTCCCTGACCGCTCTGACCGCCCTTGCCGCCCTGACCGCCCGCCGCGCCGCGCTGCTGCGGCGGCCGGCCGCCGCCGCGCCGCTCACCGCGGTCGCCGCCCGCCTCGCGCTGCCTGGGCGCCCCGGCGCCCCCGCGCTCCGCCTCGTCCTCCAGCCGCAGCGTCAACGAGATCCGCTTGCGCGGGATGTCCACGTCCATGACCTTCACGCGGACGATGTCGCCCGGCTTGACCACGTCCCGCGGGTCCTTGACGAAGTTCTTCGACAGCGCCGAGACGTGCGCCAGCCCGTCCTGGTGGACGCCGATGTCGATGAAGGCGCCGAAGGCGGCCACGTTGGTGACCACGCCCTCCAGGATCATCCCGGGGGTCAGGTCGCCGATCTTCTCGACGCCCTCCTTGAAGGTGGCCGTCTTGAACGCGGGACGCGGATCGCGGCCCGGCTTCTCCAGTTCGCGCAGGATGTCGCCGACCGTCGGCAGGCCGAAGGCCTCGGTGACGAACTGCTCCGGCCGCAGCGAGCGCAGCACACCGGTGTTGCCGATCAGGGCCGCCACCTCGCTGCCGGCCGTCTTGCCCATGGCGCGGACCACCGGGTACGCCTCGGGGTGCACGCTGGAGGAATCCAGCGGGTCGTCCCCGCCGCGGATGCGCAGGAAGCCCGCGCACTGCTCGTACGCCTTCGGACCGAGGCGGGCCACGTCCTTGAGGCCCTTGCGGTTGCGGAAGGGGCCGTTGGCGTCGCGGTGCGCGACGATGTTCTCGGCGAGGCCGCCGCTGATGCCCGACACCCGCGAGAGTAGCCGCGCGGAGGCGGTGTTGACGTCCACTCCGACGCCGTTCACACAGTCCTCCACGACCGCGTCGAGCGAACGCGAGAGCTTCATCTCGGACAGGTCGTGCTGGTACTGACCGACGCCGATGGACTTCGGGTCGATCTTGACCAGCTCGGCGAGCGGGTCCTGCAGGCGCCGGGCGATGGACACCGCGCCGCGCAACGACACGTCCATGTCCGGGAGTTCCTGCGAGGCGAAGGCGGACGCCGAGTACACGGAGGCCCCGGCCTCCGAGACCATCACCTTGGTCAGCTTCAGTTCGGGGTGGCGGGTGATGAGGTCCCCGGCGAGCTTGTCGGTCTCGCGGGAGGCGGTGCCGTTGCCGATGGCGACGAGGTCGACCGCGTGCTCCTCGGCCAGGCGGGCCAGCTTGGCGAGCGCGTCGTCCCACTTGTTGGCCGGTACGTGGGGGTAGATCACGTCGGTGGCGACGACCTTGCCGGTGGCGTCCACGACGGCGACCTTCACACCGGTACGGAAGCCCGGGTCCAGGCCGAGCGTCGCGCGGGTCCCGGCGGGGGCGGCGAGCAGCAGGTCGCGCAGGTTGGACGCGAAGACCCGTACGGCCTCGTCCTCGGCAGCGGCGCGCAGCCGCATCCGCAGGTCGATGCCGAGGTGCACCTGGATCTTCGTGCGCCAGGCCCAGCGGACGGTGTCGGCGAGCCACTGGTCACCGGGGCGGCCACGCCCGTTGATGCCGAAGCGGCGCGCCACCATGCCCTCGTACGTGGAGGGCCCGGGCGTGTCGCTCGGCTCCTCCGGCTCCAGGGTCAGGTCGAGGACGTCCTCCTTCTCGCCGCGGAGCATGGCGAGGACGCGGTGCGAGGGCAGCGCGGTGAAGGGCTCGGTGAAGTCGAAGTAGTCGGCGAACTTGGCGCCCTCCTCCTCCTTGCCGTCGCGGACCTTCGCGGCGAGCCGGCCACGGCTCCACATGCGCTCGCGCAGTTCGCCGATGAGGTCGGCGTCCTCGCCGAACTTCTCGGTGAGGATGGCGCGGGCGCCCTCCAGGGCGGCGGCCGGGTCGGCCACGCCCTTGTCGGCGTCCACGAACCCGGCCGCGCGGGACGCCGGTTCCACCGACGGGTCGGCGAGCAGGGCGTCGGCGAGCGGCTCCAGGCCCGCCTCGCGGGCGATCTGCGCCTTGGTGCGGCGCTTGGGCTTGAACGGGAGGTAGATGTCCTCCAGTCGGGCCTTGGTGTCGGCCGCGTTGATCCGGGCCTCCAGCTCGGCGTCGAGCTTTCCCTGCTCCCGGACGGAGTCGAGGATCGCCGAGCGCCGGTCCTCCAGCTCGCGCAGATAGCGCAGCCGCTCCTCCAGGGTGCGCAGCTGGGCGTCGTCGAGCATCTCGGTCGCTTCCTTGCGGTAGCGCGCGATGAACGGCACGGTGGAGCCGCCGTCGAGCAGCTCGACGGCGGACTTGACCTGCCGCTCCCGTACGCCGAGCTCCTCGGCGATCCTGCCTTCGATGGACATCGTCACTGCGGTCCCGCCTGCCTTCGTACGTATACGTGACGCCGCGTGGTGCGTACCGCGTGCTGCGTCGGAAGGCTGCCAATTGTGGCAGGTGGCGGCCGCGGGCGTCGGGAGCCTTGTCCGTCCCGGGTCTCAGGCCTTGCCCAGGAGGTCCCGGGGGAAGGCTCCGGCCTTGAACGCCTTCATGGTGAGGCCGCCGCCGATCTCGGCGAGCCGGGCGAGTCCGGCCTCGCCGAGGTGCTCGTACGGGGCCGCGTCCAGGCGGTCGGTCTCCTCCTCCAGCGCCTCGCGCTGCGCCGTGCCCTCGGCGGTGAGCCGGCCCCCGGCGTCCAGGACTCGGCGCTCGCGCAGCCGCTCGGTGGCGGCGTCGAGGTCGGACTGGTCCCAGCCGCGGATGGCCTTGAGGTACTTCGGGGTCATGCCCTGGCCGGTGGCCGTGTGACTGATCAGGGCCTCGACCGGGTCCAGGCCCATAACGAGCAGGGCGACGAGGTGGCCGTCGCCGCGGTGCTCGCGCAGCAGGGTGGTGGCGTGCCACAGCTTGAGGTGCGGCTCTTCGGGTACGGGGAGGTCCGCGTGGGCGGAGTAGAGGGTGCGGGCGTGCCGGGTGCAGGCCTCGGACGCGCGCATCGCCAGCTCGGCGGCCTCGGCGACCTCGGGGGACCCTATGGTCTCGGCGCCGAGGAGCCTGCGCAGGGTGGCGTCGGCGGCCCGCAGCCGGGCGTCGAGGACCTGCTGGGGGCCGGCGGTGTCCCAGACGGCGGGCAGGTGCCTGGCGACCAGGTCGTGGCGGTAGTTGTAGAAGGTGGAGGTGACCGCGCCGGCTCCGACGGCGCCCATGGCGGCGGACCGGGAGGCGAGGTTGACGGCGTGGGGGTCGGTGATCCCCAGGGCGGCGAACTCCTTGCCGAGGTCGGGCGAGAAGTAGACGGTGGCGTGCAGCGGGTTGATCGCTCCGTGCCAGCAGTGGCGGGCGGCGTGCGCCGGAAGAGTCATGCACGGCAGGCTACCGACTGCTTGGTATGTCGTGAAGGGCGGGTCCGGTGGTGAGGAGTCGCCTCCGGCCGCGCGGCCGGAAGTGGGGAGTCGCCTTCTGGCCGCGCGCGCGTCCCGGCACGGGCGTTTTTCAGACGCATGGCGATCATGTGACAACAGGGCCATGGACATGACGTGGGGTCCCAGGCGTGAATACGGTCGAACCGAAGCCACTCCCCTACCACTTGGAGTCCAAGGTGCACCGCAAAGTCATCGCCCCGAGCGTGCTCGCCGCTTCCCTCCTGCTGGTGATCCCGGCGTCTGCGGCGAGTTCCGTTCCCGGCGCCCCGGGTATCGGCGACCCCTACTACCCGGCCAGCGGCAACGGGGGCTACGACGTCTCCCACTACGACCTGCGCCTGCGGTATCAGCCGAACACCGACCTCCTGGAGGGCACCGCCACCCTCCTCACCACCGCGAAGCAGGACCTGTCCCGCTTCAACCTCGACTTCGGCCTGACCGTCAGCGAGATCCGGGTCAACGGCGTCAAGGCGAAGTTCGCCAGGTCCGGCGCCCAGGAGCTGGAGGTCACCCCGGCCACCCCGCTCCAGCGCGGGCGCGAGTCGAGCGTGGTCGTCAAGTACGCGGGCAAGCCCTCGGAATTCAAGGTCGACGGCTGGTCGGCCTGGCAGCGCACCCCGGACGGCGGCATCGCCGCGCAGGAGCCCGACTCGGCGGCCTGGTGGTTCCCGAGCAACGACCACCCGCTCGACAAGGCCACCTTCGACGTCTCGGTCAACGTGCCCGACGGGACACAGGCCATCAGCAACGGCGTGCTCCAGTCGCAGAGTTCCCGGCTCGGCTGGACCCGGTACAACTGGCGCTCGAACAAGCCGCAGGCCACGTACCTGGCCACCCTCGCGGTCGGCAAGTTCGACATCACCACCGACAAGACGGCGAGCGGCCTGCCGATCCTCAACGCGTACAGCAAGGACCTCGGCGACAACGCGGGAGCGGCGCGCGCGAGCGTGGAGCGGACCGGGGAGGTCGCGGAGTGGCTGGAGGGGGTCTTCGGCCCGTACCCCTTCAACGCGCTGGGCGGCTACGTCCCGAACGTGCCCAGCGGATTCGCGCTGGAGACCCAGACCCGGCCGTTCTACAGCCCGCGGCAGTTCGCGAACGGCGCGAACGTCTCGGTGGTCGTGCACGAGCTGGCCCACCAGTGGTACGGCGACAGCGTGTCCGTCGACGGCTGGAAGGACATCTGGATCAACGAGGGCTTCGCCCGGTACAGCCAGTGGCTGTGGTCGGAGAAGGAGGGCGAGGGCACGGCCCAGGAGCTCGCGGACTGGACGTACCTCTCGCGTCCGGCGGAGGACCCGTTCTGGCAGGTCAAGCCGGGTGACCCGGGCGCGGAGAACCAGTTCCACGGTGCGGTCTACGACCGCGGGGCGATCGCGCTCCAGGCGCTGCGCAACGAGATCGGCGACGAGAAGTTCTTCCGGATCCTCAAGGGCTGGCCGACCGAGCGCGCCTACGGGAACGCCAAGGTCGGGGACTTCGTCCGCTACGCCGAGAAGATCTCGGGCGAGCCCCTCGCGCAGCTCTTCGAGACCTGGCTCTACACCCCGGGCAAGCCGGCCTTCGCCCCGCCGGCGGCCGCCGAGGCGCCGGGCGCCCGCTCCCTCCAGGCCCCCGCCAAGCCGGCCGCCGAACCGAAGTCCTGGAAGAAGATCGCGGCGACGAACTCCGTCCACGACGACCACTGACCGTCCGCAGGGGCCGTCCGGACGGCCGTACGAACGGCCCCTCCGGACGGCCCCTGCGGGGCTCCGCGCGCCGACGTCCCCTCAGCGGGCGCCGGCGCGTCGGCGCGCCCGTGCCGCGCGGGCGATCGGCAGGTAGCGCAGCCGCTCCGGCAGGAGCGGTACGAGGACGCGTACGGCCGCGCTCAGCAGGCGCAGCCGGCGCTCCTGGGCCGGGGTCCAGTTCAGGCCGATGGCGGCGCGGGCCTCGGGCGGCATGTAGCCGACGGTGACGAAGGCCCGGAAGTGCAGGAACGCCGGCCGGAGCACCGGCCAGGCGGCGCGCAGCAGGAGCCGCACCGGCAGCGTGCCGCCCTCGGGCCGGGGCAGCGGGGTGTCCGTGGCGACGAGTTCGCGGGCGACCTTGGTGGGTTCGATCTCCTCGGCCAGCATCCGGCGGTAGTAGGGCCAGTACTCCTCGATGGTCTGCGGCATGTCCCGGTCCTGGAGGCCGAGGATGCGGCCGACCTGGAGCCACTCGCGGTACAGCTGGCGCTCCTGGGCGGGCGTGAAGCGGCGCAGCAGGTAGCGCCCGGCGTAGAGGTAGACGGGGAAGCCGGTCGCGTGCACCCAGGCGTAGCAGGCCGGGTCGAGGGAGTGGTATCGCCGTCCCCTGGTGTCGGTGCCCTGGATGTCCTTGTGCAGCCGGCGCACCCGGCGCCCCTCGGCGACGGCGTCCGCTCCGCCGTACACCCACAGCTGGACGGAGCGCAGGGAGCGTTCGCCGCGGCCCCAGGGGTCGGTGCGGAAGACCGAGTACTGGTCGACCCCGGCCCCGATCGCGGGGTGCGCGACCTGCAGGGTGAAGGCCGCCGGCAGCATGAGCAGGCCCCGGACGTCCCCGGCGATGGTCCAGAGCACTCCGCCCGCAGGCGGGGGCTCGGGATCGCTCCGGCCTTCGGCCGTCGCCCGCGCGGTCGTGGTCATGCGTACGCCCCCAGGTGTCGGTCTCCGTTCATCCAGTATGCGCGGGAACCGGCCACTCTTCGCGGTCCGGCGGATCGGTGACCAGCGCCTCTTCGGCGGCGTCCGGACCGCCGGAGACTGATCGCCTCACCCCGGACAGAAAGTCGTGTCATGGGTGTTACCCCGAAGTAACCCCGGCTGCTTGGATGGCGGAGCCGATCTTCCCCCACGGAACGAGGGAACCCCCATGCCGTACAGCCAGCCCCGCGCGGCCCGCTCCGCCGCCGCCGTCGTCGCCGCGATCGCCGTCGCGGCGCTCGCCGCCACCACGACCCCGGCCGCGAGCGCCGCCGAGGGCGCCGCCGCGCCGCGGCTCCGTGTTCTGACGTACAACACGTTCCTGATGAGCAAGAACCTGTACCCGAACTGGGGCCAGGACCACCGGGCGACGGAGATCCCCAAGGCCTCCTTCTTCCAGGGCCACGACGTGGTCGTGCTCCAGGAGGCCTTCGACAACGGCGCCTCGGACGCCCTGAAGTCCAACGCGGCCGCGCAGTACCCGTACCAGACCCCGGTCGTGGGACGCGGCAAGAGCGGCTGGGACGCGACGGGCGGCGCGTACTCCTCCACCACCCCGGAGGACGGCGGCGTCGCGATCCTCAGCAAGTGGCCGGTCCTGCGCAAGGAGCAGGTCGTCTACAAGGACGCCTGCGGCGCCGACTGGTGGTCCAACAAGGGCTTCGCGTACGTCGTGCTGAACGTCAACGGCACCAAGGTGCACGTGGTGGGCACCCATGCCCAGTCCACCGACCCGGGCTGCGACGCGGGCGAGGCGGCGGACATGCGCGCCCGCCAGTTCCGGAACATCGACGCGTTCCTGGACGGCAAGAACATCCCGGCGGGCGAGCAGGTCATCGTGGCGGGCGACATGAACGTCGACTCCCGCAGCGCGGAGTACGCCTCCATGCTGGCCAACGCCGACCTGGCGGACTCCGACACCCGCACGGGACACCCGTACTCCTTCGACACCGCGCTGAACTCGATAGCGAACTACCGCTATCCGACGGACCCGCGCGAGGACCTCGACTACGTCCTCTACCGCAAGGGCAACGCCCGCCCGGCGAACTGGGAGAACAACGTGGTCAAGGAGCAGTCGGCCCCCTGGACCGTCTCCAGCTGGGGCACCTCCTACACCTACACGAACCTCTCGGACCACTATCCGTTGATCGGGCGCTGATCCACCTGCCGGGGCCCGTAGTCGAACGCAACCTTCTGCCCCACACGGGGCGGTCCGGCCAGTGGTACGGCGTCTCCTGACCGCACAGCACAACGCCCCCTCCCGCCTGCGGGCGGGAGGGGGCGATTTTGTCGTGTACCGGTACCGTTCAGGTGTCGAGTCTGAACGGGAGCCAGTATGCACTCTCTACCGCACGACCACACCGGCGCGCGCATCCGACGCTTGCGCCTGGAACGCCACCTCACCCAGGCGGCACTCGCGGAACTGTCCCAAGTCCCCTACGGCACCCTGACCAAGGTCGAGCAGGGCGTCACCCCGGCCAGCCCGTACGTCATCGCCGCCGTGGCCCGGGCACTCCGCGTCCAGGTCGAGACCGTCACCGGCCAGCCCTACACCACCGAGCTCCGCGCCGACGAGCTGGACGTCCTGATCAGGCCCATCCGTGAGGCCCTGGACGTCTACGACCTCGGAGCCGACCCCGACATCGCCCCGCGTGCGCACGAGCTCCTCGCCGCGGACGCCGAGGGTCTCCTCGTCGCCGTCCGCGCGGGGGAGATCAAGCGCGTCGCCGGGGAGGTCGCCGGGCTGATCCTGGAGGCCACCACGGCCGCCCACGCGGCCCCCGGACGGGAGGCGTGGCTCCTCCTCGCCTCCACCTACCGCACGGCCTACGACGTGGCGTCGAAGCTCGGCTACTACGACCTCGCCGCGATCGCCCTGGCCCGCATGGACTGGGCGGCACAGCGTGGCTCCGACGCGGTCATCGGCGGCATGTACCGCTACATGCGGGCCCTCACCTACCTGCGTGATGGGCAGTACAAGACGGGACAGCGGCTCATCGACCTCGGCCTGCGCACACTCGAGCAGGCCGACGCCGGCCGGGAGCGGGCGGTCGTCACCGGGCAACTGCATCTGGGCGCCGCGGTGATGGCCGGCAGATCGAAGGACCAGAGCCGGGCTGACGGACACCTCGACGAGGCGGGCCGGATCGCTGCGGGCACGGGCGAGGCGGTCGAGACGCACTGGCTGGCGTTCGGCCCGACGAACGTGGCCGTGCACCGGGTGTCGGTACTGGCGGAGCTGGACGAGTACGGGCAGGCCGCGCAGATGGGCCGCGGGGTGACCATCCCGTCGGAGTGGCCGAAGTCGCGGAAGAGCCACCACTACGCCGAGCTGGCGCGGGCTCAGATGTGGACGGGAGACCTCGATGCCAGTTTCCAGAACCTGCTGAAGGCCCGGAAGTCCGCGCCGCAGCAGGCCCGGTACCACCAGACGGTCCGAGAGACGTACACCGGGCTGGAGGCGGCCCGCCGTCAGCTCCCGGAAAACTTCCTGTCGTACGGCAACTGGCTGGGCGTATAACGCACCGTCAATCCTCGGGCCCCAACTATCCGGAACTCCGGATAGTTGGGGCCTTGTTGTGCCCCCACCCTGGTCTCACCACCCGCTGACGACGGTAGGAGCACCGGCATGAACCCCGGCGAGACACAGATGGCCGAGGAGCTCGCGGCGCGGGCCCTGGGGTCCTACGACCAGCGGCCCGACGCCGAGGGCGTGGCGCACCTGATCGACGACCTGATCACCGTCGGGCAGGACCTCCACGCCGCGGTGTCGCGGATCCCGGGGGCCCAGCGCACCGAGCGCGCGGGCGCCGCGCTGATCGAGTGGTCGTACTTCGTCGACGCGGGCCCCCTGGGCCACGGCGACCACGCGAACTGGAACCACGCCCGCGGCCTCGCCCGCATCATCCGGATCATGGTGTCGACGGTCGTCGAGCACCGCCCGGCCGGCGCCCGGTGAACGAGCCCGTCCGGCAGCTGCTCTACGTGGCGAGCGTGCTCGGCCTCCTCGCGGCCATCGTCATCGGCACAGCCCGCTGAACCGCACCTTCCCGGAGCCGGCCGGTCGCTACCGGATCCGCTCGGCCGGCCGCCTTCGAGCGCTCCCGCTCGTTCGCGCAGTCGGGAAGATGCTCGAAGGTGGCCGGCTCGGCGGGGTACACCGCTCCTACGAAGCCTCGTACGGCTCCTCGTACAGGCCCTCGATCAGGGCCCCGTACTTCTCCCGGATCACCCGGCGGCGGAGCTTCAGCGAGGGGGTCAGCTCCCCCGACTCCGGGCTCCACTCCTCGGCCAGGAGGCGGTGGCGCTTGATCTGCTCGGTCCGGTTGAGCCGCGTGTTGGCCGCTTCCACGGCGCGGGCGACCTCCTCCCGCACGGCCGGGTGCGCGGCGAGCTCGGCGGGCGTGGCGGTCTCGATCCCGTGGGCCGCGGCCCAGGCCGGGGCCAGTTCCGGGTCCAGGACGAGGAGGGCGACGAGGTAGGACCGGCCGTCGCCGTGCACCAGCGCCTGCCCGATCAGCGGGTGTTCCTTGACCGTGTTCTCCACCAGGGCCGGCGAGACGTTCTTGCCGTTCGAGGTGATGATGAGTTCCTTCTTGCGGTCGGTCAGCCAGAGGAACCCGTCCTCGTCGAACCGGCCGATGTCCCCCGTCGCGAACCAGCCCTCGCCGTCGCAGGCGCTCTCCACCGACCCGTCCGGAAGCAGGTAGCCGCCGAAGACCGTCTCCCCGCGCATGAAGATCTCCCCGTCGGCGCCGAGCCTCAGCTCCAGCCCCTCGATCGGGCGGCCCACCGAGCCCAGCCGGAAACCGTCCGGGCTGTTGACCGTGCACACGCCCGAGGTCTCGGTGAGCCCCCAGGCGTCCATGATGGTGACCCCCCAGCCCGCCCAGAAGCGGACCACGTCGATCGGCATCGGCGCGGTGGCGCTCGCCGTCCAGACCAGCCGGTCCAGCCCGGCCAGCGAGAGCAGCGGGTCCAGCACCCGGTCCTTCGCGACGGCGTACGAGGCCTCGAGCGCGGCCGGCACCTCCTCCCCGCGCTCCCGGTGGGCCGCGCGGGACCGCGCCAGGTCGTTGGCCGCCTCGATGGCGCGCCGCTGCTCCTCGGGGAGCCGCCCGAGCACCGCCCGTACGGAGGCGGCCAGCTTCTCCCACACCCGGGGGACGCCGAAGAACTGCACCGGGTGCAGTTCGCGCACGGCTGCCGCCACGGCGGCCGGATCGGCACACAGCCGGACGTGGGCGGCCCGCAGCAGCGGCAGGTAGATCCCGAGGACCCGCTCGGCGATGTGTGCGAAGGGCAGGTAGCAGACGTGCTCGGCGTGCTCGGGAAGGTCCACGCGCCGGTCGAGCCGGACCGCCTGGAGCATGATGTTGCGGTGCGTGAGGCGGACGCCCTTGGGGTCGCCGGTGGTGCCCGAGGTGTAGACGACGGTCAGCGGGTCCTCGGGGCGGATCTCCCGCGAGGCCTTCTCGAAGGCCTCGGAGCGGTGCGGACGGGCTCCGCTCGCGTGCAGGGAGCCGTAGGTGCGGTGCGACCCCGCTTCCGCGGCCTCGGCCACGACGAGCCGCTCCAGCGGGACCTCCGGGTCGTCGAGCAGCGGCTCCCACCGGGCCAGCTCGCGGGCCCCCTCGATCACGGCGAACCTGGCCCGGCTGTGGCGGGCGATGTGGGCTATCTGCTCGGGCGCGGAGGTCCCGTACACGGTGACGGGTACGGCGCCGAGGTGGACGAGCGCCAGATCCGTGAGCCAGTGCTCGGGGCGGTTGCCCATCATCAGCAGGACGTGCTCGCCGCGCTCCACGCCCAGGGCCGCGTAGCCGGAGGCCAGGACGGCCACCTCGCGGCGGACGTCGGACCAGCTGAGGGTGGACCATCCCGCGCCCTCGCGCCACGAGAGGGCGGGAAGGTCTGCGTGCTCGGCGGCGTTGCGCGCCAGCAGGGCGGGGAGGGTGAGCTCGTCGAGGGGCGCGGGCAGACGCAGTTTCGTGGTCATGGGCAGCTCCTGGGCGTTTCACATCGTTGGTGCGACAGCAATACTGTTGAACCGCGGTACACGAACTGTGCCGAGCGAAACCGTGCCGATTAAACACGTGCCGATCAGAGAGCGAGGCGGAGCGCACATGGCCACCCAGGCGCCCGAGCCGGCGCTCACCGTCGACGAACTGGCGGCCAGGGCGGGCGTGACCGTCCGCACCGTACGGTTCTACAGCACCCGCGGGCTTTTGCCCCCTCCCGTGATCGGACCCCGTCGGGTGGGCCACTACGGGCCCGAACACCTCTCCCGGCTGGCGCTCATCGAAGAGTTGCAGCACCAGGGCATGACCCTGTCGGCCATCGAACGCTACCTCGACGCGCTGCCCGACGACCTGAGCGCGCACGATCTGGCGATCCACCGGGCGCTGGTGGCCACTTGGGCCCCGGACGCGGCGCTGGAATCCTCGCTCGCGGAGCTGAAGAAACGGGCCGGCCGGACGCTGACGGAGAGCGACCTGCGGCGGCTGACGGCGATGAACGTGCTGACGCCCACCGCGGAGGGCTTCCGCGTGGACGTGGGGCTGCTGCGGCTCGGCGTCGCGCTGCTCGACGTACCGATCGCCCACGAGACGATCCTGGCCGCGCGCAAGGTGCTGCTGGAGCACGCGCGGACGACCGCGCACCAGTTGACGGCGCTCTTCCGCGACGAGGTGTGGGGGCCGTTCACGCAGGGCGAGAGCGATCCGGAGCGGGTGGAGGCGATGAAGGCGCTGTCCGCGCACATGCAGCCGATGGTGGTGCAGGCGCTGGTGACGGCCTTCCAGCGCTCGTTGAAAGACGAACTGCGCGCCGCCTTCGTGCCGCAGGAGTAGTACTTTCGCCCCATGGCGATGATCTACAAGACGACGATGACCCCCGGCAAGCTGGAACTGGTCACTGCCTGGCTGCCGACCCGCCCGTGGTACGTGGCCACGGGGCACGCGCCCGACCTGGCCCGGTCTGGCGGGTTCCGGCTCGACGATCCTGAGGGCGAGGTGGGCATCGAGTTCATGGTGCTCACGGACACCTCGGGCGGGCGGGAGACCTCCTACCACGTGCCCCTCACCTACCGCGGCGCCCCGCTCGACGGTGCCGGGGATGCCGCGGGTGCCGGAGGCGCCGGCAGCGCCGGGGCGGGCCTGGTGGGCACCTCCGAGCACGGTGTGCTCGGCACCCGGTGGATCTACGACGGCGCCCACGACCCGGTTCTCGTAAGCCAGTTGCTCGAGCTGCTGCGGGGCCGCGCCACCGCGCAGCACCAGACGGAGAGCGATACCCCCGACCCGGGCGTCACCGCGTGGTTCGGCGGCGCCGAGCTTCTGGAGGCGCTCTCGCCGGAGCCGCTGGAGGTCTCCCACACGGCGCGGGGCACCGATGTCCTCGTAGCGGGCTCTCGCGCGGTACTCACCGTGACGCGCGTGCTGCGGGCCCGGGACGAGGTCACGGACGCGGATGCGGATGTGGATGCGGACGCGCAGGACGGCCCGTCCGATCCCCCCGCCTCCAGGGCCCTCGGCCGGGTCACCGCCGCCTGGACCACGCCGGAAGGCGCCGCGCACCGGGGCACGTTCGCGACGCTGCACGCCGCCGCCGGGCGACCCGCGTCGCCGCGGACCACCGCCTGAGCCATCCCGCGCGCGGTCCCGGGACCCGCTGGTCCCGGGACCCGCTGGTCCCGGGACCGCGCGGCGGCCGGTCAGTCGGCGTACGTCTCGCCGCGCTCGGCCTTCTCCACCAGCGAGGCCGGCGGGGTGAACCGCTCGCCGTACTGGGCGGCCAGCTCGCGGGCACGGGCCACGAAGCCGGGCAGGCCGCCCTCGTAGCCGTTGATGTACTGGATCACGCCGCCGGTCCAGGCCGGGAAGCCGATGCCCATGATCGAACCGATGTTGGCGTCGGCGTACGAGGTCAGGACGCCCTCGTCGAAGCAGCGGACGGTGTCCAGTGCCTCGGAGAAGAGCATCCGCTCCTTCATGTCCTCGAACGGGATCTCGTACCCCGCCTTGGTGAAGTGCTCGCGCAGCCCCGGCCAGATGCCCGCGCGCTTGCCGCTCTCGTCGTACGCGTAGAAACCGCCGCCGCCGCTTCGCCCGGGGCGCCCGAACTCGTCGACCATGCGGTCGATGACGGTGTCGGCCGGGTGCTCCGGCCAGGGCCGGCCCTCGGCCTCGAAGGCCTTGCGGGTCTCGTTGCGGATCTTGCGGGGCAGGGTGAGCGTCAGCTCGTCCATGAGGGAGAGCACCTTGGCCGGGTACCCGGCCTGCGCGGCGGCCTGCTCGACGGAGGCGGGCTCGATGCCCTCGCCGACCATCGCGACGCCCTCGTTGATGAACTGGCCGATGACGCGCGAGGTGAAGAAGCCGCGCGAGTCGTTGACCACGATCGGCGTCTTGTTGATCTGCCGTACGAGGTCGAAGGCGCGGGCGACGGCCTCGTCGCCGGTCCGCTCGCCCTTGATGATCTCCACCAGCGGCATCTTGTCGACGGGCGAGAAGAAGTGCAGTCCGATGAAGTCGGCGGGACGCGAAACCCCTTCCGCCAGGCCCGTGATGGGCAGCGTGGAGGTGTTCGAGCAGAGCAGCGCGTCGGGGGTGAGGAACTCCTGGATCTCCTGGAACACCTTGTGCTTGAGGGCGGTGTCCTCGAAGACGGCCTCGATGACGGCGTCACAGCCCGCGAGGTCGGCCGCCTCGGCGGTGGGGGTGATGCGGGCCAGCAGTTCGGTGCGCTTGGCCTCGGTCGTGCGGCCGCGGGCCAGGGCCTTGTCGAGCAGCTTCTCGGAGTAGGCCTTGCCCTTCGCGGCGGCTTCGGGGGTGACGTCCTTCAGGACGACCTCGATGCCCGCGCGGGCACAGGAGTAGGCGATGCCGGCGCCCATCATGCCGGCGCCGAGGACCGCGACCTTGGTGACCTTGCGGGGCGCCACGCCCTGCGGGCGGCTGCGGCCGGCGTTGACGGCCTGGAGGTCGAAGAAGAACGCCTGGATCATGTTCTTGGCGGTCTGCCCGGTGACCAGCTCGGTGAAGTAGCGGGCCTCGATGGTCAGCGCGGTCTCGAAGTCCACCTGGGCGCCTTCGACCGCGCAGGCCAGGATGTTGCGCGGCGCCGGGTAGGGGGCACCGGCGAGCTGCTTCTTCAAGTTGGCGGGGAACGCCGGGAGGTTGGCGGCGAAGCGCGGGTTGGAGGGCGTACCGCCCGGGATCCGGTAGCCCGGTACGTCCCACGGCTGCTGAGAGACCGGGTTCGCGTCGATGAAGGCGCGGGCCTTGGCGAGCATCTCCTCGGGAGTGGCGGCCAGTTCGTGGACCAGGCCGTTGTCCAGAGCGCGCTGCGGGCTGTACTGGGTCCCCTGCAGCAGCACCTTGAGCAGCGCGTCGGCGATGCCCATCAGGCGGACGGTGCGGGTGACGCCGCCGCCGGCCGGGAGCAGGCCGAGGGTGACCTCGGGCAGGCCGATCTTAGAACCGGGGGCGTCGAGGGCGACCCGGTGGTGGGAAGCCAGGCAGATCTCGTAACCGCCGCCCAGGGCGGCGCCGTTGATGGCGGCGACCACGGGCTTGCCGAGGGTCTCGATGCGGCGCAGCGAACGCTTGATCGCGGTGCCGGTGTCGAAGGCGAGCTGCGCGTGCTCGGGGCGCAGCCGGATCATGTCCTTGAGGTCTCCCCCGGCGAAGAAGGTCTTCTTGGCGGAGGTGAAGATGATGCCGCGGATGGTGTCCTTCTCGGCTTCGGCGCGCTCCGCGATCGCCGCGATGGAGTCCTTGAAGGCCTGGTTCATCGTGTTGGCGGACTGGTCGGGGTCGTCGAGGACGAGGGTGACGACTCCGGTGTCGTCCTGTTCCCAGCGGATCGTGGTGGACTCGCTCATGTTCGCTACTTCCGTGTCGGCCGTGTCGGGGAGTTGTCTGGGATACCGGGACGTGTCAGAGGCGTTCGACGACGGTCGCGACACCCATGCCGCCGCCGACGCAGAGGGTGACGAGCCCGTAGCGCTTGTCCTGGCGCTCCAGTTCGTCGACGACCGTGCCGAGGATCATCGCGCCGGTGGCGCCGAGCGGGTGGCCCAGCGCGATGGCGCCGCCGTTGACGTTGACCTTGTCGAGGGAGACGCCCATGTCCTTGACGAAGCGCAGCACGACGCCGGCGAACGCCTCGTTGATCTCGATGAGGTCGATGTCGTCGATGGTCAGCCCGGCCTTGGCGAGGGCCTTGCGGGTGGCCGGGGCGGGGCCGGTGAGCATGATGGTGGGCTCGGAGCCGGAGACGGCGGCCGAGACGATCCGGGCCCGGGGCGTGAGCCCGTTGCGGGCGCCCGCCTCGCGGGAGCCGATCGCGACGAGCGAGGCACCGTCGACGATGCCGGAGGAGTTGCCCGCGTGGTGGACGTGGTCGATCTTCTCGACCCAGTGGTACTTCTGCAGCGCGACGGCGTCGAAGCCGCCCAGGTCGCCGATGTCCGCGAAGGACGGCTTCAGCTTGGCGAGGGTGTCGGCGGTGGTGCCGGGGCGGACGAACTCGTCGTGGTCCAGGACGACCAGGCCGTTGCGGTCGGTGACCGGGACCACGGACTTGGCGAAGCGGCCGTCCTTGATGGCCGCGGCGGCGCGCTCCTGGGACAGGGCGGCGTACTCGTCGACGTCGCGCCGCGAGAATCCCTCGATCGTGGCGATCAGGTCGGCGCCGATGCCCTGCGGGACGAAACCGGTGTCCCAGTTGGTCATCGGGTCGTTGAACCAGGCTCCGCCGTCCGAGGCCATCGGGACGCGGGACATGGACTCGACGCCGCCGGCGAGGACCAGGTCCTCCCAGCCGGCGCGGACCTTGGCCGCGGCCAGGTTGACGGCCTCCAGGCCGGAGGCGCAGAAGCGGTTCTCCTGGAGGCCGGCCACGGTGTCCGGCAGCCCGGCCGCGATGGCCGCGATCCGGGCGATGTCGGAGCCCTGGTCGCCGACCGGGCCGACGACGCCGAGCACGATGTCGTCGATGGTGGCGGGGTCCAGGCCGGGGTTGCGCTCGCGCAGGGCGTGGATGAGGCCGACGACGAGGTCGATCGGCTTGGTGCCGTGCAGGGAGCCATTGGCCTTGCCGCGGCCGCGGGGGGTGCGGATCGCGTCGTATACGTAAGCTTCGGTGCTCACTGGTCAAGCCTTTCGGGGGTGCGGAGGCGGGATCGGGCGGGTGCGGGCCGTTCGGACGGAGTACGGGCGAGTTCGGACGGGGGGTGGCGCGGCGGGGCCGGAGCGCTCGGCGCCCGGCTCCCGGCGTTAGCCGAGCAGGGAGCGGCCGATGATCTCCTTCATGATCTCGGTCGTACCGCCGTAAATGGTCTGGATCCGGCCGTCGGTGAAGGCCCGCGCGACCCGGTATTCGGTCATGTAGCCGTATCCGCCGTGCAGTTGCAGACAGCGGTCGGCGACCCGCTTCTGGAGCTCGGTGGCCCACCACTTGGCCATCGAGGCGTGGACGTGGTCCAGTTCCCCGTGGCAGTGGTCGGTGATGCAGCGGTCGAGGAACGTACGGGTGACCGCGCACTCGGTGGCCATCTCCGCGATCTCGAACCGGATGTGCTGGAGCTTGGAGAGCGGGCGCCCGAAGGCCTCGCGCTCCTTCACGTACTGCGTGGTGATCTCCAGCAGGTACTCGGCGGCGGCGATGCCCGCCATCGCGATGCCCATCCGCTCCTGCGCGAGATTGGTCATCAGGTGGACGAAGGCGCCGTTCAACTCGCCGAGCAGGTTCTCCTTCGGGACGCGGACGTCGTTGAAGAACAGCTCGGCGGTGTCCTGCGCCTTCTGGCCGATCTTGTCCAGGTTGCGGCCGCGCTCGAAGCCCTCCGTGCCGCGCTCGACGACCAGCAGCGACATCCCGTGCGCCCCGCCCTCGGGGGTGGTCTTCGCGACCACGATCACCAGGTCGGCCAGGATCCCGTTGGAGATGAAGGTCTTGGAGCCGTTGAGCACCCAGTGGTCGCCCGCGTCCTCGGCGGTGGTCCTGATGCCCTGGAGGTCGGAGCCCGCGCCCGGCTCGGTCATCGCTATCGCGGTGATGATCTCGCCGGAGCAGAACCCGGGCAGCCAGCGGCGCTTCTGCTCCTCGGTCGCCAGCGAGGTCAGGTACGGGCCGATGATGTCGTTGTGCAGACCGATCGCGAGACCGGCGGCGCCCGCCCGGGTGAACTCCTCGGCGATCACCGCCGCGTACCGGAAGTCGGTGTTGCCGCCGCCCCCGTACTCCTCGGGGACGGCCAGGCCCAGCAGCCCCTGGCGGCCGGCGGCACGCCAGGCCTCGCGGCTGACGATGCCGTCCTTCTCCCACTGCTCGTAGTGCGGCAGCACCTCCTTGGCGAGGAAGGTGCGGACGGTTTCGCGGAACGCCTCGTGATCGGCGTCGAAGAGCCGGCGTTTCATGGATGGGCCTCCTAGAGCCAGTTCTTGACGGTTTCGACGAGCCGGGCCGGCTCGGGGCCGACGGGCGTGACGTTGAGCATGGTCACCCCGGCCGCCCGGAAGGCCTCGACGCGCTCGCGCACGTATCCCTCCGGCCCGCACAGGGTGGTGAGTTCGCACAGTTCGTCCGGGACGGCGGCCGCGGCATCGCGCTTGCGTCCGGAGAGGTAGAGCTCCTGGATCTTCCGGGCCGCGTCCCCGTACCCGTAGGCCACGGCCAGGTCGTTGTAGAAGTTCTTGCCGACCGCGCCCATGCCGCCGACGTACAGGGCGATCTGCGGCCGCGCGAGTTCCCGTACGGCCGCCGCGTCCGCGCCGATGGCCAGCAGCCCGCCCGCCACGGTCTGGAGGGGGCCCAGTCCGGGTGCGCGCAGGGCCGCGCCCTCGGCGAGCGCGCTCCCCCACACCGCGTCGGCCTTCTCCGGCACGAAGAGGGTGGGGAGCCAGCCGTCGGCGATCTCCGCCGTCATCCGCACGTTCGCCGGGCCCAGCGAGGCCACGTAGACGGGGATGTCCGCGCGGACCGGCCGGGTCAGGATCTTCAGCGGCTTGCCGTGCCGGCCGCCCTTCTCGGGCGGCAGCGGCATGTCGGTGATGCCGTGGTGGTCGATGGTCTCGCGCCGCCAGATGCGCCGGCACAGCTCGACCGTCTCGCGGGTCCGGCCGATCGGCTTGTCGTACGGCTTCCCGTGCCAGCCCTCGACCACCTGGGGGCCCGACGCGCCGAGGCCCAGCAGCGCCCGGCCGCCGGACATCGCGTCCAGGCCGGCGGTCGTCTGGGCGATGAGCGCGGGGGTGCGCGAGTAGACGTTGAGGATGGCCGAGCCGATCTTCATTCGCTCGGTCCGGGCGGCCAGATATCCCATGATCGTCGGGGAGTCGAAGCCCCAGGCTTCGGCGACCCACACCGCGTCGAGTCCGGCCGCCTCCAGCGCGGCCGCCTGGTCGGCGGCCCGGCGCGGATCCCCGGCGTAGTCCAGCAGCATGGACAGTTCCATCAGCCCTCCTTGCCGAGCAGCGCCGGTACGCCCCAGTCGGCCGCGACCGACTCCGTGTGCGCGCCGGGCAGGGCCGGGCCGCTCACGACGGCGGCGGGGGTCGCGGAGAAGCGTGGCGCGGGGGCCGGCTGGGTGATCCCGCCGAAGTCGGTGAAGGTGGCGCGGGCGGCCAGGTGCGGGTGGTGCGGGGCCTCGCGCAGCGAGAGCACGGGCGCCACGCAGGCGTCGGTGCCCTCGAAGACGGCCGTCCACTCCTCGCGGGTACGGGACTTGAAGCGCGCGGCGACGGCCTCGCGCAGCTCGCCCCAGCGGGCCAGGTCCTTGCGGGCGGGCGCCTGGTCGGCGATGCCCAGCAGCTCCACGAAGGTGTCGTAGAACTGCTGCTCCAGCGCGCCGACCGCCATGTACTGGCCGTCGGAGGTCTCGTAGGTGCCGTAGAAGGGGCAGCCGCCGTCGAGGAGGTTGGCTCCGCGCCGGTCCTGCCAGCCGCCGGCCGCCACCATGCCGTGGATCATCGCGGTGAGGTGGGCGGTCCCGTCGACGATGGCCGCGTCGACCACCTGGCCCGCGCCGCCCGGGGTGCGGGCGTGGTGGAGCGCGGCGAGCACCCCGATGACGAGGTAGAGCGAACCGCCCGCGTAGTCCCCCACCAGGTTGGCCGGGACGGCCGGGGGTTCGCCCGCGTTGCCGATCATGCCGAGGGCGCCGGTGACGGCGATGTACGCGATGTCGTGCCCGGCGGTGTGGGCGAGCGGGCCCTCCTGGCCCCAGCCGGTCATCCGGCCGTACACGAGCTTCGGGTTGCGCGCGTGGCAGTCGGCCGGGCCGACGCCGAGCCGCTCGGCGACCCCCGGGCGGAAGCCCTCGATGAGCACGTCGGCGCGCTCGACCAAGTCGAGCACGCGGGCCGGGCCGTCGGCGGACTTGAGGTCGACGAGGACGGAGCGCTTGTTGCGGTTGGTGATGTCGTAGGCGGGATCGACCGCCAGGCCGCCGCCACCGGGGCGGTCGACGCGTACGACATCGGCGCCGAGGTCGGCGAGGACCATGGCCGCGAACGGGCCCGGCCCGATGCCCGCCAGCTCGACGACGCGCACACCGGCGAGCGGGCCGCGGGCCGCTCCGTCGCCGTTCCCGCTGTCTGTCCCTGCCATCGAGCCCCCAGCATCCCGTGGCACCACTGCGGCCACTGTGTGACACAACTGATGTAACACCAGTGATGCTAGGAACCTGTTCCACTCAGCACAAGAGCAACCGCTTAGCCGGTTGGCCCGTTTCTCTCGGCGATGCGCGCGTCGAGTTCCTTGAGGTGCCGCTTGAGCGCGACGGTCCGGTAGCTCTCCTCCACCCACTCGCACAGCACCTGCGCCGAGGGCGCCCCCTTCTCCCCCAGCGGCACGGACACCCAGCCGGCCCTGCCCAGTCCGTACCCGGTCGGCTCGGCTCCGGGCGCGGTCATGGCATGGCCGTGCAACGCCTCGTCCTTGAGCTTCACGGAGATCCCGGGCGGCCGCGGGCCGTCCGCGTTGCCGAGGAAGACGAAGATCTTCTTGTTGACCTTCACCACGCAGTCCTCGGGACCCCAAGGGAACTCCTGCCCGGCCTCCGGCAGCCCCAGGGCGAACGCCCGGACCGCCTCCCACTTGCGCACCGCGGTCTTCATCGACAACACGCTCCCGAGTACCTGCTCGCACGGACGGTCCCTCCTCACGCTAACGCCGCCCACCGACGCCCGGCCCCCGACTCGACGCGGCGCGGCGCGACTCGACGCGGCGCGGCTCGACGCGGCGCGACGCGGCTTCCCGACGGCTCCGCGGGGCCGCCCGCGAGCAGCACGGCGGCAGTGCGCCGCCGGCCACCGTCTTACCGCGGGTCACACCCGCCCGCGCGGGCCACCGCCGGGGGCGCTAGCCTCGGCCACCACCGACACCTACACCTACACGGCTTGGGAGGCTGCCGATGAACGCAGATGCTCGACACGAACCGCGCACCGCGGAACGGGAGTACGACATCGTGCTGTTCGGCGCGACCGGGTTCGTCGGGGCGCTGACCGCCGCGTACCTCGCCGCCCACGCCCCCGCCGACTGCCGCTGGGCCCTCGCGGGCCGCGACCTCGCGAAGCTGGAGCGACTGCGCGAACGGCTGGCGGCCACCGCCCCGGCCTGCGCGGACCTGCCGCTGCTGCGCGCCGACGCCCAGGACACCGGGGCGCTGCACGAACTGGCCGCATCCACCCGGGTGCTGGCCACGACCGTGGGCCCGTACATCTGGTACGGGGCCGGGCTGGTCGCGGCCTGCGCCGCGGCGGGCACCGACTACCTGGACCTCACCGGCGAGCCCGAGTTCGTGGACCGGATGTACGTGGACCACGACGCGCGGGCCCGCGAGAGCGGCGCCCGGATCGTCCACGCCTGCGGCTTCGACTCCGTCCCGGCCGACCTCGGCGCGTACTTCACCGTCGGACAGCTCCCGGCCGGCGTGCCGCTGACCGTGGACGGCTTCATGCGTTCCAACGCCGTCTTCTCGGGCGGCACCCTGACCACGGCGCTGACCGCCATGGGCCGCGGCCCCCAGCTCCTGGCCGCCGCCCGCGCCCGCCGCCTTCACGAGCCCCGGCTGCTGGGCCGGCGGGTACGGGGGCCCGTGGGCGTACCGCGCTTCAGCCGGGAAACCGGCTCCTGGGCGCTGCCGCTCCCCACCTTGGACCCCCGGATCGTGGCGCGCTCGGCAGCCGCCCTGGATCGGTACGGCCCGGACTTCCGCTACCGGCACTACGCCTCCGTACGCCACCTGCCCGTGGCCCTGGGCGGTACGGCGGTGGTCGGCGCGACCGCCGTGCTCGCGCAGATTCCGCCGGTGCGGCAGTGGCTCGCGGACCGCTGGGAGCCGGGCCGCGGCCCGGACGCGGAGCGGCGGGCGCGCAGCTGGTTCAGCGTGCGGTTCGTGGGCGAGGGCGGCGGCCGCCGCGTGTTCACCGAGGTTTCGGGCGGCGACCCGGGCTACGGGGAGACCGCCAAGATGCTGGCGGAGTCGGCGCTCTGCCTCGCCCACGACGCCCTGCCCGAGGTCTCCGGCCAGCTGACCACCGCCGTGGCCATGGGCGACGCCCTCCTGGACCGGCTCCAGAAGGCGGGCATCCGCTTCCGTGTGGCGGCCACGGCCTGACCTCCCGCCCGGGACTCAGGCGGTGGCTTCGCGCAGCGCGCGCCGGCACAGCGAGTCGGCGCGCCGGGTGGTCTCGGGGATGCGGAAGCGGGGGCTGAGCGCGAGCGCGTGGGCGCAGGCGTTGTCCAGCGACACCCGGTGCCCGACGGACACGTAGACGGGCTTGATCCCGTCCTGCGTGCGCAGCGCCCGGCCGACGACGTCCCCGTCGGCCGCGCGCAGCGGGGCGGCGTCACCACGCCGGGCGCCCGGTTCCTGGTAGGTGAAGGTGAACGGGTTCTTCGCGACGCCGATGACGGGCAGCCCGGTGACCACGCCGAGGTGACAGGCGAGGCCGAAGCGGCGGGGGTGGGCGAGCCCGTAGCCGTCGCAGACGACGAGACCGGGCGTGACGCTGAGCGCCTCCAGCGCGGCGAGCACGGTCGGCAGTTCGCGGAAGGCGAGCAGCCCGGGCACGTAGGGAAAGCTGACGCGCCCGACGGAGGTGGCCTCCTCCACCACCTCAAGCGTGGCGGCGTCCAGCACCACGGCCGCGGCGGCGACCAGGTCGCGCTCGTCGTCGTAGGCGACGTCCACCCCTGCGATCAGCCCCGTACCGGGCGCCGGCCCGGTCTCGGTCAGCACCACGTGTCGGCACAGTTCGTCTTGTATCGCCTTGGCCTCGGCCTCGTCGGCGGGGGTCTTCGCACTCGTCATAGTGGAGCGAGAGTAGCCTGACGATCATGTTCGTCATGGAGCTCACCTACACCGCGCCCGTCGAAGCCGTCGAAGAAGAGATGGACGCGCACATCGCCTGGCTGGACGGCTACTACGCCGCCGGCATCTTCCTCGCCTCGGGCCGCAAGGTCCCGCGCGACGGCGGCGTGATCCTGGCCGGCGGGGTATCGCGCGCGGAGATCGAAAAGATCGCCTCGGAAGACCCCTTCACCCTGGCCGGGGTCTGCGCCTACCGCATCACGGAGTTCATCGCGACGAAGACGTCCTCGGACCTCTCAACGGTCCGCGAAAACCCGGCGGCATAGCCGGCCCGGCGGCCGCAGGGGTGTGTGACGCACCCGAGCACGACCCGCGCCTCCCGGAGCAGTGCTCCCGGGAGGCGCGGGTCGTGCTTGGGCCTGCGGAGTGATCGGGAACCAGCCTTACTGAGACCACGCCGGAGCCTGCGGCAGGACCGAGAGCCCCCGCCCCACTGTCACCCTGTGCGATCACACGGACAGGTTCAGGCCATCCGGTGACACAGCTCACGCAACCGCGCGTGCACGGATTCGCCGAATCCAGCGTCTATCCCGTTGCCGGACACCATCCCCCTCTCCGGCAAGAGATCCGCCGCAAGGGAGCGAGCCTTGATCACTGTCATCGAGCAGGCCGTGCAGGCCCGACTGGTTGCCACCGCGCCGAAGGTCGACACCATCCCCGTCACGTTCTGCTACGACCGGTCGGATCCCTTCGCCGTCCGCATGGCCTTCCCCGCGCCCGCCACCCTGGAAGGCGTCGAGGTCTCGTGGACCTTCTCGCGCGAACTCCTGGAGGTCGGGCTCGACCGCCCGGCCGGCTACGGGGACGTGCGCGTGCGCCCGTACGACGCCGACCGGACCACCATCGAATTCCACGCCCCGGAGGGGGTCGCGATCGTCCTGATGGTGACCGCCGAGCTGCACCGCTTCCTGGAGCGGGTCTCCACGATCGTGCCCCCCGGCCTGGAGCACCTCTACCTCGACATGGACCAGAGCCTGGCCGAGCTGATGCGCGACTCCTGCTGACCCTCCTTAATTCGATTGCGGGCGGCTTCGGCCGCCCGTAGCTTCGTAGACGCCCCATCGCCGTCGAAACGGAGCAGGACATTGCTCGTCTGAGGTCCGAGACACCGACCACCGTCACGCTTCACACCTTCGTGCCGTAGCGCTCCAGCGCCCCGCGCTCACGCGCCTCGACGGCACGCACCCACCGACGGCCGGCCGTCTCCCCGCGTTGCACTCACCACTCACGCAACCTGGAGGCCTCCATGAGTCCTGCTCGCCCTGCTCCCTCATTCGTCACCTGCTCCGCCCTGTCCTTCGACTGGCCCGACGGAACACCCGTCTTCGACGGCTTCCAACTCGCCGTCGGCCCCGGCCGTACCGGCCTGATCGGGCTCAACGGCTGCGGAAAATCCACCCTGCTCAAGCTCATCGCCGGTGAACTGACGCCGTCGGACGGTGAGTTGACGACAGCCGGCACGGTCGGCTACCTCCCGCAGACCGTCACCCTCGACACCGCGATGCGCGTGGACGAGGCCCTCGATATCCACACCACCCGGGCCGCCCTGCACGCCATCGAGGCGGGCGAGGCCACGGAGGCCAACTTCGCCGCCGTCGGCGACGACTGGGACGTGGAGGAGCGGGCCCTCGCCACGCTCGACCAGCTCGGGCTCGCCCGCATCGACCTGGACCGCACCGTCGGACAACTATCGGGAGGTGAAGGCGTGTTGCTACGCCTGGCCACCCTCCTGCTGGCCCGCCCGGACATCCTGCTCCTCGACGAACCGACCAACAACCTCGACCTCCGGGCCCGGCGCCGTCTCTACGCGGCCGTCGAATCCTGGTCCGGGGTGATGATCCTGGTCAGCCACGACCGCGAGCTACTGGAACGCGTCGACCAGATCGCCGACCTGCGGGACGGCGAAGTGCGCTGGTACGGCGGCAACTTCACTGACTACGAGGAGATGCTCGCGGCCGAGCAGGAGTCTGCCGAGCGGCTGGTCCGGGTCGCGGAGGCCGACGTACAGCGCCAGAAGCGCGAACTCGCCGAGGCCCAGGTCAAATTGGCCCGGCGCAAGCGGTACGGACAGAAGATGTTCGAGAGCAAGCGCGAGCCGAAGATCGTCATGGGCGCCCGCAAGCGCGCGGCGCAGGAGTCGGCCGGCAAGCACCGCATCATGCACGCCGAGAGGCTCGCGCAGGCCAAGGAACGCCTCGACCAGGCCGTCGAGGCCGTACGCGACGATGCCGAGATCCGGATCGAACTCCCCGCCACCCAGGTCCCGCCGGGCCGCCGCGTACTCACCCTGCGCGACCTGCGCCTGGCCCACGGGGCGGCGGCCCCGGGCGAGTGGGAGCTGCGCGGCCCGGAGCGGATCGCACTGGTGGGCCGCAACGGATCCGGCAAGACGACCTTGCTGCGGACCATCGCCGGGGAACTGCCCCCGGTCTCGGGCGAGTCGGTGACGCACGTGCCGACCCGGTTCCTGCCGCAGCGTCTCGACGTACTGGACGACGACCGCTCGGTGGTGGAGAACGTGGCGCGCTTCGCCCCGCAGGCGACGAACAACCTGATCCGCGCGCGGCTCGCCCACTTCTTGTTCCGGGGCGCACGGGCGGACCGGCCGGCCGGCACCCTGTCGGGCGGCGAGCGGTTCCGGGCGACGCTGGCGGCGCTGCTGCTCGCGGAGCCGGCGCCGCAGTTGCTGATGCTGGACGAGCCGACGAACAACCTGGACCTGGCGAGCGTGGACCAGCTCAGGGACGCGCTGGACTCCTACGAGGGGGCGCTCGTGGTGGCCAGCCACGACGTGCCGTTCCTGGAGTCGATCGGCATCACGCGGTGGCTACTGCTCGACGGCGAGCTGCGCCCGACCACGGCCGAGGAGGTCCGGGAGGGGTGAGGACCGGGGGTGCGCCCCAGTCCCCGCCGCACGCCGGTCGGAGCGGGCCCGCACGACGGTCGGAGCGGGCCCGCACGACGGTCCGCATGATTCCGTTCAGCGCCGGCACCTCCCCCCGGCGCCGGCCAGCCCTTCACGTACGCCACGGCGATGATCAGCGAGCTGGACACCGTACAGCTGGACAGTTCGCACGGATCGATGTTGCTGGATTTGCAGATGAAGCGACCGGCGCCGGACCGGATCCGATGAGGAGACGGAGACCACATGGCACGGTAATCGAACATACAGCCGAATTAACAACCGCGCCCATCTCGGCCGTCAAGGCGGGAGCCTCAGACCACCTGCCGACGTGACTTTAGTCCTTTCGAGGCCCTCCGAGAGCTCTCAAACTGCGCAGATAACGGCACGTAACCAGACACATGCCCCTGTGGGGCTTGGCTCGTCCTGATGTCGCGCTTAACCTACGACTCCGTAGGCTACGGAACCGTAGGTAATTCGCTTTGCACTCAGGAGTACCCGTGACGATCACCTCTCCCCACCTCGGTAGCTCGGAGGCGTGGACCGACGCCAAGCTGCTGTTCGCGCTGGAAGAGGTGGTCGAGACCGAACTCAACCGCCATCTGAAGGTCACCAAAGACTGGATGCCCCACGAGTACGTCCCGTGGAGCGACGGCCGCAACTTCCCCGGCTTCTTCGAGGACGGCGAAGCCTGGGACCCTGCCCAGTCCAAGGTCACCGAGATCGGCAAGATCGCGCTCGTGGTGAACCTGCTGACCGAGGACAACCTCCCCAGCTACCACCACGAGATCGCGTCCCTTTTCGGCCGCAACGGCGCCTGGGGCACCTGGGTGCACCGCTGGACCGCCGAGGAGGGCCGCCACGGCATCGTGATGCGCGACTACCTGCTGGCCTCGCGCGCCGTGGACCCGGACAAGCTGGAAGCATTCCGGATGCAGCACATGTCGGAGGGTTTCGAGTCCGACAACCGCCACTCGATGCTCCACTCCGTGGCGTACGTGGCCTTCCAGGAGCTCGCGACCCGCATCTCGCACCGCAACACCGGCCACCAGTCCGGTGACCCCGTCTGCGACCGCATGCTCGCCCGCATCGCGCAGGACGAGAACCTGCACATGGTCTTCTACCGCAACCTCCTGGGCGCCGCCTTCGAGCTGGCCCCGGACCTGACGATGAAGGCCGTGCGGGACGTCGTGGTCGACTTCCGGATGCCCGGACACGGCATGCCCGGCTTCGAGCGGATGGCCGCGCAGATGGCGATCGGCGGGGTCTACAACCTGCGGATCCACCACGACGACGTACTGAGTCCCGTGATCCGCTTCCTGAAGATCATGGACATCGACGGTCTCGGCCCGGAGGGCCAGAAGGCCCAGGAGGAGCTCGGACTCTTCATGAACGGCCTGGACGCCGAGGCCCGCAAGTTCGACGAGCGCCTGGCCGCCCGAGCCGCGCGCATCGCGGCTCGCAAGGCCTGACGGCCGGAGGGCCGAAGGGCCGGGCGGCCGGAGAGCCGGGCGGGCGGAGAGCCGGGCGGGCGGAGGGCCGAAGGGCCGGGCGGGCGGCCAGACGGCCTGACAGCCGGGCGCAGACCGAGGCGGCAGACCGAGGCCGCAGACCGCTAGCGGTTCCGGGGCTGACCGGTTTCCGCTCCCTCGCCCGAGTGACGACGATTGCCCTGGCAGAGCCCCGCTCTGCCAGGGTTTCGCGTCATGACGTCGCTCGAGGTCGAGATCGACCAGCTGACCCGCCTCACCAACGCCCTGGACACCTCCCTGACCACCCTGCGGGAGGCCCGGCGGGCACTGGACCACGTACGGGCCGACGAGCTCGGCACGGCGGACCTCGACGCGGCGTGCGACGGGTTCCAGGAAAGATGGGGCCACGGCACCAAGGAACTCGCCAAGCGGATCAAGACCGTACGCGAGGGCGTGCGCCGTAGCGCCGCCGAGTACGCGGAGCTCGAAGAGGCCATCCGCGCGGCCTTCCGCCAGGCGGCGGCCCCCCATGAGTGACTCCCCCGCCCTCGGCTTCGACCCGGCCCCGGGAAACCCGGTCGCCGTCCAGGCCCTGGCCAAGAAGCTCCATTCCTCGGCGAGCTCCCTCGGGGAGACCTGCCGCGTCATCGACGCCTTGGTCTCCCACAGCTCTGCCTGGCAGGGCGAGGCCGCCACCGCGTTCCGCGCATCGCTCTCGCAGGACCTGCCCCGCAACCTCCGCGCGGCCCACACCTCCCTCTCGGAGGCGGCCCGCCGGCTGACCGGCTGGCACGACACCCTGGTCTCCCACCGCACCCTGGCCGCGCGCTACGCCTCCCAGGCCGCCGCGTCCACGACGCAGGAGGCCCTCTCCGACGCGCGCCGCCTGGCGCACGAACTCGCCTCGGAACACGCGGCGGCGGCCCGCGCCGTGGCGAAGACCCTGACGACGACGGCGCAGCGGCTGGCGCCGAAGGAGCCGGGGATCCTGGAGTCGATCTGGAACAAGATCGTCGACGACCCGGCGGACGCGCTGTCGAACGCTTCGGCGATCTTGGGGGCGGCCGGCGCCCTCGTGGGCGCCTTCTTCCCGCCGGCCGGTCTGGCGGTGATGCTCGTGGCGGGAGGGCTCTCTTTGGCCGCCCTCACGATGCACCTCGCGGACCCCAAATTTCGCAAACCCTTGATGGACGGCTTCGCGAAGGGCAACTTCGACGCCGGCTTCTGGAAGAACGGCGTGACCCTGCTCGGGGACAGCCTGGGCGTCATCCCCGGCGTGGCCACGGCCGCCGCAGGCGCGAAGGCCGGTACCACCGCGGCGCGCGCGGCCATGGCTGTTCCGGAGGCGAGCGCCCTGGCAGGCCTTTCGCCAGGGGCCCGATCCTTCGCCGGCACTGCGTGGTCGACGGGCCTGGAGCTCCAAACGGTCGACAACCCCATCACCACATGGGCCCTGCGGTCAGCTGACCCAGGGGTCAAGAGGGTCGTGGGAGTGGCCATTCCGGCTACCGGAGGTGCGACCGCGTTGGGCGGCTATCTGTCAGACAATGAATCCCTGGACCAAGCTTCGACGGCTGTGGACGGCACGCGCGGCGTGTTGGACGAAGCGCCGGCCGCTGCCGGAAAGACCATCCATGCCTGGTCATTGATGAGGCCTTGATGAACGACATCGGCATTCCGCCCCTCTGGTTCCGCCTGCCACCGGGCTTCCACGACATCGCTCCCAGCGACCGGTCGGCCCTGGATGCCGTCGCCGACGCCCTGGGAAGCCCTGAAGCCGGGCAGCAGCTCACGCAGTTGATGGATCACCTGGACCAGCTTGCCGAGCACCACGTCGTGCGGACCTCCATCGGCCTGCACCCGGAGGGCCCCGCCGGCCTGTGCACCTCGCTCTTCGCACTGACCGTCCGCCGCGCCGCCGACACGAACCCACGGGTCACAGTGGCCCGGACCTCCCTGGCCATTGCCCGATCCGCTTTGTGGACCAGCTCGACACGCCGGTTCATCGAACTGCCCTCGGCGCTCCCGTGTTCGCTCGTCGCAGGGATCATTTCCTCGCCGACAAGCGCCCAAGGTCTCTTTCAGGCCAGAGTCAGCATGGCGCACCCGGCCGGACGGCACGTCCTGGTGCTCGACTTGACGAGCACATCAGTCGAACACGGTGACGCGTACACCGACATCATCGAGGCGATCGCCCACACCGTGAGCTTCTCGGACCCCGAACCCCGTCCTAGCGGCGGACCGAACACGTCACGCATCCTGGAGCTGCTCCTGTGAAAATCCTGCTGCTCGCCAAGGTTGCGTGGAACCATCCGCCGACGGTTCGCGGCTATGAGCGTCTCGTGCGCCGACGCGCGATCTGGCTCATCGGAATGGTCGCCGGGGTGGCAGTTGCAATGACCTGTCTCGGTCTCCATCTCACCCCGCCCGCGCTGCCGTTCATCGGATGTCTGTTCGCCATTTCGTTTCTTCCGGTGACCGTCATCATCTACGTCCGGCGAAAGCGCGTCGCCGCCGTACTGCAGGCGTATCCCTGGTGCGAGGTCTCAGCCCGGCACGATCCGCGGCGCGCGGCGATACTGTCGCTTTGCTTCCGAGGCGAACTAACCCTCGTGTTCCGCATGTTCCCGCACCCGACCCGCCTCACGAGCGACGACTTTCCGGACCTGGTCTGGTTCGCGGGAGATCCTCGCTTCGGTGGAGTCGTATCCCCTGTCGGCGGCCATCGCCCTGTGCGGGTGGTGCCCGACACCAATACGGCCCCGGGCGCCACCGACGGCTGGATCGGCGGAGACGACGAGCTGGCTCGCAAGGTCGGGATCGTGCGGCGGAGCGGGAAGGCGACGCAGAGCTGAGCGGGCGTCAGGTGCGGCTGGAGCGCAGCGCCTGGCGTTCGGCTTCGGACAGGCCGCCCCAGACGCCGAAGCGTTCGTCATTGGCCAAGGCGAACTCAAGGCAGGCCACCCGCCCTTCGCAGGCCCCGCACAGCCGCTTCGCATCGCGCAGCGAGGAGCCGGGCTCCGGGAAGAAGAAGCCCGGTCCCGTCTGGGCGCACAGGGCCAGTTCGTACCAGGCGGGGGCGGCTGAGGCGGCGGCGGTGGTGTTCATCGACATGCGGCAGAGCCTCGCCGCCCGCGATGGACGTCCTATCAACGACTGATCAACACCCGTTCACGGCTCGTACAGGTCTCGCCGCGCGTCGCCTCCGACGTTCCGAGCATCGCACCCGCCACTGACACCGACGGCGGCCATCCCCGCAGAGTGAACGACCGTACGTTCGATGAGTTCGGTACGATGGATACATGGCAGACGGACGCGTGGAGCGCGGGAACCAGACGCGAAGGACGGTCCTCCAGCGGACGATGGACATCGCCTCGGTGGACGGTCTGGAGGGCCTGTCCCTAGGGAAGATCGCCACGGATCTGGGTCTGAGCAAGAGCGGAGTCTTCGCCCTCTTCGGCTCCAAGGAGGACCTGCAGCTCGCCACCGTGCGGGCCGCGCGGTCCGTCTTCATCCAGGAGGTGGTGCAGCCCGTACGGGACGAGCCCGCCGGGCTCGCCAAGGTGTGGCGGCTGTGCGAAAGCTGGCTCGGCTACTCCGGGCGCCGGGTCTTCCCCGGCGGCTGCTTCTTCTACTCCGTCTCCGCCGAGTTCGACTCGCGCCCCGGGCCCGTTCATGACGAGGTCGCCCAGATCCGTGGCGACTGGACGCGTTACATCGAGCGACTGCTGGACGAAGCGCGGCTCGCGGGCGGATTCCGCGAGCAGGTGGACTCGACGGACGTGCAGCAGCTCGCCTTCGAGATCACCGCGATGATGGAACTGGCCAACGCGCACTCCGTGCTGCACGGAGAGGCCGTGAACTACGAGCGGGCCGCCCGGGGCATCCTCGCCCGGCTGCGCGCGGCGACGGCCGCTCCGGAGGAACTCCCGGAGCGGCCTCCCGTCGACTTCACTGCCGGTCGGCCGTCGGCTTGACGGCCGGTTCGACTGACGGTCCACCCTGTCGTCGGCTCCCCCGCCGTCGACGAACGTGTCAGGTCTATTGAGGCCAGGCCAGTCGGGTCGGTGAGGTCAGGTCAGGTCAGTCCTGCCTTCAGCTGCCGTCCCGGTCCCGTGCCGCCCCGCGCCGAGCCATCGGCTTCCCGTTGTGCCCGGCCGCGCCTGGCCGCCGAGCCTCATCGAGCCGCCCGCGAACGCCGCGCCCAGCGCGGTCAGTGCGACGAGCAGGAAGACCCCGCGCCAGTGGTCCCCGGCGCCGGCGCCCGTAAGCAGGGCAGCCGTCGCAGCGACCCCGAGCGCGCCGCCCAGCTGCCGGGCCGTCATCAGCAGGCCCGTACCGGCGGCGAACCGCTGCGGCGGCAGTCCGGCCGAGGCCGCCGTCGACAGGGCGGTGACGACCATCCCGATGCCGAGGCCGCCGAGGAGTCCGGCCGGCAGGAAGATCTGGGCGTACGAGGCCGAGTCCTCGACCCAGCCCCACAGCAGCACGGCGTTGGCGGCGAAGAGCAGAGATCCGACGGTCACGGCCGCCCAATGCAGGCGGGCGGGGACCCGGCGGCCGACGACGAGCGCGCCGGCCATGGCGAGGACGGCTCCGGGGGTGACGCCGAAGCCGGCTTGCAGGACCGAGTAGTCCCAGCGGTCGATCAGGTACGAGGGTCCGGTCAGCAGCCAGGCGTACATGGCGGCCCCGAAGAGCAGTGCGCCGATGTTGGCGCGGGCGAAGAGCGGGTCGCGCCAGAGGTCCCGGTCCACGGCCGGGGCGGGATGGCTGCGCGAGCGGCGCAGCGCGAGGGCGCTCGACAGGGCGCCGCCGATGAGGAGGCCGAGTACCTTCGGGTCGGCCCAGCCCCATTCCGCGCCTTGGGAGAGGCCGGTGACCACCCCTCCGATACCGAGGGCGAGGGCGACCGTACCGACGGGGTCGGGCAGCCGTCGGCCGGTCGGCGCCTCCCGGGGGATGGTGCGGGCGGCGGCCCAGCAGAGCGCCAGGCCGAGTGGCACGTTGACGAGGAAGATCGCCCGCCAGTCCCACCACTGGACGAGCAGCCCTCCGATGCTGGGGCCCACCGCGGCGGCGAGGCCGCCCGCCGCCGACCAGGCGCCGAGGGCCGCCGCGCGCCGGACGGGCGGGGTGTGGGTGAGTACGAGGCCCAGCGCGGCCGGGATCATCCCCGCGGCGGCGGCCCCCTGGAGGGCGCGGGCCAGGACGAGCAGCTCGGCGGTAGGGGCCGCGCTGGCGGCGAGCGAGGTGAGGGTGAAGGCGAGCGAGGAGCCGAGGAACAGGACCCGGCGGCCCAGCGTGTCCGCGAGGCGGCCGGCCGCGGCGAGCAGGGCGGCGAACAACACGGCGTAGGCGCTGACCACCCAGGTCAGCTGGGCCAGTGGCACGCCGGGAAAGGCTCGGCGCAGATCGGGGAAGGCGACGTTGACGACGGTGGCGTCGAGAAAGGCAAGGAAGGTGACGCCGCAGGCGAGCCCGAGTATCCGACCGGGGGCGGCAGCGGCAGCGGGACCCGAAGCCGGCACGGGCCTCGGCGCGGGCGCGGATCCGGACGCGGACCCTGGCCCGGAGCCGGGCCCGTCCACTCCCGCGGCGGTGGCTTCGGGCCGAGCGGCAGTCATCGGGAGACCCCCGAAGCCTCAGCCGCGGCCGGGGCCTGGTCCTGGGCGTGGGTCTGGTCCTGGACGGCGTGGGCCCGGGACGGGGCCTGGAACGGCGCCCGGACCTGGGACTGGGCTTGGATCTGAGCGTGTGCCTGGGTGTGGACCTGGGACGGCACTTGGGACGGGTCCTGGACCTGAGAGGGGTCCTGGACCTGGGACGGGGCGTGGACCCGATACGGGGCCTGGGCGTCGGCCTGGGCGTCGGCCTGGGCATCGGCCTGGGACGAGGTCCCGCTGAGGAACTCCGCGGCCGTCGCGATGATCTCCGGGTCGGCGAGGATCCGCCGGTGGCCGAGCCCCCGGGTCTCGATCAGGCGGGCCCGTGCACCGTGGGCCGCCACGATCGCGCGGGACTGGCTGGGGGCCGCCGTGTCATCGTCCGCGTCGTGCACGAGCAGGATCTCCGAGGGGACCTCCTCGGGGTGGCGGGCGGCGTCGAATCGGGGCCAGACATCGGGCTCGGCCGGGAAGAGCCGGCGCTGGACGTGCCGCCGCAGGGCGTCCTCGACGGGCTGGTTCAGGCCCAGGTTGGCGCGGAACCGCGCGGCGAGGAAGTCGAAGTCGGCAATGGCGCCGATGCCGAAGATCCGGTCGGCCCGGATCCCGTCCCGCAGGGCGAAGAAGGTGGTCACCACACCGAAGGAGTGGGCCAGGACTGCCGAGAAGTCGCCGTACTGCGCGTGCAGTCGGCGGATGATCTCGCGCTGCCGAAGGATGGTGGTGGCGCGGCCCCCGGACTCCCCGTGGCCGGGTGCGTCGAAGGAGACGACGCTCTGGCCCTGGGCGCGCAGCGCCTCGACGAAGCCGGCGAAGCGCGAGACCCGCGAGGACCAACCGTGCACGACGAGAACGGGCCGCACACCGTCTCCCCAGCGGTACGTGGTGACGGGTATCCCGTCCACGACGAGCCGTCCGATCACGGCCCGGGCCATGACCTCCGCTTCGCCCGGCCGCACCTTCGGCCGGCCGAGCGGCCGCACGAACAGCGCGAACGCCACCCGCCCGACCGGCCCCGGGGCGACCCGGGCGGTGATGTTGAGGGTCGTGCTCAGGAGTGAAGCCATGGGATGCATGCCCGGTTCTCCGGATCTCCTCAGAGTGGCCAAGAGGATGTCGAGGTCAAGACAACGAGGGGATATTAGCACGATCGTTCGTGTTCTTTTAAGCGCCCTGCTGGACGAGGGCCCGCTGACCTTCCGCCACCGATTCCCATGGGCTTGGCCGACAGGAGTTCGGCGGCGGACGCCGCGTCATGAGGAGGGGTGGTGGCTTTGCGCGGCTCGCGGGGCCCGGGGTACGGGGGGAACCCGATCGCGGCCAAGAGGTCGCCGTGGGTGCTCATCGCCCGTGCCGATATCGAGGCCGTGGTGAGGGCGTCGGCCACGGCCCGGCTGATCTCCGGGCCGCGGTGGCGGATCAGTAGGGGCAGCAGCTCCACCGGCGCCGCCCGCCACGTGTGACACGCCGCGCGGGCGATCTCGGCGCCACGGTCCCGGGTCGCGGGGTCGGCCAGGAGGCGGGCCGCGATTTCGCAGGTGTGCCGTTCCCGTTCGGGGGAGCGGCTCCGCAGCTGGGCGACCGCATCGTCAGGGCCGTCGGGCATGGTGGCGTCGGCGCCGAGCACGGCGTCGTCCGGCCACTTCACGGTGCGGGGCGGTGGGCGCCCTTCCGTACGGGGGAGTTCAGCATGTGGCCGATCATGCCACGGCGATGACGGTGCGCCGCCGCCTTTTCCGGCCCCGTGCGATGACCGTTAGTCCTCGTGCTCGTGCTCGTACTTGGCGCGGCTCGGCTGTACGCGCTTCGGCTCGCCCGGCATCTTCGGGTAGTCCGGGGGGTACGGCATGTCGCCGAGGCCGTGGTCCTGTTCGTGGCGGTCGGCCAGCTCCAGCGCGGCGTCCAGCTCGAAGGCGTGCTCGTCCATGTCGGCGTGCACATCGCCCAGTTCGGTGAAGCGCGCCGGCATCGTCACGATGTCGAAGTCGCGGGGCTGCACCGCGTCCAGCTCGTCCCAGCGCAGCGGCGCCGAGACCGGGGCGTGGGGGTGGGGGCGGACGGAGTAGGCCGAGGCGATGGTGCGGTCGCGCGCCGTCTGGTTGTAGTCGACGAAGATCCGCTCGCCGCGCTCCTCCTTCCACCACGCGGTGGTGACCTTCCCCGGCATCCTGCGCTCCAGGTCGCGGCCGATCGCGATGGCGCACCTGCGGACCTCCGTGAAGGTCCAGCGCGGTGCGATCGGCACGAAGACGTGCAGGCCGCGGCCGCCCGAGGTCTTGGGCCAGCCGCGCAGCCCCAGTTCCTCCAGCAGGACGCGCAGTTCGTGCGCGACGGCCACCGCGTGGTGGTAGTCGGTACCGGGCTGCGGGTCCAGGTCGATGCGCAGTTCGTCGGGGTGGTCGGTGTCCTCCCGGCGCACCGGCCAGGGGTGGAAGGTGAGGCAGCCCAGGTTGGCGGCCCACAGGACGGCGGCCGGCTCGGTCGGGCAGATCTCGTCGGCGGTGCGTCCGCTCGGGAAGGCGATGTGGGCGGTGGGGATCCAGTCGGGCAGGTTCTTCGGGGCGCGCTTCTGGAAGAAGGACTCGCCCTCCACCCCGTCGGGGTACCGCTCCAGGGTCGTGGGCCGGTTGCGCAGGGCGCGGGTGATGCCGTCCGCGACCGCGAGGTAGTACGCGGCCACGTCACCCTTGGTGAGGCCGCGCTCGGGGAAGTACACCTTGTCCGGGCTGGACAGCCGAACCGTCCGGCCGCCCGCTTCCAGCTCGATCGCATTGCCCGCAGCGCCCATGTCCGCCACGGTAGGCGGGCCCGGCCGGGCCCGCACACCGAGCACGTCGCGCCGTACCCCCGCGGAACCCGCAGAATCGGATGCATGGACCTGCCGGTGATGCCGCCCGTGAAGCCGATGCTCGCGAAGTCCGTGGCCAAGATCCCACCGGGCATGCAGTACGAGGCCAAGTGGGACGGCTTCCGCGCGATCGTCCACCGCGACGGGGAGGAGATCGAGCTCGGCAGCCGCACCGGCAAGAGCCTGACCCGGTACTTTCCCGAACTGGTCGAGGCGCTGAAGGCCAATCTGCCCGACCGCTGCGTGGTCGACGGCGAGATCGTCCTGATCCACGGCGGACGGCTCGATTTCGACCTGCTGAGCGAGCGGATCCACCCGGCCGCCTCCCGGGTGAAGATGCTCGCCGAGAAGACACCCGCCGCCTTCGTCGCCTTCGATCTGCTCGCGCTCGGCGACGAGTCCCTCCTCGACGCCCCGCTCGCCGACCGCCGCACCGCCCTGACCCGCATGTTCTCCACCGCTCGGCCCCCCGTGCACCTCGCGCCCGCGACCACCGACCCCGCCCTCGCGCAGGAGTGGTTCGAGCACTTCGAGGGCGCCGGGCTCGACGGGGTGGTCGCGAAACCCCTCGATCTCCCCTACCGGCCCGATGCCCGCCTCATGTTCAAGATCAAGCACGAGCGTACGGCCGACGCCGTCATCGCGGGATTCCGTTTCCACAAGAGCGGTCCGATTGTCGGATCGCTGCTCCTGGGGCTGTACGACGCCCACGGCACCCTCCAGCACGTCGGCGTCTGCGCCGCCTTCCCCATGAAGCGCCGGGCCGAGCTGATCGACGAGCTCGCACCGCTCCGGACGCCCTCCCCCGAGGGCCATCCATGGGCCGCCTGGGCCGAGGAGGCCGCCCACGAGAGCGCCCGGCTGCCGGGGGCGCAGAGCCGCTGGACCGGAAAGAAGGACCTGTCCTGGGTGCCGCTGCGCCCCGAGTGGGTCTGCGAGGTGGCCTACGACCACATGGAGGGCGACCGCTTCCGGCACACGGCGCAGTTCCGCCGGATGCGGCCCGACCGGGCACCCGAGAGTTGTACGTACGCCCAGCTGGAGGAGGTCGTCGGCTACGACCTCGCCGAGGTGCTCGGGCCCGCCGCCGGCTGACCCAGGCACCGCTGCCGGCACCGCCCCTGGCACCGGCCCCCGCCCCCGCCCCGGCATCAGCCGCGCCCCCGCCCACAGCCGTGCAGCCACTCAGCCGTTCAGCCCGTTCTTCCGTTCAGCCACTCAGCCGTTCAGCCGTTCAGCCGTTCGCGGCCCGCCGTCAGTTTCTCCCACTCCGCGCGGCTCGGCCCGGCCTCGTGCGGCGCGTAGTCGGGGCGGGCCGCCAGCCACCGGGCCACCCGCGCCCTGATCTCCGGATCCGCGTACGCCCGCTCCGGCGGATCGGTCAGGTGGCGGACCCTGGCCCGCGCCCGCATCACCTCCGGCTCCTCCAGCGCGCAGTCGAACAACGCCGCCACTTCCCGGGCCGTCCCCGTCCGCCCGGCCCGCGTCGCGAACCGCTCCCCGATGGCCCCGTCAGCGACGACCTGGAAGTCGAACCACGGTTTGAGGGTGCGGATCGCCCACCCGTGGTACTCCGCCGCGAACCGCGCCGATCCCGGCTCCTGGTGCGCCGTACGGGCCACCCTGAGCGCGGCCCATAGCGTCAGCGAAGTGCCCTGTCCGAGCGTCGGGTTGGTGTGGGTGATGGCGTCGCCGACGGGCACGAACCCGGCCACCACCGGTCCCCGCTCGTCGACGAGCGCACTCCAGCGGTTGTCCAGACTCCCCGTGGCCAGCACGCCCGACAGCGGCTCGGCGCCCAGGCCGAGCCAGGCCTCACCGGGCGGGAACGAGCGCGCGGCGGCCTCGAAGACGGCGGGGTCGCGCAGCGCGGAGCGCGTGCCGTCCGTGGTGTGCACGAACAGCGTCACGGCGAACATCCGGTTGTCGGCCGGGAACACCGCGCACCCGGCGAAGCTGCCGCCGGTCACCGCCCAGGGTCGGCGCGGCCCTTCCTCGCGCCCTTCGGGCAGCCGGTACCAGCGGCAGAAGTAGGCGAGGCCCGTGCGGTGCCGCTCCACGGTGCCCGGCCGGCAGCCGACGGCCGCCAGCCACCGCTCGGCGCCGCCGCGCCGGCCGCCCGCGTCGACGACGAGGTCCCCTTCGTACGCGCCCTCCTGCGTGCTCACCCCCGCCACCCGCACCGGGGCTTCTCCATCTCCCCGGCCACCGCCACTACCACCACGGCCACCGCCACCCCCACCGCCGCCACCCCCACCGTCCGCACCCTCACCCGCGGCCAGCCCGGCCGCGCCCAGCCGTCCACCCGCACCCACCCGTCCGCCCGCCGCCCGGCCGCCACCCGTCCAGCCGTCGGCCGCGATCAGCCCGACCACCGGTTCCCCGTACCGCGCGACCACCCCCGGCTCGCCGCGCAGGGCCGTGGCCAGCGCGCTCTCCAGCACGATGCGCCGCGCCTGGAGCATCACCAGGTCCTCGTCCCCCGGCCGCGCGGGCGGGCATACGTCGAACCAGTCCAGTTCGTGCCGCTCCCGCGCCCCCAACCGGAGCATTTCCGCGTGGACGTCGGGCAGTTCCTCGCGCAGCACGTTGCGCGCCGCGCCGAGCAGCACGTGCGGCTGGTTCGCCTGCGGCACGGTCGGCCGTCGCCAGCCGAAGAAGTCCCGGTCGAGCGCGGTGCCGGGGGCCCTCGTATCGCGTTCGAAGAGCTCGGCGGTGTGTCCTCGGCGCGCCGCGAGCAGTGCGGTCGCCAGTCCCCCGACTCCCCCACCGATGATCAGCACATGTGCCATTGCGCCCCCTGAGCCGGTAACCGTACGACGATCAGACCGCCGGAAGCCTGCACGGGCGGAGCCCGACCGAAACCCGCACGGTTGTCCCATCCAATGGCTTGCCTGATGGCTTGTCTGGTGCCTATCTGATGTCCTATCCGGTGTTCCATCCGGTGTCCCATCGATGTCCTATCCCATCCACACCCCGGAGGTCGCCCCATGAGTACGGAACACCCCGCGCGCTCCGTCCCGCAGCCCAACGCCGTCGTCGGCGTCGGCCTGATCGTGGTCGGCTGGGACGGCCGGGTGCTGCTCGGCCAGGCGCACGACGGTCATTGGGAACTGCCCGGCGGCAAGGTCGACCCCGAGGAGGACTTCGAGCGGGCCGCCGCCCGAGAGCTCGCCGAGGAGACGGGCCTTAGCGTCGCTCCCTGGGGGATCAGGATCCTGTCGGTGCAGCTCAGCACCCGGCCCGGTCTGACCCGGCTGACGGCGGCGGCCGTCACCACCGCGGCCGAGGGCACCCCCACGGTCACCGAACCGGACAAGATCGCCCGCTGGGACTGGTTCGACCCGACCGAGCTGCCGACGGACCTCTACGCCCCCTCGGTGGCGGTCCTGCGCGCCTGGCGCCCCGAACTGGCGGTGACCCTGCCGCAAGCACCCACGCACGACTACCCGATGGAAACCCGCTGACTCCGCGGACGCCGCCGACACCGCCGATCCGCTGACTCTGCCGACGCCACTGCCCCGCCAACCCCCGACCCGCCCCTGCCCGCCCCGCTCAGCTCACCGCCGCCGCCGTCGCCACCGTGACCGCCGCCATCGCCATCCGCATGTCGCGGATCGCCGCACGGACGCTCTCGGCCGCCCACTGCCCGTCGGCTATCTCCGCCATGCGCGCGGAGGTCTCTTCGCTCGGGTGCCCGGGGAAGGCCAGCGCGTGCAGTTTGGCCGAATGGATCAGCGCGATGAGCCCGGCCGTGCGCTCGTCCGGCTCGGCGCCCTTGAGGACGACGGAGGCGAGGCGCTCGCGCAGGGCGCGCTCGACCTCGCCGTCGACCTCCGGGTAGAGGCGCACCGGGAAGATGCCGAGCGCCTTGTGCCGCTCTTCCCCCACGACACCGCGCTCGGCCAGCCGGGACACCGTCGCGGCCAGGACCCGGGCCTGGTCCTTGGTCAGCCAGTCGGTCACCCGCCGCATGCTCTTGCCGCGCAGCCAGCTTTGCATCAACTCGATCCGCCCGTCGAGCAGTTCCTCACCGGTGGGTGAGGTGTCGAGCAGTTGGAGGTACTTGCCCGACACCGATACCCGCTCCCGCATGACCAGTTCGAGCAGGACCGCGGCCGCCACGGCCCAGGCCGCCGACTGCCGCCGCTTGAGCACCCCGGACGCGTCGTCCAGCGACAGCAGCGTGATCTCCTCCGCCAGCGTGATCCTCATCCCCGCCCCCCTCTGCGTTGATCGTTCGCCGTCTCCCGTTCAGACGTTCAGACGCCCGTTACGGGCCGGAAGTTCCCCCGAGTTCCGCCCTACGGCCGCCCCGCCATCGCGCGTGGCGCGAAGTTGCCGTCGCCCAGGTCCTCCGCCAGCAGCCGCTTCGCGATCGCGTCCGCGGCCGCCCGCAGTTCGGCGCTGCGCGGGCGGCCGCGGTCCTTCTCCAGCTGGTCTCCGAGCCACTGCGCCCACGCGTCCGAGATGACTGCCGCTTCGCGCTCCCCCGCCGGGGTGTGCGTGTAGAAGCCGTTCTGGCGCGTCAGGTAGCCCTCCTCCACCATCCGCTCGAACACCGGCAGCAGTACTTCCGGGGGCAGGTGCCGCCGCCCCGCCATGAAGCCGAGGCTCGCGTGGCCGACCGTGCGGGTCATCAGGTCCACCTGCATCACCGCCCACGCGCCCGCCATGTCCAGCCGGGTGTCGGAGGCGGCCACGATCCCGCGCGCCGTGTCCGCCCCCATGCTCCGCACCAGCTTGCCGACCGCCAGCTCCAGCAGCTTCGCCGAGTCCCCGGACGCCGTCGCCGGCGAACCGAAGCCGTCGCCCATGTCCGTGGAGGCGGCGCGGGCGCTGTCGCGCAGTGTGACCTGCTTGAGGAAGAGCGCGACGACGAAGCCCACCACCGCGACCGGCACGGTCCACAGGAACACGGTCTGCAGGGTCTGCGCGTACGCCCCGATGACCGGCGCGCCGGCCACCGGATCCAGCGCGTTCACGCCCTGCGGGCTCTGCGCCGCCTTGCCGAGCTGCTGCGGGTCCTGCCCCGTGAGGCGCGCGGCCTCGGCGACGGCCTTCGTCAGCGCGGGTCCCAGGGTGTTGGCGTAGATGGTGCCGAAGACGGCCGTCCCGAAGGCGCTGCCGAGCGTGCGGAAGAACGTGACGCCCGAGGTCGCGGTGCCGAGGTCGGTGTAGTCGACGGTGTTCTGTACGGCGATGGTCAGCACCTGCATGCACAGCCCGATGCCGGCGCCGAGGACGAACATGTACAGCGATTCCAGCCACGCACCCGTCCCCGGGCCCATCCGCGACAGCAGGTAGAGACCGAGCCCCATCACGGCGCAGCCCGCGATCGGGAAGATCCGGTAACGGCCGGTCTTGCTCGTGACGTTGCCGCTGAAGACCGAGGCGATGAGCAGGCCGATGACCAGCGGCAGCGTCCGTACGCCCGAGACCGTGGCCGAATCCCCGTCCACGTACTGCAGGTACGTCGGCAGGAAGGTCATCGCGCCGAGCATCGCGAACCCGACGACGAAGCTGAGGACCGAGCAGACCGAGAAGACGGGGTTGCGGAACAGCCGCATGGGCAGCATCGGTTGGGCGGCCCGGGTCTCGGCCAGGCAGAAGAGCGCCAGGGCCAGTACGCCGCCCGCGAAGAGTCCGATGATGAGCGGCGAGGTCCAGGCGTACTCGTTCCCGCCCAGGCTCGTGGCCAGGATCAGCGCGCTGGCGCCGGCCGTGACCAGCGCGATGCCCAGGTAGTCGATCACGGGCTTCCCGGCGGCCCGTACGGACGGGATGGTCCGCGCGGCCGCGATGACCACGACGATGGCGATCGGGACGTTGACGTAGAAGGCCCAGCGCCAGGTCAGGTGGTCGGTGAAGAGTCCGCCGAGCAGCGGGCCGATCACGGTGGCGACGCCGAAGACGGCGCCGATCGCGCCTTGGTACTTGCCCCGTTCGCGCAGGGGGACCACGTCGGCGATGAGGGCCATCGAGGTGACCATGAGGCCGCCGGCGCCGATGCCCTGCACGCCCCGCCACACGATGAGCAGGGTCATGTTGCTCGCCAGGCCGCACAGGAACGAACCGGTGATGAAGACGAGGGCGGACACCTGGAAGACCAGTTTCCGGCCGAAGAGGTCACCGAACTTGCCGACGAGCACCGTCGCGACCGTCTCCGTGAGGAGGTACGCGGTCACGACCCAGGACATGTGGTCCCCGCCCCCGAGGTCCGCCACGATCGTGGGCAGGGCCGTGCCGACGATCGTCTGGTCGAGCGCCGCCAGCAGCACGCCGAGCATGATCGTGCCGAAGATCACGTTGCGCCTGCGCCGGTCGAGGAGGGGCGGCGCCGTGGCGGGGATGGCGGAGGCTGTGGTCACATCTCGCACTGTCACAGCGCACCCGGCCGGCCGCATGCGGCGCTGGGCCGTCCGGACGCACCGCCCGCCGCGGCGCCGGCGCAGGCGCAGGCGGCAGGCGGCAGGCGGCAGGCGGCGTCAGCGCAGGCGGCGGCTGCGTCAGCGCAAGTAGGCCAGCCCCGGGTGCTCGGCCGCGTAACCGTCCACCAGCCGCCTCGCCACGCCGACCGAGTCCACGAGCGGGTGCAGCGCGAAGGCCTTGACCGCCGTCGCCCGCGATCCGCTCGCCGCGGCCAGGAGGACCTCCCGCTCGACGGCCTTGACCGAGGTCACCAGGCCGACCGCGTGCAGCGGCAGCGGGTCCACGGCCACCGGGTGGGCCCCGTTGGCGTCGACCAGGCACGGCACCTCGATGACGGCCTCCGCGTCGAGCACCGCGAGCGTGCCGCGGTTTCGGACGTTGAGGATCAAGGTGGCGCGCTCGTCCCGGGCGATCGCCCGCATCAGCGCGAGGGCCACCTGCTCGTACCCGCCCGACTCCAGGTCGCTCTCGTCGCGCTCGCCGACCCCGGCGGCCTCGCGGTTCTCGGCCATGTACGTGGCCTCGCGCTCGGCCCGGGTCCGGTCCCAGGCGCTCAGGGCCGCCCCGGCGCCCAGGTCCGGCCGGGCGGCCTCGGCGTAGAACCCGCGCTGCTGGTCGCGCAGGAACGCCCCACGCGTCTGCTTGGCCTCCTGATACGCCCGTACCGTGTCACGGTTGAAGTAGTAGTAGTGCAGGTACTCGTTCGGGATCGCCCCCAGCGAGCGCAGCCACTCGGCCCCGAACAGCCGCCCCTCCTCGAAGGACTCCAGCGCCCCGGCGTCCGCCAGCAGTCGCGGCAGCTCGTCGCGCCCGTCGATGCGCAGCCCGCGCACCCAGCCCAGGTGGTTGAGCCCGACGTAGTCGATCCAGGCGTCCTGCGGCCGCGCGCCGAGCAGCCGGGCGATCCGCCGCCCGAGACCGACGGGCGAGTCGCAGATCCCGATGACCCGCTCCCCGAGCTCCTCGGCCATGGCCTCGGTGACCACCCCGGCCGGGTTGGTGAAGTTGATGACCCAGGCCTGGGGGGCGGTACGGGCGATCCTGCGCGCGATCTCGCGGGCCACCGGCACGGTCCGCAGGCCGTACGCGATCCCGCCCGCGCCCACCGTCTCCTGACCCAGGACCCCCTCGGCCAGGGCGATCCGCTCGTCCGCGGCGCGCCCCTCCAGTCCGCCGACGCGGATGGCCGAGAAGACGAAGTCGGCTCCGCGCAGGGCCTCGTCGAGGTCGGTGGTGGCCGTCACGGAAGGGTCGTCCGTGGCGCCGGCGGCGGCCGCCTGGTCCGCGAGCACCCGGGCCATGGCCCCGAGGCGGCGGTCGTCTTCGTCGTACAGGGTCACGTGCGACACCCTGCCCTCGGCGTGGTCGCCGAGCAGGGCTCCATAGACGAGCGGTACCCGGAAGCCGCCCCCGCCGAGGATCGTCAGCCGCACGCCCTTACCGCCCTTCGCAGTGCCACGTTTCGTAGCACCAGTGCAGTGCCACGTTTCGTGGCACCAGTGTCACCCGCCGGACCGGTCCACCGGCGACAGCGGGGCCCTCGCCCGGTCAGGCGCGCGGCGACGGCACGGCCCGCAGCCGGGGCGCGTGGTGCGGCAGCGCGTCCGCGCCGCCCCGGACCGGACCCGTCGGCGGGCCCAGCGGCGTCGAGAGGACCAGGGTCATCCGGGTCAGCCCCATGCCGTCGAGCATCCGGCTGGATTCGGCCACCAGCCGGCAGCGCACCAGCCCCCAGCCCGGGTCGGGGTGGCGCACGGAGCGCACCGCGCCGTCCTGCTCGGCGGCCTCGGCCCCGTAGGTGCTCAGCCAGTGCGGCACCCCGTAGCGGTAGGCGGCCTCCATGAACGGGTCGCGGGCCACCTCCTGGCGGATGCTGCGCAGGCCCTCGTCGTCGGGGGACGCGGCCAGCGCCGTCGAGAACCGGGCCAGCAGCGGTACGCACCAGGCCGGTTCGTGGTCCTCCAGCACGGCCGCGGCGTCCGGGTGGAACAGCACGAAGCGCAGGAAGTTGTCGTCCGGCAGGGCCGTCGGGTGCGGTCGCACCGACTGGAAGAGCCGGTCGAACGCCGAGTTGGTGAGGGCCACGTCCCAGCGGTGGTCCACGAGGAAGCTCGGATAGGGGACGGCCTCCATGAGGGCCGCGTAGTCACACAGGTAGTCGCGCTGGGCGGGGTCTTCGGGCAGTCGGGTGTCCTCGGCGGCCCGCCAGGTGGGCGGCGGGTCACGGTCGACCATGACCCGGAAGAGCCAGAAGCACTGCCGTTCGCCCATCTCCAGGGCCTCGGCCAGGGCGAGCAGCTTGCGGTCGGTCCACTCCTTGACCAGGCCGCGTTCCCAGTTCCCGTACGCCCGCACGCTGATGCGCAGCCGCGCGGCCATGTCCTCCTGGCTCAGCCCCAGTTCCTCCCGGCGCTGGCGCAAAATCTCCTTGCGTCGCTCCGACCGCACGGCGCCGCGTGCGGACTCCTCGCCTGACAGGCGCTCCCCACCGGCGTGGGCGAGTCCTTCGGACGGGCCCACCGCTGCGAGATGTGGCACCGAGAGCTCCCCCTCTTAAAAAATACGGTCTGGATCTTCATTTCCGTGTGGCGATCCTGCTACCGACTTCATTCGAGTGTCAACTATTGTGGCAATTCCAGCCTCTTGACAGCTCATTCCCGCCACAGCTGTGGCAAGTTCTAGCCCTCCTCACGGAGACCGGATAGATTCCAGGAGCCTGCCACGTGCCCGCACCCCGACCTCGCGCGATCTAGGAGAACCACTGGTGACAGACGGCTTCCCGGCTCCCGTCGCGGTGGCCAACGCGCTCCTGGCGGCCACCGTCACGCGCGTCGCCGAGCTCGCCGGCAAGATGGGCCGCGACCTGAACCAGGTATTCGACCTGCGCCGCCTCTCCGAGGCCTCGGGCGTACCCGCCGACGTGGTGCGGACCTTGCTGGACGGCCGGCCCGCGGGTGAACCCGATCTCCAGACCCGCTTCCTCCAGCGCCTCGACCTGCTGCGACGCACCCGCGTCAAGCCCAACGGGCGCCGCTACACGCAGCAGGAGATCGCGGACGGCGCCGCCATGTCGCGCCAGCAGGCCGGGGCCCTGATCAACGGCGACCGCCGGCCCACCATGGAGCACTGTGACGCGATCCAGCGCTTCTTCGGGGTACACGCCGGCTTCCTCACCGCCCACGACACCGACGCCCTCACGGACGCCCTCCAGCGGACCGAGCAACAGCTGCTCCAGGACTTCGCGGGCCGCGCGCGGGAAACCGCACCGGCCGCGGCCGCTTCGACAGGCGATCCGCTGGCAAGACTTCTCCAGAACCACGGCGTACGGGGCATCGCCTGGCGAGCCGCACAACTGCCCAGCGACAAGCACCGGGACAAGGTGACCGAATGGCTGGACATGCTCCTCGAAAGCGTAAAACCGAACGAATCCTGACCCAGTCGAAAGTCTGGGTCTGATCCTTGAGTCCTGATCCGGATCCGCGCCGACGGGGAGAACGGTGAGCATAGGCAGAGAGCAGCGGCGGTTGTGCGGGGAGCTGGTGGCCGGCATCACGCTGACCGCGCCCGTGGAGCCCGTAGACCTCTACGCCGCCCTCTGCGAGGGCATGAGCAAGCACCGCGGCCGCCGGGTGGACTTCCGGATGGCCTCGTTCCCGCCGGGGACGGCCAGCGGCCTGTGGCTCGACATGGCGGACCGCGATCTGGTGGTCATCGAGGAACGCACCGCGCCCGACCACCAGCTGGTGATCCTGGGCCATGAGTTGTGGCACATGAAGGCCGGTCACTGCAGCCACCACGTCGACGGCGCCGCCGTCGCCGCCCGGCTGCTGTCGGACGAGGCCGACATCGGCGAGACCGTACGCCGCGTCGCCGCGCGCACGCGCGCCGACGTCCAGGAGGAGACCGAAGCGGAGACGTTCGGTTTACTGCTGGGCAGCAGGTGCCGCACCTGGCTGGCCGGATCGGCCAGCCACCGGGCACCGGCACAGCGTGATCAGCTGGCGGGCCGCATCGAGGCTTCGCTCGGATACCGGGGGCACAGGAACGACCGTTGAACGGCCAGGACTACTACATTCCGGCGGCGGCGATGGCGACCGCCCTCGCCTTCAAACTGCCGGCGCTACGGCACAACTGGCGCGACCCGCTGCTGCGATCGGTCTGCGCCCTGCTGACCCTGGCCGGTTCGGTGTTCACCTTCGCCGCCCCGCCCACGATCGAGGCGGTCAACCGCTGGACGGGCATCCCGAATTTCTCCGCGCCGCTCGTCTACTGCCTGATCACGGCCTTCAGCGCCGCCTGCCTCGTACTGATCGTCAACTGGCGCGGCGGGCCGCCGGAGCAGACCCGGCGCGTCTCGCGCCGCTGGATCCTCGGCTACGCCGCCGTGATCGTGATGCTCACGCTGCTGTTCTCCCTCGGCGAGGCGCCGCAGGAGCGGCTGCGGGACTTCGACACGTACTACGCCGGCACCCCGTTCATGCGGGAGCTGATCGCGCTCTACCTACTGGCGCACAACGTGGCCGCCTTCGTGATGGTCGCCATGTGCTGGCGCTGGTCCCTCCAGGTCCGCGGCTGGCTCCGCGTCGGCCTGATGATCATCGTCGTCGGATACCTGTTCAACCTCAGCTACGACGCCACCAAGATGACGGCCGTCGTCGCCCGCTGGTCCGGCCACGACCTGGACTGGCTCAGCACCTCGGTCGCCCCGCCCGTCGCCTCCCTCGGCGCGCTCGTGAGCGCCGTCGGCTTCGTACTCCCGCTCGTGTGCCAGCGGCTGTCGGACAGCATGCGGAACTGGGCCACCTACCGGCGCCTCGGAACTCTCTGGCACGAGGTGCGGACGGCAGGCCCCGAGGGCGCCCCGGGCGTGCGGATGGCGTGGTGGTCCGCCGCGGAGCTCCGGATGATCCAGCGCGAGTCCGACATCCACGACGGGTTCCTGCACCTCGGCCCGTACTTCGACCAGGGCCACCGGGACGAGGCCCTCTCGCGGGCCCTCGCCGCCGGCGCCGACGAGGAGACGGCGCGCGCCGTGGCCGACGCCTCGATGGTCGCGGCTGCCGTACGCGCGCGGTCCGCCGACCCCGAGGGGCGGGTCATCGGGGCCAGCGAGGAGGGGGCCCCGCAGGCCGCCGACGGGCCGCGCGACCTCGTACGGATCTCGCGCGCCCTGCGGAACTCGCCGGTGGTGGCCGAGTTCCGCCGCCAGGCCTCCCTGGCGGCGCTCTGAACCGGCCGGGCCCTTCGAGCCGCTGATCAGCGCCCGGCGGCCAGGGACAGCGCCGGGAACAGGTCCTCGAACGGCGCCGCCGAATCGATGCCCTCCCGGCCGAAGGGCGCGTCGAAGCTCCACACCATGAACAGCAGGAACACGATCAGCGTGCTGAACAGCCCCGCCAGCAACAGCTCCCGGCTCGAACGCCGGATCTGCAGGGCGAAGATCAGCCCCACCGTGACCAGCCCGCCGACCACCAGACCGAGCCACACCACGCCGGGCAGCGTCGACGCGTCGCTCTGCGTCCGCTCGTGCCGGGCGTCGTCGGCCGCCGCGATGTGGTCGAGCAGCGGCTGGTAGGCCTGCGCCTGGAGCTCGTTGCCCGGGCTCTGGTGGGTGACGTCCCCGCGCAGCTTGCCGAGCAGCTCGCCGCCCTCCGCGGACGCTCCCTCCCCGGAGACCAGCCGCGGCCAGTCCACGCTGACGGTGTGCGAGACGTACGCGTTCACCTCGCCCCGGATCCGGTCGCGGACGGGGGCCGGGTACACGTCGGCCCGCTGGGTGACCTCGTACAGCGACTGGGCCTCGCGGCGCACGCTGTCCTCGGCGGCGCCGCGCGCCTCCCAGACGCCCGCGATGGCCAGACCGAGCACGATCGCGTAGACCACGCCGACCATCATCACCATGTACTCGATGACGTCGGGGGTCTCGCTGGTGTCCTCGTCCACGGCGACCCGGCGGTGCCGGAGCGCGGTGAAGGCGAAGACGAGGGCGCAGACGAGCGCCATGGCGATGGCCAGGACCAGCCATTCGGACACGAGGGTTCTCCGTAGGTTGAGGTGAACGGACGGGATGTTCAGCCGCGGCTCTTGGAACGCGGCCGCAGGGCGACGGCCGCGAGCACCGCCGGGGTGGTCACGACGACCATGAGCATCAGGGTGGACATGCCGTCCGGGCCGCGCCTCGTCAGTGCCGAAGAGCGGTACGGGCGCACGTGGAAGCGGCTCGCCGGCCCGGCCACGGCTGCGCCCCGCCCCGGAGCCGTCCCTTCGGCCACCGGCGTCGGCGCCGCCCCGGGCCCGTCCACCGCGGCCGCC
>NZ_JAGGOW010000106.1 GCF_018614135.1 Streptomyces sp. ISL-66
GGGCGGCTCCGTCGGCTCGGCGCCCAGCCCGCCCGCCGCCCCCCTCCCGGGCGGCGGGGCGAACACCGGCCCGGCCGGCGGGTCGGGCGTCCTGCCCGGCGGTCCCGGGTTCACCGGCGGCGTCATGCTGCCCCCGCCGGCAGCCCCGGGCGGGGCCACGTGCAGCGCCGAGCAGCTCGGGGTGTCGGGCAGCGCCCGGCCCCCGGAGGCCGACGGCAAGGTCTACGGCAGTTTCAAGGTCACCAACGTCTCGGTGCGCGGCTGTACGGTCGTCGGCCCGGACACCGTGACCGCGGCCCCGGCGGCGGAGCCCGGGACCGGCAAGGACAACGCCGGGGCGCCGGCCGTGGCCGTCGTCGGCCACACCGCGGGCGATCCCGCGACGGGGCTGCCCGCCCCGTCGGCGGACGCCCCGCTGGTGCTGCTCGCGCCGAACGCGGCGTACGAGGTCCGCTTCGCCTGGGTGCCGCCCGAGCAGGGCTGCCCGGAACCGGCCGCCTCCGCGGGACCCAAGCCGCCGGGCGGATCCGGGGACACGGCTTCGGGCGCGGGCGCCGGTACGGGAGCGGCTGCGGACAGCGGCGCGGGCACGGCCAAGGAGCCGGAGACCCAGCCGGTGCCTCCGGCCGATCCGGTCGCTCTGGCCGTGTCCCACACGCCCGGCACGGCGCTGCCCGGCGCCCCGACCACGCAGACGACGATCCCCGAGGCGTGCGGGGGGACGGTCTACCGGACGGGCGTCATCCCGCTGGCGGAGCCGCAGAAGCCGTAGCGGACGTAGCTCCCGCCGCGGGCACGACGGGCACGGCGGCGGCGGTCGCCGGGTCCTCCAGCAGGCCCGCCTCCGCGTCCCGCAGGGTCTCCACCTCGCGCCGGTAGAGCCGGAACCACATGAACAGGACGAACGCGGCGAAGACGAACCACTCGCCGGTGTAGCCGAGGTTCTGGAAGGCCTTCAGGTCGAGCCCGGTGTTCACCGGGGCCTGAGCCGGCACCGGGGTCAGGCCGTCGGCCGGGGTCTGCACCGTCAGCCAGGCGTCGTACAGGCCGTAGGGCACGATGTTGACGAGCGAGGCCGCCCCGATCACGCCGAGCTGCCCGGCCGGGAGCCCGCCCGAGGAGTAGACGCCCTTGCTGCTGGAGCTCTCCGAGGCCTGCAGCGCCCCCGTCACCTCGACCCGCCCGGTCGGCGCGGCGGGGGCCCGGCCCGCGTCCGCACCGCCCGGCAGCCAGCCCCGGACCACGGGGACGGCCTTGCCGGTGTCGGTCTTGAGCAGCGTCAGGACGTAGAAACCCGACTTCCCGTCGAGCCGCCGCTCGGGGACGAGCAACTGGTCGGCGTACTCGCCGGAGACGGAGGCGAGCCGCCCGGAGGTGTTCTTGTCCACCGGGAGCAGCGAATCCAGCGGCGCGGCCGGCCGGTCGGCGGGGCGTGCGCCGGCCGCCTCCTCGTGGCTGTCGACGCGGTCCTCGAAACGGCCGAGCTGCCAACTGCCCATGAACAGGCAGAAGGGAACGCCGAGAGCGACGAAGACGTTGATCCCCCACCAGCGCGGGGTCAGGAGAAACCGGTGCACCCCACCACCGTACGGGGGGTGCACCGGCCCGCGGGTCCCGGGGTCAGGCCCGCGGAAGGTGCTTCAGCGCGAAGTCGAGCTCCATGCGGACCTGCTTGATGCGCTCCTCCACGACCAGCGAGCCGTGCCCGGCGTCGTACCGGTACACCTCGTGCACCGCGCCGCGCGCCGCCAGCCGGTCCACGTAGGTGTCGATCTGGCGGATGGGGCAGCGGGGGTCGTTGACGCCCGCCGCGATGTGCACGGGCGCTTTGACCGCGTCCACGTACGTCAGCGGTGAGGAGGCCTCGAAGCGCTCCGGGACTTCCTCGGGCGTGCCGCCGAAGAGGGTGCGGTCCAGGGACTTCAGCGCCTCCATCTCGTCTTCGTACGCGCTCACGTAGTCGGCGACCGGCACGGCGGCCAGCCCCACCGCCCAGGCACCGGGCTGCGTGCCGAGGCCCAGGAGCGTCAGGTAGCCGCCCCAGGAGCCGCCGGACAGGACGAGGCGCGCCGGGTCGGCGAGGCCGGAGTCCACCGCCCACTCCCGGACCGCGGCGATGTCCTCGAGCTCGATCAGGCCGACCCGGTGCTTGAGGGCGTCGGTCCACTCGCGCCCGTACCCGGTGGAGCCGCGGTAGTTGACCCGCACGACGGCGAAGCCGTGGTCGAGCCAGGCCGCCGGGCTCGACGCGAAGGCGTCGCTGTCGTGCCAGGTGGGCCCGCCGTGGATCTCGAACACGGTTGGGAAGGGGCCCTCGCCCTGGCCCGCGGGCCGCTGGGCGAGGGCGTGGATCCGGCCGCCGGGGCCCTCCACCCACACGTCCTCGACCGGCACGGAGCCGGGCGCCCGGAAACCGGGCGGGTCGAGCACGACCCCGCCCGCCGTCGACCGTACGACCGGGGGCTCGGCCGCCGAGGACCACTGGTACTCCACCGTCCCGTCGGGCCGGGCCGTCGCACCCGAGACGGTGCCCGGCGGCGTGTCCAGCCGCAGCAGCGTCCGCGCGGCCAGGTCGTAGCGGAACAGCTCGCTGCGGGCCGCGTGGCTGTGCTCGATCAGCAGCGCGGAGCCGTCCGGGTACCACTCGGCGCCGACGTCGCCCGGCAGCTCGACGTCCAGCTCCTCCTCGGCGCCGGTGGCCACGTCCCACACCAGCGGCTCCCAGCGGCCGCGCCGCTGGTGGCAGACGAGCAGCCGGGTGTCACCCGCGACGGGCGCGAAACCGAGCGTCGCGAGGCCCAGTTCCACGGTGCCGCCCTGGGAATCGTCCAGCTCGGCGACGGTGGCGCCGTCCAGGGTGAGCACGCGCAGCGCGCAGTGCATCGCGTCGCCGTGCTCGGTGTGCTCGACGGCGAGCAGGGTCCCGTCGCGGGACAGGTCCCCCACATGGGCCGACTCGCGGTGCCGGTAGGCCACGGCGGGCGCGGTCCCGTCGGGCCGCAGGACGTGGATCGTGGTCCCGTCCTCGTCGGTGGAGCGCCCGACGACGTGCGTCCCGTCCCGCCCGATGGCGAGCCCGGCGGGGTACGAGGACTCGAGCCCGGGGGTGGCCGGCTCGTCGGGGCCACCCGCGAAGGGCTGACGGACCCAGGTGCCGAACTCGTCGCCGTCGGTGTCGGAGAACCACCAGATCCACTCCCCGTCGGGGGAGAGGGCGCCGTCGGTGGTGCCGTTGGGGCGGTCGGTGACCTGCCGCTGCGAACCGGTGGCCCGGTCCCAGGCGTAGATCTCGTAGGTCCCGGTCGCGTTGGAGACGAAGATCGAGCGGTCGGGTGCGTCCTCGGCCCACTCGGGCAGCGCTACGCGCGGAGCCCGGAAGCGCTTCTCCCAGTCGGGCATGGAGGTGGTGGTCACATCGCTGTCGCTGGTCATGCCACCCATTCTCGCGGCACGACGCCGCGGGCACCGATCGCTCCGGTACGGGTGAGGGGCGGGACGGTCTCCCGTCCCGCCCCCGCGTACGCCGTCTCCCGGTGGGTCAGCGCCGGCCGCTGGCCGCCCCGGTGCCGGTGAGCCACTTCTTCATGGCCTTCGCGCTGGGCCGTTCGACGAAGCGGTGCACGAGCCAGGAAGCGAGCAGCATGACCGCGAGGATGCCACCGAGCAGCGGCCAGGGCGCGATGTCGGTGTGCAGGCGCCGGACGATCTCCCAGCCCAGTTCCTCGTGCAGCAGGTACAGCGGGAACGTGAGCGCTCCGGCGGTGGTCAGCCACTTGCGGTTGAAGAAGCGGAGCCGGCCGAGGGCCACGGCCAGCACGAGCAGGTAGAACACCGTGACGACGGCGAGGCAGACGGTCCAGGAGAGCTGGTGCTTCACCGAGCCCTCGGCCGTCTTCATCAGGGCGGGCAGCTGGTTCTGGGCGAGCAGCCAGGACAGGCCGAGCAGCAGCCACAGTTCGGGCTTGGTGCCGAACCGGCGCATCAGGAACATCACCACGCCGGCGACGAAGAACGGGGCGGCATCGGGCATGGCCATGAGCTTGATCAGATCGATGCCGGAGTGCGGTGCCAGGACGGACATCAGCAACCAGATGCCGCAGAAGGCGACGACGCGGCGGTAGGAGAGGCCGAGCGCGGCGACGATGCCGAACAGCAGGTAGAAGCGCAGCTCGGTCCAGAGCGTCCAGTAGACGGGGTCGATGTCACCGACGCCCATCGGTTCCTGGAGCATCGTCAGGTTCGAGAGGATCTTGGTCGGGGTCAAGCCGGTCTGCTTCATCCCGTGGGACCAGAGCATCACGCCGGCGGTGAGCAGGACGGCGAACCAGTAAGCGGGGTAGAGCCGGATCACCCGGGAGATCGCGAACTCCTTGACCGTGCGTCCCCAGCAGGACATGCAGATCACGAAGCCGCTGATCAGGAAGAACAGCTGCACTCCGAGCCAGCCGTACGAGGCGATCGGGTGCGCCGTCGGGAAGACGACGGAGGTGGACTTGCCCCACACCGGCGTCGCCCAGTCGTCGAAGGCGACGAGGTGGAAGGCGACGACGATCAGCGCGGCGACCAGGCGCAGCCCGTCGAGCGTGTAGAGGCGGCCGCTCCGGGCGGGACCCGTGGCGGGGCGGGAAACCGCGGTACGGACGGGTATGACGGCGGGGACAACTGGAGTGGTCATCAGCGACTGTTCTGTGGGACGGGGCTCGTCACGAGGGTCGCGTCGGGCGCCAGGCGGGCGAGGAAGGGGCGGCCGGTGGAGTCGGAGGCCAGGGCGGCCTGGCCGACCACGGCACCCTTGATGCTGCTCCAGCGGGGGGTGGCGCGTGTTTCGAGGGTGGCCAGGCTGGTGCCGCCGTCGTTGTTGCGGGCGGCGACGAGCACCCCGTCGCGGAGCGGGTGGAGCGTGAGCGGTCCGTAACCGCGGCCGGCGAGGTCGAGCTTTCCGTCGGTCCAGGTGCGGCCGTCCGCCGCGCGGCGGTGGAGCTGGGGACGGGCGGTCTTCGGCTGGCGGAACACCAGGAGCAGCGAGCCGTCCGGGCGGGCCAGGACGGTCGGCGGGTCCGCGGGGGCGGGCAGGCCGGTGGGGACCGGGGCGAGGTCCTGGCCCGGCTGGTCGTGCGTCCAGTGGTGGACGGTGTCGTGCCCGGCGGCCAGGAGGTGGACGCGGCCCTTGGCGTCGGTGGCGGCCGTCAGGCCTTCCTGGACCTCGGCCCCGCCGAGGTCGCGCCAGTTGCTCCAGGTGGTGTCGCCGCGGCGACGGATCCGGGTGGAGACGCCCTTGGACCAGTTGCGCGCGAAGAGGTGGACGGTGCCGTCGCCGGCGACGGCCACCACGGGCGCGCCCGTGCGGCGACCGCGCTCCGGGTCCTTCTCGGGGTTGCCGAGCGAGGTCCAGGCCCCGAAGGGCCCACCGGTCTCCCGCTGTTCGGCCATGACGAGCTCGCGCAGGTTCTCCTGGGCCTTGGCCCCGAGACCGGCGACGCGCTGGGCGTACAGCTGCCAGCGGCCGTCCTCGGTGAGGACCGCGGACAGCCCGGGCAGCAGCCCGTCGCCGCCGAGCAGCGCGGGCTTCCCCCAACTACCGCTGCCCGGCCCGGACTCCTGCCACATGGCCGCCTGTCCGCCCAGGACGCAGAAAGCGGTGAGGCGGCCGTCCGGGGCCTGCTGGATCCGGGGCGCCGCGGTGGGCTGGCGCTGGGAGGTCCGCTGGAGCCAGCCGGGACCGTAGGAGCGGTCCTGGCCGACGTCGTAGTCGCCGCAGCCGGCCTCGAAGTCGCAGCGGTCCGGTGAACCGCCGTAGGCGTTGAGCACGTCGGCCTTGGCGCGCTGGATCTGGGGCGGCAGATTGTCCGGCCACCGCTCGTTGTAGTACCCGCGGTAGCTCACGACGGTGTGCGAGCGGCCTTCGCCGGGGCCCTTGTAGCGCTCCAGGGCGGCGTACGCGAACAGGGCCGCGGCCGTGTGGTCCGGATGGTCGGAGTAACCGGGCTGGTCGTGGTGGGCACGGTTCTTCGCGTCGTGGACCTGGGAGTCGGGGTCGGGGTCGAGGGTGCGGACGAGCGTGGGCTTGTGTTCGTTCAGCAGGGCGGCCAGGTTGGCGATCAGGCTCTCGCGGGTCACCTCGTGCGAGGCGGTGACGGGGGAACCGGTGGAGGCCAGGGTGCTGGTGGACGCGGCAGGGTCCGACCACAGCACCGGGAGGGCGTTGCTCTGGCCGCCGCCCGTGGAGTGCTGCCGGACGCCCAGGAAGACGAGCTGGACGCCGGAGTGCCCCTCGAGGGTGTCCACCTCGACGAGGGTCCCGTCCTGCAGGGCCTTGGCCTCGATCTTCCAGGGCGCCTGGTCCTTGCCGGTCGCCATCAGCGCGTAGGCCTGGCGCAGGCCCTGGCGGCGGGCGCCCGCGTAGCCCGGGACGTCGGGCTGGGGCGGCGTCTTGGAGCCGGGGACCTTGTTGACGCCCGAGCTCTCGCCGCAGTTGACGTACACGCTGACCAGCCGGTCGTTGTCGCTGATCGACTGCTGGAGTTCCGGGTTCATGAAGTACAGGTCGTCGTCCGGATGGGCCACGATCTGCATGATCCGCGCGCCGCTCATACCGTCCTTCGCCGGGGCAACGGAGGCCCGGCCGGGCGCCGGTGCCTCGGAGGGGTGCTTCTTGCCGTCCGGACCGCCCGTGCAGCCCGCGGCGGCGAGAGCCAGGAGACCCGTAACCACGGTGCGCCGTGTGGGGGGTCGTGCGGTCACGGTGCTTCTCCCATGGTTACGCGGATCGCTCGAAGCGGCTGGGGACGGGGTAGTACGCGTCGAGGAACGGCCGCAGGAGGCTGCTGCTGGTTTCGAAGTCCTCTTCCGTCGAGAGCGTGTCGTTGAGGCAGAACACGTCGCGGTCGCGTGCGAGGAGCAGCCGGTCCAGGCGGTTGGCGGCGTTGGGCAGCGACACGTCGATGTACATGTACTCCAGGTCGCCGGCCAGTGCCCGCCCGGTGTGGAAGGCGTAGTAGTGGTGCAGGGAGGAGGGTATGGCGATGTCCTGCGGGCTGCGGAAGCGGTTGGCGGCGGTGGCCCGGTGCTGCTCCGCGAACTCTTCCTCGATCTCGGCCAGGACGGTGCGGCTCAGGGCGTGCGGCACGTGCCGCATCTTCTGCGTCGGCGTGGTTCCGAAGCGTGCCTGGATCAGCGCCCGGTTGTTCTTTCCGGCGACGGAGACCGGCACGTCGTCGACGGACGGCGGGCCCAGGGGCACCAGCGCGGGCGAGGGGAAGAACTGGGTCAGGCCGTTGGCGAGGAAGAACCCGCCCGGGGCCATCTCCCGGCCCAGGAACACGTCGTCGTTGAAGTACAGGAAGTGCTCGGAGAGGCCGTCGATGCGGTGCAGCTGGCTCTCGATGGCGTGCGAGTTGAACGTCGGCAGCACGGACGGGTCGGCGAATATCTCGCGGTGGCTGACGACCTTGATCCCGGGCTGCTCGGTGTCCAGCCAGTCCGGCGTCTGGTCGTCGGTGACGAGGTACACGTTGCGGACCCACGGGGCGTACATGGCCAACGACCGCAGGGAGTAGCGGAGTTCGTCGTGGTTGGCGTAGCGGGCCGCGTTCGCCGCTTCGGCGTGGTAGTCGGAGCCGGAGAACTGGGACCGGCGGCGCAGCCATGCCGGTTCGGTTCCGTCGACCCAGGTGTATACGACGTCGACGGGGAAGGTGATGTCCCGGGGGAGCGTGGTCGTGAACTCCGGACGCGTGCGCACCGTCATGCCCGTGCTGGTGCTGCTGCCCCAGGGAGCCGTGAACACGGTCGCGGGGACCTCGACGCAGGCTCCGTCGACCGGCACGGACTCGGTGATGGAGTTGCGGCGGGGGGCGACCAGGCGGTCGCCCTCGACGGCCCAGAATTCGATGTCGCAGCCGTGCTCGGGCCCCAGGACCAGGTTCTGGCCCGGGTCGGTCCGGTACCAGAACAGGCGCAGGGCGCGGGCGCGCGCGAACCGGCGCCAGTTGGCGGCCTGGTAGGCGGGCAGCACGCGCTTGTCGTCGGGGCCGATGGGGCCGAAGTAGGCGGGCACCGTCCGGGTCAGCTCTTGCAGGGCGGTGACGGCGCGGGCGCGGTCGGAGGCGGCGACGGCCACGGTCGAAGCCCGGCGCTCCTGGTTGCGCACGCAGAAGTAGTCGACCCCGGCGGCGGCGAGGGCCTCGGTGACGGCACCGAGGCCGATGCGGCGGGTGGCCTCGGGTGACAGGCCGGCGTCCACGAAGGTGATGCGCGGGCGCCCGCCGACGGTCATGACGAGGGCACCGGACCCGGCGACGAGGGAGCGGTGCACGGTGGCGAGGTGGGTTCCGCGCACCTTGCCGAGCATCTGGCCGACTCCGAGGGAGCCGATGGACTGCTTGACGCGGCGGCGGGCCTCGGGCGAGTAGCGGTCGGCCACCACACGGCGCAGGCGGTCGGGGGCCACCTTGCGGTAGAGGCCGACGAGGGCGGAGCCCTCGGCGTTGGGCCGTCCGTTGCGGGGTGCGGCAGCCTTGGCGGTGACCGCCTGCTTCAGCGACGGTACGGTCACGATGCCCTGCGCCTCATCCCTGTTCCTCCGGTCGGCCGTAGCCGTCACCTATCATGCTGACTTAAAGGAAACATATATGTTCGATAAGATTCAAGAAGACCCCAAGCGAATGCAACGCGTCACAGGGCGCGCCGACAACGGGACGTAGCGGCATTTCTCTTCGCCCGGTGACGGACGTGCGGCAAGCGCAATCAAGCGGGTGCACGGGCCTGGAGCCTTGACCGGACGTCACGCGCGCGGGGGTATCGCCACAGGAGAGACATGGGTGCGCCATGAGTGAAACCTTGCTGTCCCATGCGGTGGGAGCGGTCAAGCGCGCTCGGCGTACGGCCGGCCGGATTCGCCGTCGTGTGGAGCGGATCGACACCGTGCCGGCCCTGGGCGGCAGGGGGAGGTCCGGGCCCACGCTGAAGCCCGTCCACCTCTCCGTGCTCGGCGGCCGCACCTTCAACCTCGCCGTGCCCGTGCCCGTGCCCGTGTCCTCGTCCGGGACCTCTGCCGAGATCATCTCGGCGGTGCTCGTCTTCGAGCGCGGGGACCAGCGCCAGAGCGTCCCGATGGAACGGGAGTCCCAGGGGCACGGACCGGCGCTGTTCACCGTGACGGCCGGGCTCCGCCACGCCCGTCACGACGCCCCGGAGGCCTCCGGCCCGCGGCTGACCGACGGTGTGTGGAGGCTCACAGTCGAAACGGCCGATGCCGACGGGCGCGAGGAGCGCTTCGGCATCACCGCCCCGGCCGCCCACGCCTCGTCCGGCCCCACCCTCTCCACGTCGCCCAGCCCGACGTCGGGCGCCGTGTTCCGGCCCGTGCGGTCCGTGGACGGCCAGGCGATGATCAAGGTGGCGGGCCCCCGGCTCGGAGCCGAGCTGACCGCCTTCGACCTGCGCTGGGACCGGATCTCCGTCCGGGGCCGGTTGCTCGCCGGCGCTTCCCCGACCGCCTTCACGGCCGAGGCCGTGCGTCGCGGCGGCACGGCCTCCGTCCCCATCCGCACCGAGTGGGACGGCGACCGGTTCGCGTTCGACGTGCCGCTCGACGCCATGTCCAAGGGGCGGGGCAAGAGCGTGTGGGACATCCAGCTGCGGTCCGGCCGCAGCCGGATCAAGATCGGCCGTCGTCTCGGCGACGTACGCAACCCCAAAAAGGTCTTCCGTACACCGTTCCGCACCATCGCCACCGAGGAAGGTGCGCTGCTGCGCGTGCACGCGCACCTCTCAGCCGCCGGGAACCTCGCCGTGAGCAGCACTGTCATACCCACCAAGGAAACCGCCTGATGAAGATCACCTTCCTGCTCACCTGGGGCGACGAGATGGGTGGCACCGAGATGGCCACCTACACCCAGGCGGCACACCTGACCCCGCGCCACGAGGTCGAGGTGATCAGCGTCTTCAAGACGAGGCCCGAGCCCTTCTTCTCGGCCGGCCACGCCATCCCGCGCCGTTACCTCGTCGACCGCACCGGCCCGTACGGGCGCCCGGTGCGCGAGACCGCTCTGAGCGAGGAGGTCTGCCGGACGCTCACCTCCCTGCCGAGCGAGATCGTCCGGCCGGCCTGGGAAGCCACCTTCGACCGGCTTTCCGACATCGAGATGACCAGTGCCCTGGGTTCGCTCGACACCGATGTGCTGATCACCACCACGCCCGCCCTGATGGCGGCCGCCGCGGAGCTCGTGCCCTCCCGGGTGGTCACCGTGCACCAGGAGCACCGCGCCTCCCAGCTGCGAGGCGTCAGCGGCGAACCGCTGCTGGTCTACGCGCCCCGGATCGACGCACTGGCCTCCCTCACCGATCGCACCAAGGACTGGTTCGCCGACTCGCTGGGCGCCACCGCCCCCGAGCTCGTCGCGATCCCGAACGCGGTCCCGGACGGCTTCCGGCCCCGGTCCGACCTGGACGGCAAGACCATCGTGCTGGCCGCCCGGATGACGCCCGAGAAGCAGCTCGACCACGCCATCGAGGCCTTCGCGTCCATCGCCGACGAGCACCCCGACTGGTCGATGCGGATCTTCGGCGACGGGCCCCAGGAGGTGCGCCTGCGGCGGATCATCGACGGCCTCGCCCTGCACGACCGCGTCCTGCTGCTCGGCCGCTCCTCCGAAATGGAGCGGGAGTGGGCCAAGGCCGGTCTGGCCCTGCTGCCCTCCCGCAACGAGGCGTTCCCCCTCGTGCTCCTGGAGGTCTTCGCCGCCGGAGTCCCGGTCGTCGCCTACGACATCGTCACCGGGCCCGCCGAGATCATCCGGCACGGCGTCGACGGCCTGCTCGTCCCCGCCGCCGACAAGGCGTCCCTGGCCGTGGCCATGTCGAAGCTGATGGGGGACGACGAGACCCGCCGGGCCTACGGCAAGGCCGCCCGCGAGGGCGTCTACGAGCGTTTCAGCGGCGAGCGGATCACCAAGGAGTGGGAGGGGCTCTTCGAACGTCTCGTCGCCCGCCGCGACTCGCCCGCCCGGCTCGCCGCGCGCGCCGACCGCACGGCACTGCGGATCGCCGCCGGCGGTACCCGCACCTTCAACGTCGCCGCGCCCATCAGCGTGCTGGCGGGCTCGGCCGACGAGCAGAAGGCCCGCGAGGTCATGATCCAGGCCCAGGACCGCTCCGGCACCCTGGTCCGTTCCGCCGGCCGGCTGGCCGAGGTGCGCGACGACGTCCTCGCCTCCCGCATGGCCGAGTGGAACCTCGAGCTCACCACCGACGCGCTGACGGCGCACGGCATCCCGTACGTCCTGCTGCGCGACGGCGGCACCTCGTACCGCATCGCCGTCGAGGCCGAGCGCCGCGAGGCGGTGCTCGCCGCCCTCGCCGCCGACCTGCAGGGCAAGCCCGTCTACGCGGAACTCGTGACGCCGCGCGGGGCTGCCCCGGGGGCGATCCTCGCCGAGCGGCTGAAGTCGGCCGGCGACGTCGCCGGCCTGCGCGTCTTCAAGCCGGTCGTCACCGAGAGCCGGACCCTGCGCTACGGACCCGCCTTCGCGTGCGCCGTGGAGTTCTGGGACGAGGAGCCGGAGGACGCCGAGCTGCCCGGCTGGCGCGCGGCTCCGCGCGGCTCCACCCTCGTCGGCCCGCGCCTGCCCTCGCTGGAGGCCTCCGCCACGCTGCGGGTCGCCGAGCGCGAGTACCCGACGGCCGCCGCCTTCGACGGCCACCTCATGTGGGAGGTCGGCTTCCCGATCGACGTCGTCTACACGTGGGTGGACGACAGCGACCCCGCGTGGCGCGAGCGCCGCGACACCGCCAAGCGTGAAGCGGGCCTCGCCACCGCCGACGGCGGCGCGGACAGCGGTGACGTGCGCTTCCGCAACCGCGACGAGCTGCGCTTCTCCCTGCGGTCGTTGGCCATGTACGCCCCGTGGGTCCGCAACGTGTACCTCGTCACCGACGACCAGACGCCGGACTGGCTGGACACCGAGCAGCCCGGGATCAAGGTCGTCAGCCACCGCGAGATATTCGCCGACCCGTCCGTGCTGCCGACGTTCAACTCGCACGCCATCGAGAGCCAGCTGCACCGCATCGACGGCCTCTCCGAGCACTTCCTCTACCTCAACGACGACGTGTTCATGGGCCGCCCGCTCAAGCCGTCCTCGTTCTTCGCCAGCAACGGCATGAGCCACTTCTTCCGGTCGCCCACCGCCATCCCGCCCGTCGAGCTGGCCGAGACCGACGAGGGCTACTTCGCCGCCGCCAAGAACAACCGCACGTTGCTCGAGCGGAAGTTCGGCCGCACCGCCACCCACGGCTTCCTGCACACGCCGCACCCGCTGCGGCGCAGTGTGCTCCAGGCGATCGCCGAGGAGTTCCCCGAGGAGATGGGGGCCACGGCGGCGAGCAGGTTCCGGGCGTCGACGGACCTGTCCGTCACCTCGTCGCTGCACCACCACTACGGCTACCTGACGGGCCGGGCGATGCCGTCGACGATCACCTGCTCGTTCATCAACGCGGGCAACTACGAGCACCACACGCGGCTCAGCCGCCTGCTGGCCACCCGCAGCCACAGCGTGTTCTGCATCGGGGAGTCGGCCGACGCGGCCGTGCCGGTCGACGAGCAGGACCGCGTGCTGCGCGCGTTCCTGAACGCCTACTTCCCGGTGCGCTCGCCGTTCGAGAAGGACTGAACCCGGCGCTCCGCCGCTGACCGCGGTCCGACGGCCCCCGTTCCCGTCGCCCTTCCCGTCCCCGTTCCCCTCCACGCGGAGGGGAACGGGGATTTCGCGCGGCCCGGTGCGGTCCCCGCGGTCGTAGGGTGGCGCCATGCGGATGATCGTCCGGGGCGCCCGGCTGCTGCACAGCGAAGGCCTGTACGACGTCGAGGTCGCGGAGGACGGCCGGATCGCGCGCGTGATCCCGTACGACGACCAGAAGGAACCACCGGCGACGGGGGTGCTGATCGAGGCCCACGGCGGCCTCCTCAGCGCCCCCTTCGTCGAGCCGCACATCCACCTCGACACCGCCCTGACGGCCGCAGAGCCGCGCGCGAACGCCTCCGGGACGCTCTGGGAGGGCATCGCCTGCTGGAGCGAGCGCAAGCGGACCCTGACCCACGAGGACGTCGTCGCGCGGGCCACCGAGGTGCTGCGCTGGCAGGCGGCGCAGGGCGTCCTGCACGTCCGTACCCACTGCGACGTCACCGACCCCGCGCTGACCGCGCTCGACGCACTGCTGGAGGTGCGCGACCGGGTCCGGGACGTCATGACCGTGCAGATCGTCGCCTTCCCGCAGGAGGGCATCGTCTCCTTCCCCGACGGCGCGGCGCTGCTGCGCGAGGCGGTCCGGCGCGGCGCGGACGTCGTCGGCGCGATCCCGCACTTCGAGGACACCCGCGAGGACGGGGTGGCCTCGCTGTCCCTCGCCTTCGCGCTGGCCGAGGAACGGGGCCTGCCCGTCGACGCGCACTGTGACGAGATCGACGACGAGCACTCCCGGTTCGTGGAGGTGCTGGCGACCCTCGCGCTGCGCTCGGGGCTGCGCGAGCGCGCGACGGCCTCGCACACGACGGCCATGGGCTCCTACGGCGGCGCGTACAGCTTCAAACTCCAGCGTCTGCTGTCGCGTTCCGGGATCAACCTCGTCTCCAACCCCTTCGCCAACCTGGGCCTCCAGGGACGCTTCGACGCCTATCCCAAGCGCCGCGGCCTCACCCAGGTCAAGGAGATGCTGGCGGCGGGAGTGAACGTGGCCTTCGGCCACGACGACGTGATGGACCCCTGGAACCCGCTGGGCACCGGCAACCCGCTCCAGACCGCCCTCGTCGGGATCTACGCCGCCCAGCTCACGGGAGCCGACGAGATCCCGGTGGCCTTCGAGATGGTGACGGAGCGCGCCGCGCGCGTCCTCGGCCTGACGCCCCGCGAGTACGGCATCACCGAGGGCGCCCCGGCCTCCTTCGTCCTCCTGCCGGCCGACTCGCCCACCGAGGCGGTCCGCCGCCAGGTCCGCCCGCGCTACGTCGTCTCGCGCGGCACCGTCCTCGCCGAGACCCCGGCGGCTCCGGCCCGCCTGCTGGCCTGGCCGGGAGAGCGCGGCCCCTCCGAGGTGGACTTCACCCGGCGGATGTGACCGGCCGCCCCACTACGGGACAGCCCTTAGGCTGACCGGCATGACTCCTTTGACTCCTGCGACCCCCATGACCGCCGCGGCATGGGCGCTTGACACTCCGTCCGGCCGGGCCGCGCGGGAGATCGCCGCCGAGTACGCGGACGGGGCGCTGCTGAACCACTCCGTCCGCTCGTACGCCTTCGCGGCCGAGTACGCGGACCGCCACGGTCTCTCGTACGACCGGGAGCTCCTCTACGTCAGCGCGCTGGCGCACGACCTCGGCCTGACCGCGCCGTTCGACAGCCACACGCTGCCCTTCGAGGAGGCGGGCGGGCACGTGGCCCGGGTCCTCACGGCGGGACTGGGTTGGCCGGCGGAGCGGCGGGCGCGCGCCGAGGAGATCATCGTCCTGCACATGCGGGACGACGTGACGGCCGCCGAGGACGTGGAGAGCCACCTGCTCCAGGTCGGCACGAGCGCGGACGTCTCCGGGCTGGGCCTGGCCGACTTCGACCCGGCCTTCACCGCCGGACTGCTCGCCGAATACCCGCGTCTGGGCTTCGGTGACGCGTTCTTCGCGCTGGTCGCGGACCAGGCCGTGCGCAAGCCGCAGTGCGCGGCGGCGGCCTATGTGGCGGGCGGGGCGAAGGAGCGGATCGCGGCGAACCCGCTGGACCGGCAGGGCTGACACCGTCCCGGCCCGCCGCCCCGGGTTTTGGGGGCGGTCGGCCGGCTGTCCGTGCTATCGGTCAGATCCGATCTGCTCTCGTCTGCTCTCGTCTGTTCTGGTCTGTTCTGGTCTGTTCAGACGGATCAGAACAGTCCCAGTGCGTTGTCCAGGGACCAGACCTGCCATCCCACCGCGAAGAACGCGGCCACGGAGATCAGGGCCATCATCAGGTTCTGCCCCTGCTCGCCCCAGTCGTGGATCATCAGGACGAGGTAGATCAGGTTGAGCAGCAGTCCGGCGACTAGGGCTATCGGGGTCAGGAAGCCGGCGATGAGGCCGAGCCCGAGGGCCAGTTCCGCGTAGGCGACGAGGTAGGCCATGAAACGCGGATAGGGCCTCACGACGAGGTCGAAGCCGCGGGTGACGAACCCCCAGCGGTGCTCGGCGGCCACGCCCGCCGCCCAGCGGATGCCGCCTCCGCCGAACCAGTCCTTCTTGTCCTTGTGCCGCCAGCTCTCCAGCCACCACAGCCCGAGCCCGATCCGCAGAACGGCGACCCATTCGGGCCCGCCGAGCCAGATGGTCTGCATCCCCGGTTCCTTCCCTCGCGTATCCCTGAGGACGTAACTGACGAGCCGTCAGTTTCAGGGAACGGGCCCCGCGTGGCAAGGGGTCGCGGGACCGGCCCACCGCATCGCCCGTACGGAGCCGAGGCGTAACCGCGCACGCCACAAGGCATCCTGGGGCCGTGGAGACTCACAAACACGCTCAACTTCCCGATGCCGCGGGCCGGATGGTCGTATGCGGTGACGACGGGCTCGGCCGCAGGCTGGCCGCCGAGCTCCAGGAGGTCTACGAGGAACGGGTGACGCTCGTGGTGCCGCCCGCGAGCGGTCAGCCGTTCGCCGTGCGGCGGCCGTCTCGGCGCGGGCTGCTCGCGTGGGTCCCGTCGGCCCGGATGCGCGTACCGGCGGGGGAGCGGCCGGCGGCGAGTGAGCTGCGGGTCCTGGAGGCGGCGGAGCCGGACGAGGAGGTGCTGGCCGCCGCGGGGGTGGCCGGGGCCGCCGCGCTGGCGCTCGTCTACGAGGACGACGACACGAACGTACGGGCCGCCCTGGTGGCCCGCCGGCTCAACCCAAGGCTGCAGCTGGTGATCCGGCTCTACAACCGCAAGCTCGGCCAGCACTTGGAGGAGCTCCTCGACCAGGCGGCGATCGTCGCCGAACCGGGCACCGACCTGCGCGAGCTGGACTCCTCCACGACGGTGCTGTCGGACGCCGACACGGCCGCCCCCGCGCTCGCGGCCAGCGCGATCGCCGGGACCAGCAAGGTGGTCCAGGCGGACGGGCTGCTGCTGCGCGCGGTGGAGCGTACGCCTCCGGGGCGGGGCGAGGTGGCCGACCCCGGGCTGTGCACGCTCGCTCTGCTGTCGGCCACGTCCAACGACCCGGCCGGCAGCGAGGGCGCCGAGTTCAGCGGCGAACGGGGGCCGCAGCTGCTGCCCGATGACCGCCAGGTGGCGGCCGCGACGGGGCGGGGCATCGTAGCCCTGGAGGCAGTGGCCCATGCGGGACAGGCACGGGCGGCGTCGCGGCTGAGCGCGGCGTCGCTGCCGGTGGCCTCCCTGTTCTCGCGGCGGCTGCGCTGGTCGCTGGCCGGCATCACGGCGGCGTTGGCCGCGCTCGCGGTGGCGTCCTGGCTGACCACGGGCGACCACCCCCTGCACGCGGCGTACATCACCCTGCTCGACATCTTCGCGATCAACGACCCGGCGGTGGAGGAGCCGGCCGAGCGGCAGGTGCTCCAGATCCTGGCCGGCTTCGTCGGCCTGCTCCTGCTGCCGGTCCTGGTGGCGGCCGCACTGGAGGCGCTGGGCGCGTTCCGCACCGCGACGGTCCTGCGGCGCCCGCCCCGCGGGCTGTCCGGCCACGTCGTGCTCCTCGGGCTGGGCAAGATCGGGACCCGCGTCCTGGCGCGACTGCGGGAACTGGAGATCCCGGTGGTGTGCGTGGAGTCCGACCCACAGGCCCGCGGCCTCGCCCTGGCCCGCCGACTGCACGTCCCCGTGATCTTGGGAGACGTCACCGACGAAGGCGTACTGGAGGCCGCCCGCGTCCACCGGGCGCACGCGCTGCTCGCGCTGACGAGCTCCGACACCACGAACCTGGAAGCCGCGCTGTACGCCCGCGCCGTCACACCGGATCTGCGGGTCGTACTGCGCCTGTACGAGGACGACTTCGCGACCGCCGTCTACCGCACCCTGCGCGCCGCCCACCCGGCCGGCCTCACCCGCAGCCGCAGTGTCACCCACCTCGCCGCCCCCGCCTTCGCCGGGGCGATGATGGGCCGGCAGATCCTCGGCGCGATCCCGGTGGAGCGCCGGGTGCTGCTGTTCGCCGCCGTCGACGTGGCCGGTTACCCGCGACTGGAGGGCCGCACCATCGCCGAATCCTTCCGCCCCGGCGCCTGGCGGGTGATCGCCCTCGACACGGCGTCTCCCGAGGACCGTCGCCCCGACTTGGCATCCGCCCGCACGGAGGACCCCGCTCGGCGTCCAGGGCTGGTCTGGCAGCTGCACCCCGGCTACGTCCTGAAGGCCGAGGACCGCGTCGTCCTGGCCGCCACCCGCCGCGGCCTCGCCGAACTCCTCGGTCGGACCAGTGCCCGCCTCCTGGAGCCCGACGCGCGGTGAACGCGTCAGGAGGACGCGTACGGCGGCGCATTGCCGGTGACCGGCAGCCTTGACGTCGCCCTGATGCCGGTGGCGGCGCGGCCCTCAGCGCATGTCACCCTTGTCCCCGCGTCGAGGACGCGTCAAGGAAGCGGCAGAGACGCGTCATTGAGTAGTCATTGAGTCGTCATGGAGCCGTCAGATCGGGGGAGAGCCATGGCCGAGGGCGCCGCACCGCCGGAGCACATGGCCGGGTACGCCGAAATCCTGCTCGACGCCTGCGTCACGGGTCGTCGGCTCACCCGTGCCGAGCTGGAGTCCCGCAGGGCGCAGGGCACGCGGGCGGCGGAGGCGGGACTGGCCCTGCGCGGGCTCATCCGGGACCATCTGGCCGCGGCGCGGGAGTTGCAGCCGCGGGTGGCGTCCGGGTCCGTGGGTCCGCTGCTGGCCGCTGTCGAGCAGGCGGTGGACGCCTTCGCGGAGGGGTACGAGCGGGCGCAGCACCAGGCGGTGCGTCAGGAGGAGGCCGCACGCCGGGAGTTCGTCGACGACCTGCTGTACGGGCGCAGTGACCTGGGGAGGCTGGCGGAGCGGGCCGCGCGGTTCGGGCTGCGCCTGTCGCAGGCCCACGCGGTCGCGGTGGCCCAGGGCCCGGAGCCGTACGGTGACGGCTACCCCGTGGCCCGGGGGATCGAGGAGACCGTCCTGGCCCGGTTCGGCAACCGGCAGATCCTGCTGACCACGAAGGACGGCCGGCTGATCTGCGTGGCCCCCGGCGACCAGCCGGACGTGCTCGCCTTCTTCGCGAAGCAGGCGTACGCCGCCACCGGTGGCGGGCGGGTCGCCATAGGCCGTTCCCACCAGGGGGCCGGCGGGGTCGTCCACTCCTACGAGGAGGCCCTCAACGCCCTCGACCTGGCAGAGCGGATGGCGCTGGAGGGACCGGTACTGCACGCCGCCGACCTGCTGGTCTACCCGGTCCTGACCCGGGACCGCCAGGCCATGGCCGACCTGGTGGAGAGCGTGCTGGGCCCGCTCCGCAACGGGCGCGGCGGCGCCCAGCCCTTCATCGACACGCTCACCGCCTACTTCGACAGCGGCTGCGTGGCGACCGAGGCGGCCCGCCGCCTGTCGCTGAGCGTGCGGGCGCTGAGCTACCGGCTGGAGCGCATCCGGACCCTCACCGGCGCCGACCCGACCGACCCCGTGAACCGGTACACCCTTCAGACCGCGGTCATCGGCGCGCGCCTGCTGGGCTGGCCGGGCGGGGCCGGGGGCGGGGCCTGAACCCGGGCCTGGGCCGGGCCTGAACCCGGGCCTGAACCCGGGCCTGAACCCGGGCCTGAACCCGGGCCTGAACCCGGGCCTGATCCCGGGCCTGAACCCGGGCCTGATCCCGGCTGCCACGCCTCGGTCCCGGTGCGTTAAAGCAGCGTAAAGATTGCCGAAGGCAGGCAATGTGCGCGGTCGGGTCGCGGTGGCACGATCCCGATGTCCGGCGGAAACGCCAGCCACGCGGGGAGGTGCTCATGGGCTTGTTCCTCGGTCTCGGCATTGCGGGGATCGTGCTGCTGGCCGCCTCGCTGGTGTTCGACGGAGTCCTGGAGGGCGTCTTAGACGGCGCTCTGGACGGACTGTTCGACGGCTGGCTGTCGCTCCCGGTGGTCGCGGGCTTCGTCTCGATGCTCGGTTTCACGGGGGCGATCGTGCTCGGGTCGACGGGACTCGGGCCGGGAGCGGCGACCGCCGCCGGAGCCCTCGCGGGCGCGGGGGCCGGCTGGGCGACGTACCGGCTGAGCCGGGCCCTGCTGAGGGACATCAGCGGGGCCGCGCCCCGGCAGGAGGACCTCGTGGGATCGACGGGGACCGTGGTGACCGCCATTCCGGCGAGCGGCTACGGCGAGGTCCTCCTGCGCCTGGCCGGGCAGCCGGTGAAGTACGCCGCGACCGCCGACGGCCCGCTGGAACGTGGCGCCGAGGTGTGGGTCACGGCCGCACCGTCATCCACCTCCGTCAGCGTCCGCGCCGTCGAGCACTGAGACCGCCCTCCACGCGTTCATCCACCTGTTCAGCGACCCGTTCAGCCACCTCTTCAGCGACCCGTTCATCCATTACCGATCTGCCCCCGAGGGGGAGGCAGGGGGGATTCATCATGAGCCCAGTCGTCATGGCGGTCGTGGGAGTCGTCGTACTCCTCGTCCTGCTCGCCCTCGTCGTGGTCACCCGCTACAAGGTCGCGGGCCCCAGCGAGGCGTTCATCATCACCGGCCGGCGCGGCAAGAGCTCCACCGACCCCGACACCGGACGGATCTCGACCGACAACAGCGGCCAGAAGGTCGTGGTCGGCGGGGGCGTGTTCGTCGTCCCCTTCGTCCAGCAGCGCTACACCCTCGACCTGTCCAGCCGTCACATCCCGGTAGCCGTCCGCGGGGCGGTCACCCTGCGCGGCATCAAGGCCAACCTGGAGGGTGTCGCGATCGTCAAGGTCGGCGGCGCCGAGGACGCCATCCGCGCCGCCGCGCAGCGCTTCCTCCAGCAGCAGGACGGCATCGTCGGCTTCACCCAGGAAGTGCTCTCCGGCGCGCTGCGCGCCATCGTGGGCCGGATGTCGGTGGAGGACATCATCCGCGACCGGGCCGCGTTCGCCGGCCAGGTCGCGGAGGAGGCCGAGGCCAGCCTGTCCGGCCAGGGCCTGGTCCTGGACGCCTTCCAGATCCAGGACATCACCACCGAGGGCTCCTACCTCGAAGACCTCGGCCGCCCCGAAGCGGCCCGCGCCAAGCAGGAAGCGGACATCGCCGAGGCCAACTCCCGCCAGGCAGCCGAGCAGGCACGCCTGAAGGCCGAAGAAGAGATCGCGGTCGCCCAGCGGACCCTGTACCTGCGTCAGGCCGAGATCAAGGCCGAGACCGACGCTGCAGCCGCTCAGGCCAACGCCGCCGGCCCGCTCGCCGAGGCCGACCGGCAGCAGCAGATCCTGGCGGAGCAGGAAAAGGTCGCCGAGCGACAGGCCGCTCTGACCGATCGCCAGCTCGACACGGAGGTACGCAAGCCCGCCGACGCCCGCCGCTACCAGGCCGAGCAGGAGGCAGAAGCCAAGCGCGTGGCCCGGGTCAAGCAGGCCGAGGCCGAACGGCTCGCCGCAATCGCCGCTGCCCAGGGCGAGGCCGAGCGGGCGCGTCTGACCGGCGAGGGCGAGAAGCAGCGCCGGTCCGCACTGGCAGAGGCCGAGGCCATCGAGGGCGCCAAGCGCGGAGAGGCCGAGCGCGCCCGGCGTGCGGCGATCGCGGAAGCCGTACGCCTGGAAGGCGACGCGGACGCGGCGGCCATCTTGGCCAGGGGCTCGGCCGAAGCGGAGGCGATGCAGAAGAAGGCGGACGCCTTCGAGAGCTACGGCGACGCGGCGATGATCCAGATGATGGTCGAGGTGCTGCCGCAGGTGGTGGCCAAGGCCGCCGAGCCGCTTTCCGCCATCGACAAGATGACCGTGATCTCCACGGACGGCGCGAGCAAGCTCTCTCGCACCGTCGCCGACAACGTCGCCCAGGGCATGGAACTGCTCGGCTCCACCACCGGCGTCGACCTGGCCCAGCTCCTCAAGGGCCTCACCGCCCCGAAGCAGGACCCCTCTCCTGCCCCCGCCCCGGCCAACGGGAAGATCGAAATCACCGGCTAGCCGCACCCGCACTCCGACCTTGGGGCCCGCTTCGGGGGAAGCGGGCCCCAAGGTCATTGCCCGGCGGAGCTTCCCGCTGAGGGCGCCCGAGAGATTGATGACGACCCTGTCGAGGTCGCCCACGTAGTCGAACTGCCCCCCGGCGACAGCAGGCGCTGAACCCGAGCCGCGGGCGGCCCGGCGAACGAGTGGGTCAGGACAGGGCGACGGAGGTGTTCTGGCCCAGGCGGGTGCGGAGGGTGGCGGCGAAGTCCTCTGCGCGGACCAGCTGGACGCGGAGCTTGTCGACCTGTTCGGTGGCGGCCTGCTCGTACTCGCGCACGCGGCCCAGCAGGACCTCTCGTTCGTCGGCGTCGAGGTGATCGTCGCCGTCCAGGCGGTCGGTGGCGTCCAGGAGGTCGCGCATCTGCTCCAGGGAGAAGCCGAGCGGCTTCATGCGGCGGATGACCATGAGCCGGGCGACGTCGGTCTCGGTGTATAGGCGGAAGCCGCCCTGGGAGCGGGCCGAGGGGATGACCAGGCCGGTCTCCTCGTAGTGCCGGATGGTGCGCAGGGACAGCTCCGTCCGCGCGGCGACTTCGCCGATCTGCATGTGCTTGTCGTCCACGCCCGTAGTCCTGGCCCTTCTCGTCCTGCCGGGACCGCGTCCCGTGCGACCCCACCGACCCCTACTCTAACGTTAGGGTAGAGTTGCTGATGGCGAGGGCGGCCCGGCTGCCCCGCGACTGCCGTTCCGGGGCCGATGGCGCCCCCGGCGAAGATCCGATTCTTGCAGGAGAGAGCGTGCGCGAGCCCATGAAGCCGATCGCCGCCGCCTGCCCGCCGTGACGCTTCGCCCCTCGATGTGAGCCGCTCGGCTGCGCCTGCGCGCAGGCTCCCGGCTCCGTCGCTTCTTCGACTTCCGGCCCGCTCCTGGCGGGCCGTCCGCGGGGTGCCGGCCCGGTTCCTCCGCGTTCTCCCGCACGCCCCGGCCTGCCAGTGGGGTGTGCCCGAGCACGACAGGTACTCGTCTCCTTGTCTTCTTCCGTAGTGACTCCCGCCGAGCGGCTGCGCGGCCTGCGCCCCGACTGGTTGAGCAACCCGAAGGTCTGGCGCACCGAGGTCCTCGCCGGCCTGGTCGTCGCGCTCGCGCTGATCCCGGAGGCGATCTCGTTCTCGATCATCGCCGGTGTCGACCCGGCGGTCGGCCTGTTCGCCTCGTTCACCATGGCCGTGGTCATCTCGATCGTCGGCGGACGGCGGGCGATGATCTCCGCCGCCACCGGCGCCGTCGCCCTGGTGATCGCCCCGCTGAACCGTGAGCACGGCTTCGGCTACCTGGTCGCCGCGGTCATCCTGGCCGGCGTCATCCAGGTCGCGCTCGGCGCGCTGGGGGTGGCGAAGCTGATGCGGTTCGTGCCGCGCTCGGTGATGGTCGGCTTCGTCAACGCCCTCGCCATCCTGATCTTCATGGCCCAGGTCCCCGAGATGCACGACGTCCCCTGGCCCGTGTATCCGCTGATCGCGGCTGGCCTGGCCTTGATGGTGTTCTTCCCGAAGGTCACCACCGTGATCCCGGCCCCGCTGGTCTCCATCGTCATCCTGACCGTCATCACGGTCGCCGCCGGCATCGCCGTACCGACTGTCGGTGACAAGGGCGCCCTGCCGTCCTCGCTGCCCGTGCCGGGCCTACCGGACGTGCCGTTCACGATGGACACCCTGACCACCATCGCCCCGTACGCGTTCGCGATGGCGCTGGTCGGCCTGATGGAGTCGCTGATGACGGCCAAGCTCGTCGACGAGATCACCGACACCCACTCCTCCAAGACCCGCGAGTCGATCGGCCAGGGCATCGCCAACATCGTCACCGGATTCTTCGGCGGCATGGGCGGCTGCGCCATGATCGGCCAGACCATGATCAACGTGAAGGTGTCCGGTGCCCGCACCCGCCTGTCGACGTTCCTGGCCGGCGTGTTCTTGATGGTGCTGTGCATCGCCTTCGGCCCGGTCGTCTCCGACATCCCGATGGCCGCCCTGGTCGCGGTGATGGTGATGGTGTCGTTTGCGACGTTCGACTGGCATTCCATCGCGCCGAAGACCCTCAAGCGGATGCCCGCCGGAGAGATCGCCGTCATGGTCATCACCGTGATCTGCGTGGTCGCCACCTCCAACCTTGCCATCGGCGTCGTCGTCGGCTCCGTCACCGCGATGGTCATCTTCGCCAAGCGCGTCGCCCACCTCGCCAACGTCACCGCCGTCACCGACCCCGACGGCACCAGCGTCGTCTACTCCGTGACGGGTGAACTGTTCTTCGCCTCCTCCAACGACCTGGTCAGCCAGTTCAACTACGCCACCGACCCTGACAAGGTCGTCATCGACTTGTCCGCAGCCCACATCTGGGATGCCTCCTCGGTCGCCGCCCTGGACGCCATCGAGACCAGGTACGCCCAGCGCGGCAAGAGCGTGGAGATCATCGGCCTGAACGACCCCAGCGCCGACCTCCACGGCAAACTCACCGGCGAACTCACCAGCCACTGACCCATCCCCGCGAAACTCGAGAGGACCCCGGCCTACCCGCTGGGGTCCTTCGCCGCTCTCATGGACGGACGGGGACGCGAGTGAAGACCGCGGGAACGGACCGCGGGCCCATCCCAACCGGCAGGCGGGCACGCGGAGAAGGCGGAGGCTGCCCGGGTTCCTGGGAGGAGCCGACCAAGATCTTCTCCCAGATTTCTCCCAAACGATCTCCGGAGACGCAGGAAGGGCCTGACCCGCGATGCGGATCAAGCCCTTGACTGGTCTTACGAAGTCGGGGTGGCGGGATTTGAACCCACGACCTCTTCGTCCCGAAGCATTCCGGGCCAATGAGCGAGCTGCCCATTCTACGTTGCTGACCTGCGGCGGAGGTCCGTGATCGTCCGTGGACGTCCGTCAGCCCTCGTACTGGTTGTCACTCAGTTAGACACCCGCCTGAGCCGAGCCAGGCTGCCGCTCGGGTGTCTTCACGTCTACTAAAGGAGAGAGGTAGCAGCGGGCCGCCGCCCGCTGACCGGCACGGCACGCACCAGGACCCCGAACCGCGCCGACGGTCCGGAGCCCTGGTGCGTGCTGCCGTGAGCGTAAGCGTCGTGCCACTGCGGGAGAGGATCTGACGCACGCCGGAGATACCGGGGATGTTGATGTACTGACCTGCGCCCTTCCTTACTCAGAGGGCGGCACGAGGGATCTTTGCGCCTCTCCACGTGGACCTTCTGGGTCGAAATCACTGCCTGCGCCCAAGAGCCCTTTCAGCGAGCGAGCGACCTCACGTCTGAAACAAGGCGTCCCACGATCCCTCTGTATCTGAAGCCGGGTCCGTGTTGTGGTAGATGGTGATACCCTCCGACGGCAAACCTTGATCGTTGATTGTGTAGAGGAAGTAGATGCCAGCCGGCGCGATGTTTCCGTTGGGTGGCGCAGTTACGATCAGAATGTTGCTTCCTTCGTGATGAAACGCCATTGACACGTAACGCTGATCAGCATTGAATGCGTGCGTGCATGAGCCTGCACGCACCATGGCGACACCTCGAATTTCAGTCGCTTGAGTGGTGCGAAGAACGAACTGGTCGCCAGTAGTGAAGCGGTCTGGGGCAGCGAGGATCTCCGGTCTGTTCGGGTTCCCGTAATACCACGGCTCGTAAATCTCGATGCGCATTTCGGCATTAATTAGCCCGGATGCGCCGTCGTGGCATGACCCGGCAGTCCACACGCGACCATCTCGCATGAGCAGGGCGACCGAGTGATAATTTCGGACGACCTTCGCCCGCTCTTTGGGTGCCGTGAGCGCAGTCCATTTGTTGGTATGAGGATCGAAGACCTCGGGAGTCTGAACACCGGTGGAGTCCTTCTCCAATCCTTCGATCGTTCCCTTCACGCCTCCAACGAATAGGACTTCTCCGGTGGGGAGTAGCACGGCGTTACCGGACATGCGCCGTGGATGTCCGGACAATGCGCGTTCGGTCCGCTCCCATTGGAGGGCATCTGGTGGAGTTTTCCCTGGCTCCCAGTCACTTAGATCCAAAATCCAGGCATCTTTTCCACCAGCGATTAGCACACGACGGCGCTGGTACTGCTCCCCTGCCAGCAGCGGTAGAAGCACCGAAGTCTCCCGGAACCCGACGTTGTTGTAGTCAGGACCGTTGACTGGCGTGAATTGACACACGTCGTGAAATGTTGCCGACCATGGGTTATCTTTCACGGTCATACTGACGGTCCGGCGGTTGAGCTCTGTCATCGTCGTGAATACGACATCTCCTGTTGGGAGGAGATGCGCACGGGGATAAAACGTTGTTCTGTGATTGTCGAACAGCTGGCGTTGCGCCGCGTTAGAGTAGCTTCCCAGCCGATGCCATTCTCCATCCGGCCAAGGAAAAGGCTGAAAAACCTCTGGGATGAAATTGTTGTGTTCAAGATCACCATCCCCTGGGTGGCCGCTTAGCGCAAGGATGTCACCGTTGCCTAGGGTGAGAAGAGTGGGGTACCACCGTCCGCCTGTCTCCTCAGACTCCGAGTGGGGGTCCTGAATACCACGATTAAGCGGGGCAATATTGACCCACTTAGCTGCACTTGGCGGCTTATATCTCACGACAGCCGCGCCACGCGTCCCTGGCCAGTGAGTGGCATGAGGACCCGAGGCCTGCTCATAGGCGGCAGTCCCGCCAGCCGCCAGAAGCGTACCGTTCGCACTTAGGGCGTGCCCACAGCAGAAGAGATCAAATCCAGGGCCGCCCACCACTTTCGATACTTCGCCTGTGCCGCAATTGTAGAGGCGAGTATTTTCGATCCCTGTAGGCTTTTGGGCATCATATTGGCTACCGGCGAAGTAGATAATCCTATCGAAGTTCAAAAAAGCTGCATGCACAGCCAAAATCTCTGAGTCGATCAATACGGGATTCCACGGCATGGCCCCATAGTGACCCAGCTTGGACTGATTCGTGAACGACACGGCTCGATGGCCCGCCAAATAAGGTCATCGGCTCATAGAGCTCGTAACGGGATCTTGGTGAGATGCACTGGTCGGGCGTAACTGGTGTGACGATTCGGCCGTTCGGGATGGTGTGAGTAATCGGCCTTGGATCGTGGACGACGACTTGTGGGCACTGATCGAGCTGCTACTGCCGCCCTGGCCGACGAGGTCGCCAGGGCCGCGCGCGCAAATATAGGACCCCATGCCCGGCCGGGGGTGCCTTTTCTGAACCATCCCGGGCGCTGTCCCGTGGCGGCACTCCTGCTGTCGCCGCATCTGGCGAGCTCGGATCGTCTTGAACCGCTGCCGTCTGCATTGCGAGTCCATAGTCTTGAAGGCGGTCTAGTCGGGCAGTGGACTGTTCAACCAAGTTGCTCAGTCACGCCGTTGGAGCCACCGCCTTCCCTCGAAGGGATCCAGAAGCTCATGACTGTTGCCCCGCCCGCACCGTCTCTCTGCGCCAGGTGCGGCACGAAGCTGGGCCGAAGCAACACCGATACCGTGTGCAGTCCCTGCCGCAGGGCCGTAGGCCCTGGAGCCTCAGGCAGCCCCGTGCGCGCCGTATCAGCCGACCCGTCGCCCCACTGGCTCGCCAGCGATACGGAGCGGGCCACCCCTCCCGACGGCTCGAATCTGGCCGACGTTCTCAAGGCGTACCGGGCACTCCACAAGCTCAAGCAGCAGGATCTAGCCGATCTGCTCGGTTACGACCAGTCCTACGTGTCCCTGCTCGAACGCGGTAAGCGAAGTATCCGAGACATGGACGAACTCCGCAGGCTGGCTCGTGCACTGGCGCTTCCGGAGGATGAGCTCGGCTTGCTCCCGTCGGCCGAAGCTGTGGCCACGGTCGCGGTCCCCCCGGGCGACCCGGCCAAAGGGGGTCCGCTCGCCGCAGTGGACGACCAACGTCGTTGGCGCATGACACGTCGCGAGCTCAACCGACACCGGGCGGACCTCACGAAGGCCGCAGCCCGGCTGTATCCGGATCTCGGCCGTGCAGGCAACAGTCCGGTGCTCACCCGCGAGTCGTGGATGTGGCCCGCACCGGTCGACTTCGCAGACATCGCGCTGGCCTGGCTGACACAGACCAGTCCACCGGAAATCACGGGGCGGGAGAAGGAGTCTGAGGGCGTCCGGCCCCTCGCCCCTCAGGGCACCAAGTTCGAGCGCTACACGCAGGCGATCCGGATGATCGACCGCCCGTCGCTGTTCGTCAATCGACCGAGCTTCCGACTGCTGGATGTTGCCCAAGCGGAGGGGCACCCCAAGCTGTCCTTCGGCTACACGACCTACTTCGACATGGCTGACGTCTGCGAAGGGGTGGCCCACGAGCTGGCGAGTGCCTGGCTGAAGACCGGTAGCGACCCGGGGTGGATCAGCGAGCCGAGCTGGGCGGAACTTCCCTTCCGAGGTTTGGTCGGAGATCCCTTCGACCTCGGCCACAGGGTGTTGCTGCCGTCCATCGACACCCTGACCATTCGGCTCGGCCCCGAAGGCGCTTCGTTTCCGCTCCACCACCGTTCCGCGAGCAACGTGGCGCTGGCCGGCGGGAACTACCACGTCATGCCGGCCGGGGTCTTCCAACCCTCATCGGTGATGCCCTGGGACCAGTCGAATGACTTCAACCTCTGGCGCAACGTGCTCCGGGAGTACGCGGAGGAGTTCCTCGGGGACCCCGAGGCCGACGGCAGCAGTGGCGAGCCGATCGACTACGACTCCACCGAACCGTTCCGAACCCTCAACCAGGCTCGCCGCGACGGCAAGGTGCGCCCCTACTGTTTCGGGATCGGTCTGGACCCGCTCACGCTGGCCGGCGAGATCCTCAGCGTGGTGGTCATCGACTCCGACGTGTACGACTCCGTCTTCTCCGGGATGGTGTCCCGGAATTCCGAGGGCACGGTCGTCGCCCGGCCGCCTGGCGACAGCAGCGCCGGGATTGAGTTCACCGAGGCCAACATCCGGCGCCTACTGGACAATGAACCCCTGGCATCCGCCGCCGCTGCGTGCCTCGACCTGGCGTGGCAGCATCGCGGGCTCATTCTGGGCTGAGAGGGAGATCAGTGCGCGTACTTGTGACCGGCGCCTACGGATTCGTGGGCAACGCGGTTGTACGACGGCTCGCCGAGGCAGGCCACGAAACCGTGGTGCTCACGCATCGGCCGGCTGATGCCCCCCTGCCGGAGCTGCCGGTGTCCCAGGTCTTCCACGGCGACATCAGGGATGAGGCGGCCCTGCGAGCGGCTCTCGACGGTGTCCAGGCCGTCTGCCATCTCGCGGCTCTGACCCGAGTCCGCGAATCCTTCGAGCAGCCGGAGGAGTACCAGGCCGTCAACGCTGGCGGCACGGTGACGCTGCTCGACGCGCTGGTTGCCACCTCGGCAGGCTTGGAGCCCCCTACGGTCATCCTTGGTTCTACGGCGGCGGTCTACGGAGCACCCGAGCAGCAGCCCATAGGCGAGGACACCGTGCCCGCTCCGAGCAATCCCTACGGGACGTCGAAGCTGGCCGCAGATGAAGCACTCCGGGCCCGAGCGGAGGCGGGAGGAGTCAAGGCCGTGAGCCTGCGGTGCTTCAACATCTCGGGCGCCGTCAGCGGCGTGGGGGACTCGGACGAGAGCCGCATCATTCCGAAGGCGGTCGCTGTGGCGGCCGGCCGCTACCCGCACCTTGAGATGAACGGAGACGGCGATGCAGTCCGGGACTTCGTTCACGTAGACGACCTGGCGCGCGCATACGTGCTGGCTCTTGAGGCCGACACCTCTGTCCCGTACCGGGTCTACAACGTAGGTGCCACCGCGGCGAGCATGCGGGAGATCGTGGCTGCGGTTGAACGGGTATCCGGAAGGGAGGTGCCCGTAGTGCACCGCCCCCCGCAGCCCGAGCCGCCGCGTCTGGTGGCCGACATCTCGAGGATCACCACTGATCTCGGATGGAAGCCGGAGCGGTCCAGCCTTAAGCAACTGGTTGGCGACGCGTGGTCGGTCGTGTCCGCCAGCAGCTACTAACACCGCGGATCAGCCGCTCAAAGAGGTCAGGGGCGTCAGAGCCCAGGTCAGCGCGCGCCTTCGTGTACCGGCGGGCCGCGCCCTTGAGGTAGCCAACGGCTCCCTGCCGGGTCTCGCTCCGCCATCTGCTGTACGAAAGGCAGGCTGTCAACGGCAAGCTCCGCCACCATCTTGGCGTTCCAGAAAGCCAGGAAGGGCTTCGGCAACATGCTGATGACGGAGGTGACGCCGGGGACCTTCAGGTCAGGCTTTTCCGGGTCGAAGTAGAAGCGGGTACCGCTTCGGGTGATGGTGCGGATCTGGGCCATGGGCCGGGCCCCCCTGGGCTCGTGGTGGATGGTTCGCCACGGGTCTGGGGGCGTCGATTGCCCAGGCGGTGACGCAGTGACGGAGTGTCAAGGTCCAAAGATTGAACCGCCTCGATCAAGGAACCCGGGAGCGGGCTCTAGGTGCCTCTTACTCACCCAGGATTCCCGCCCTATCGCATCCGCCACCAGGACACAGCGGCCGATGGCGGGCTGCTTGACCTCCACGACAGTAACCTCCGTTGTAAAGCCCATCTGGGGGTCCTTCAAGAACATCTTCTGACCTGATTGAACCTTCATGCTAAAACCTCCTCCCAGGTCGCTCCCCGTATCTGGCATACCTCGGTTGAGCTAAGCGCGCCAGTTGAGCAGTACAGGGCCCAAGGCGCGCATGTACGATCGCCACTGCGGCCGTCGATTGACTAAAAGTCAATAATCGGCATGGCAGTCCGAAGTTGTGTTTATGGGAAGAAGGTAATGCCTTCATGCTCGCATCACTGCTGCCCGGCATCCGTGAAATCCGGACGCCGCTGGTCACCGGCTACATCTGGGTTATTTCCCTGTGGCTGATCGCTGGCAACGCTATTCCGGGCAGGGATCAGGCGCAAGGTCAGATTCGGCAGATCTACAGCTTCACTGACTTCTTTGGGAAGTCTGCCATTCTTGCCGTGATCACTTTCATTGCTTACCTGCTCGGCACCCTTTTGGAGGTGAAAGCAATGAGCGTCCTCAGTCCGATTCTGTGGATTAGGCGGGAGGTGCAGAGGGACATTCATGGAAGGCAGGCATGGGAGGAGCTAGCTACGCCCCATCGCATCTTGAAGTTTCGTCCACTGCTAACCAAACCAGCTTCTAAAACTCTTGAGAGGTATGTTCACAACAGAGTTCAAGGGGCGACGCCAGAGAATGCCGAGAAATGGTTCGGTAAGGAATCCTTTCGGGCGCAAGAAATCCTAGCAACGGACCTTGATCAAGTTCGCACACGGCTATTCGCCGTTAATACCGACCTCTATGGCGAAAGTGACCGAAAAGCTAGCGAATCGGATGTTCGAGCTAATGTGGCGCTAGCAGGTGCATTCTTGAGTATCGTACTGAGTTTGAACTTTACCCTCTGGTGGCTTGTGCTTCTTCCTGTGAGCGCAATTCTGCTGGTTCGAGGGATCTCTCTGGCACGGCAAGCCAACGACATGCTCGTGCAAGCCGTCGTTACCGAACTGGTCAAATCACCGGCGCTCGAGCAGTATCTCGAAGGGGTGGAGCGTCAATACCGCGAAGGAACACCTGGAGAGGAAACCAACTAGTAGGGCTCCGTTAGGTC
>NZ_JAGGOW010000107.1 GCF_018614135.1 Streptomyces sp. ISL-66
CTCCTGACCGATCCCGCCTGACGGGATCGGTCAGGCGGGATCGGTCAGGAGCGGGCCGAGCGCGCCCCGCAGGCTCTGCCCGGTGACCTCGCCGAGTTCGTCGGCGGGCAGTGGTCCGGCTGGTCCTCACTCACCCGCCTTCGAGGCACCCGACCATTCAGAGCCCGGGCTGCACGGTCACCGCACGTCACACCACTGCCGTCGCCGCGCGCCCCGTCGTACGCTGGTCTGATGAGAACTCCACGGCAGGCAGCAAGAATTGTCGTACTCAACCCCGCCGGGTCGGTGTTTCTGTTCCGCGAGAACAACGTCGAAGTCGGCATCCACTGGCTGCCGCCGGGCGGCGGGATAGACCCCGGGGAGACGCCAGAGGAGTGCGTGCGACGGGAGTTGCGCGAAGAGACCGGGTGGACCGACCTGGAGCCGCAGCGGCTGCTCTGCACCTGGGAGCACGACTTCACGCACCAGGGCATCCCCGTGCGCCAGCACGAGCACATCTACGTCACGACGGGCCCGCACCGCGACCCCGTCCCGGAGTATCCCGAGGCCCACTGGCGCTGGCTGTCGCCCCGGAACCTCGCCACGCTCGGCGAACCGCTGTGGCCCCCGCGCCTCGCCGAACTGCTCGACGAAGCCCGGTCCGAGCCGGTGCACTTGGGGCTGCTCGCCTGAGCCGTGACGGGGCTGTCGTCCAGTCGGCGCCCGCCCGACCGGCCAGGTCGGCCGCGCCGCAGCTCCCGTCGCCCGCGCCCGCCGACCGACCGGTCAGACCGGCCCGGCCGCAGGGCCCGCAGCCCCCGTCGCCCGCGCGTACAACGCAGCCGCGTACTCGTTCAGGATCGTGCTGGTCGACACGTCGTCCGTGTCGCCGCCCGTCAGGATGCCGATGATCTTTCCGTCGGCGGCGATCCACGCGCTGCCGCTCGTACCGCCCGGGAAGTCCGCGCAGTCGAAGCGCTGTTCCGTCGGGGTGGACCGGACCGCGCGCGAGGTGCAGGTGCGCGGGACCTTGCGGTCGGCCGGGTAGCCGGTCACCGTGACCTCCTCGCCCGTGCGGCCCGTCGCGTCCAGGACGGCGGCGCCGGTGACGTCCTCGATGTTGCGGCCCGAGGCGTCGGGGGCGAGGCGGGCGAAGGCGAGGTCGTAGTCGTCGTCCGTGCCGTCGGACCAGTGGGCGTCCTCGAAGACCTCCTCGATCTTCCAGGCGCCGTACGGGGCGCGCCCGTCCGCGTACGCGGGTGCGAAGACCGCTCCGCCTTCGCCGGCCCGGCCCGCGAGCAGGCAGTGGCCGGCGGTGACGATCAGGTTCCGCGCGGGGCTGTGCACGACGGTGGCCGTACAGAAGTGGTCCCCGGTCACGTCGCCTTCGAACAGGGCCCCGGCGAAGGCCGACGCCCCACCGGCCTTGGGGAGCGAAGCCGAGGGCTTGGGGCTCGGGCTGGCCGGAGCGGCCGACAGCTGAGGCTGTTTCGGCGATTGCGACTGCGATGGTCGGGTGGTGGAGGACGTCCTCGGGGGTGCCGCCTTCGCATGCGCGGAGGGCTGGCCGTCGTCGGCCGGCACCACCTTCGTCATCACGGCGGACGCACCCAGCGCCGCCACCGCGCACAACACCGCGGTCACCACGGTCCGCTTGTCCACCACAGACACCCTCCCCACTTTGCCGCGGCGAAGCATGCCTTGCCCACGACGGCTGCCGCAAGGGGCATCCCGGCCGACCTCTGTGGCTTCGCGGCCGGGCCCCGTAGGCTGACCGGATGATCCGCACCGTCGTCCTGGACGTAGGCGAGACCCTGACCCGCGATGACCGCTACTGGGGGGCCTGGGCCGACTGGCTCGACGTGCCGCGGCACACGCTGTCCGCGCTCGTCGGCGCGGTCGTCATCGACGGCCGCGACAACTCCGACGCGCTGCGCCTGCTCCGGCCCGGCATCGACGTCCGGGCCGAGTACGCCGCCCGCGAGGCGGCAGGGCGCGGCGAGCGACTCGACGAGACGGACCTGTACGACGACGTGCGCCCCTCCCTCTCCGCCCTCCGGGCGGCCGGAGTCCGTGTCGTCGTCGCGGGAAACCAGAGCCCGAAGGCCGGCGCGATGCTGCGCGCGCTCGGATTGCCCGCGGACCTGGTCGTGACGTCCGGCGAATGGGGCGTGGCCAAGCCGGAACCGGGCTTCTTCGAAAGGGTGTTGGAGGTGTCCGGCGCCCCGGCGGCTCAGACCCTCTACGTGGGCGATCACCCCGCGAACGACCTCGTCCCGGCGCGCGCGGCCGGCCTGCTGACCGCTCACGTACGCCGCGGCCCGTGGGGCCACTGGTGGGCCGATGAGATCCGCGAGCGCCGAACGGCGGACTATTCGATCGACTCACTCACCGAACTGGTCGGCATCGTCAAGACGTAACGCGCACCCGCCCCTTCGCGGAGCAGTACGGTGCGTGCATGGCCGATCACATCGGGCAGCGCATCGCAGCACGGCGCCACGTCCAACGCATGACCCAAGCCGACCTCGCACGCGGGTCCCACGTCTCCCTCGCCATGGTGAAGTCGGTCGAGCGTGGCGCCCGTACCCCGTCCGCGGTACTCCTCGAAGCCCTCGCGTCGGCGCTCGGCGTGGACCCCTCGCGGCTGGACCGTTCGTACACGGGTACCAGTCGCCGGGTCCACGCGGCTCTGCCCTCGATCTCCGCCGTCATCGCGGGGTACGACGTCCCGCTCGACCCGCCTACGAGACCGCGCGCCGAGGTGGCGTCCGCCGTCGAGGAGGCGACCGAGTGGCGGCTGGCCGCCCAGTACGGGCGGATCGCCACCGCGGCGCCCGCACTGCTGACGGACGCGCTGGCTCATCTGCACGCCGCGTCGGGTGCGCACCGGGCCGCCGCGGCCCGTCTGGTGGTGGCGGCCGCCCGTGCGGCCGACGCGGTGGCCTACAAGGTGGGTGCGCACGACCTGTCCGCGCGCCTGATCGACGTGATGCGCTGGGCGGCCGTGCAGACCGAGGACCCCGACATCGCCGCGGTCACCTCGTACGTCCACGCGGAGACGTTCTTCGCGGCCCGCGCCCACCGCGCGGGCCAGGTCACCCTGGAGCGGGCCCTGGACGCCGGGCCCGGCCCTGGAACCACTCGGGCCGCCGCTCTCCGCGGGGCACTGCACATGCGGACGGCCGTGGTGGCCGCTCGCGCCGGCGCGCCGGACGCGGCACACGCGCACCTGCGGGAGGCCGGGAAGTTCGCCGATCACCTGAAAGAGGGCGTCTACCTCGGTACGGCCTTCGGCCCGTCCAGCGTTCGCATCCACAGGGTGGCCGTCGCCGTCAGTCTGGGCGGCGACCACATCGGCCGGGCGCTCGAAATGGCCGGAGGCTGGGAGCCCGGCGAGGAGATTCCCGCCGAACGCCGCAGCGGCTTCTACGTCGAGATCGGGCGCGCCCAACTCTGGGCCGGTCGGCCGGATGCCGCGTTCGAGTCGCTGAAGGTCGCCCGGCGTCTGGCGCCGCAGCACGTCCGCGAACATCCCTGGGCCCGGGAGGACATCGAGACGATCCGGCGGATCAAACGCTCCGACACCGCGTCGCTGAGCTCGTTCGCGGAATGGATCGGCGCGGTCTAGTGCCGCGTCAGCACCTCGGGGGGCTACAAGATGTATCCGTTGCGGCCCTTTCCCCGGGCCATCATCCGTCCGACCGCACCGAACGACAGACGGGAAGGGCCATGGCCGATCTGGTGGTAGCCGATATCGCGGACGTGAGCGTAGCGCGCCTGCACGGACACGCCTGCTGGGATTGCGGCGCCGTCGAGGACGTGCTGATTCCCGCGGGCGAGGCGATCGTCGCGGGCTTCAGCGTGACGTGGCCGATCGTGAAGTGCTCGCGGCACGCCGAAGGCGGATCGGGCCGGTGACCACCTCACAGGGGGTGCCCTGCCACCTGGCGCCCCTGCCCGCCTCGGTATCCCGCCTCACGCACGCGCAGGCCCTGGGCCGCGCGTGCGTCTCCTGCGGCGCCCCGCTCGCCGCTGGCGCCGTCGAGCGCGGAACCATCCACGGCGCGCAGGGTGTCCACGTCACCTCCACCGAAGTCTGGTCGTGCCCGGCACCGGAGCCTTCGTCACGCTCCTCCGCCGCCGTCGCGAACGCCTGATCCACGGCGAGGCGGAGACGGTCCCCCGCTGGATCCGGCGTCCGGCGCACGCCACGGACCCGACGGGCCACCCCCGACCGGCGGGCCACCCCGACCGACGGATCACCCCCCGCCCGTCGGGGCCGCCGCGTGCGGTGGGACCGGGCTCACGCCCCCGGCCAGAGGCCTTCCGGGGTGAGGCCCAGGAGGTCGATCGCGTTGCCGCGCACGATGCGGTCGACCACGTCCGGGGCCAGGTGGCCCATCTGGGACTCGCCGACCTCGCGGGATTTGGGCCAGGTGGAGTCGGAGTGGGGGTAGTCGGTCTCGTAGAGGACGTTGGCCACGCCGATCGAGTCCAGGTTCTTCAGGCCGAACGCGTCGTCGAAGAAGCAGCCGAAGACGTGCTCGGCGAAGAGTTCCGACGGCGGGCGCAGCACCTTGTCGGCGACGCCGCCCCAGCCCCGGTTCTCCTCCCAGACCACGTTCGCCCGTTCCAGGATGTACGGGATCCAGCCGATCTGCCCCTCCGCGTACATGATCTTGAGGTTCGGGAAGCGTTCGAACTTGCCGCTCATCAGCCAGTCCACCATCGAGAAGCAGCAGTTGGCGAAGGTGATGGTGGAGCCGACGGCCGGCGGGGCGTCCGCCGAGGTGGACGGCATGCGCGAGGAGGAGCCGATGTGCATGGCGATGACCGTGCCGGTCTCGTTGCACGCCTCCAGGAAGGGGTCCCACTCGTCCGTGTGGATGGAGGGGAGCCCCAGGTGGGGCGGGATCTCCGAGAAGGCGACCGCCCGGACGCCGCGCGCCGCGTTGCGGCGGACTTCGGCGGCGGCGAGGCGGGCGTCCCAGAGCGGTACGAGGGTGAGCGGGATGAGGCGGCCGCGGGCGGCCGGGCCGCACCACTCCTCGACCATCCAGTCGTTGTACGCGCGCACGCCGAGCAGGCCGAGCTCGCGGTCCTTGGCCTCGGTGAAGGTCTGTCCGCAGAAACGCGGGAAGGTCGGGAAGCAGAGGGCGGACTGGACGTGGTTGACGTCCATGTCCGCGAGGCGGTCGGGAACCGAGAAGGAGCCCGGGCGCATCTGCTCGTACGTGATGACTTCGAGCTTGATCTCGTCGCGGTCGTATCCGACGGCCGTGTCGAGCCGGGTGAGGGGGCGGTGCAGGTCCTCGTACACCCACCAGTCGCCTATGGGTCCGTCGTCGCCCTTGGCCCCCATGACGGGGGCGAACTTCCCTCCGAGGAAGGTCATTTCCTTCAAGGGCGCGCGGACGATCCGGGGGCCGGTGTCGTGGTACTTGGACGGGAGCCGGTCCCGCCAGACGTGGGGGGGCTCAACCGTGTGGTCGTCCACCGAGATGATCTTCGGGAAGGTCTCCATGGGCTCACGGTAGCGTTAATCTGACGAACCGTCAGCTAGTTGGGCGGGTACGGGTTCCGGATCCGCCGGGGCCACGGGTTCCGTATCCGCCCGGACCAGGTCCGCTACGGGCTGACGTGTGCGCGCAACACAGGGCAGACTGACCCTTACACCTAAGGAAGGCAGGGGGGACACCAGATGGACGGCATACCGGCCATCCCGCACCAGCGGAACCACCCCGAGGCCGGTGACGCCGCGGGAACCGGAGTCGGGACCGGACACGGATACGGACCCGGAGCCGGAGCCGAGGGCGCCGCCACAGGAGGCGCAACGGCCGCACCCGCCGCCCCCGGACCCGGCACCGCCGATGCCCACGACCCCTCCGCCCCCGGCAACCGCTTCGCCGTCCTCGGCCCCATCCGCGCCTGGCGCGGCCCCGAGCCGCTGCCCTCCGGGACCCCGCAGCAGCGCGCCCTGCTCGCCGTGCTCCTGCTCCGCGACGGCCGCACCGCCACCGCGCCCGAACTCATCGACGCCATCTGGGGCGAGGACCCTCCGCAGCAGGCGCTCGCGACCATCCGTACGTACGCCTCCCGCCTGCGCAAGGTCCTCGACCCCGGGCTCCTCGTCAGCGACGCCGGCGGCTACGCGATCCGCCTGCCCCACCCCGAGGCCCTCGACCTCGGCATCGCCCGCGCCGTGGCCGCCGACGCCGAGGCCGCGCGGAACGAGAAGGGGGACCGCGCGCTCGCCCGTACGCTGCTGGCCCGCGCCCTGGACCTGTGGGACGGCGAACCGCTGGCCGGCGTACCCGGACCGCACGCCGAAACCGAGCGCACCCGGCTCGCCGAGTGGCGGCTCCAACTGCTGGAGACCCGCCTCGACCTCGACCTCGAACTCGGCCACCACGCCGAGGCCGTCTCCGAACTCACCGCGCTCACCGCCGCACACCCCCTGCGCGAACGGCTGCGCGAGCTGCTGATGCTCGCCCTCTACCGCAGCGGCCGGCAGGCCGAAGCCCTCGCCGTCTACGCCGACACCCGCCGGCTCCTCGCCGATGAACTCGGCGTCGATCCGTGTCCGGAGCTCTCCGACCTCCAGCAGCGCATCCTGCGCGCCGACGCCGAACTCGCCCGCGCCGAAGATCCCGCGCCGGCCGCCGCGCCCGTACCCGTGAGGCCCGCCCAATTGCCCGCCACCGTCGCCGACTTCACCGGCCGCGCCAGCTTCGTGAACGAACTCGGCGCGATCCTCTCCGGCGCCGAGGGCCAGGTCATGGCCGTCTCCGCGCTCGCCGGCATAGGCGGCGTCGGCAAGACCACCCTCGCCGTGCACGTCGCGCACGCCGCCCGCCCGCACTTCCCCGACGGGCAGCTCTACGTCGACCTCCAGGGCACCGAGGCCCGCCCCGCCGAGCCCGAGGCCGTCCTCGGCTCCTTCCTGCGCGCCCTCGGCACCCCCGACACCTCGATCCCCGACTCCCCCGCCGAACGGGCCGCGCTCTACCGCTCCACCCTCGACGGCCGCCGCGTCCTCGTCCTCCTCGACAACGCCCGCGACGCCGCGCAGGTCCGGCCGCTGCTGCCCGGCACCGCCGGCTGCGCCGCCCTCGTCACCAGCCGGGTCCGCATGGCGGGCCTCGCCGGGGCCCATCTCGTCGACCTCGACGTGATGAGCCCCGAGGAGGCCCTGCAGCTGTTCACCCGGATCGTGGGCGAGGAGCGCGTGCGCGCCGAGCGGCAGGCCGCCCTCGACGTGGTCGGCGCCTGCGGGTTCCTGCCGCTGGCCATCCGCATCGCCGCCTCCCGCCTCGCCGCGCGCCGCACCTGGACGGTGTCCGTCCTCGCCGCCAAGCTCGCCGACGAACGCCGCCGCCTCGACGAGCTCCAGGCCGGCGACCTCGCCGTCAAGGCCACCTTCGAACTCGGCTACGGCCAGCTCGAACCCGCCCAGCAGCGCGCCTTCCGCCTGCTCGGCCTCCCCGACGGCCCGGACATCTCCCTCGCCGCCGCGGCCGCCGTACTGGACCGCCCGGAGCACGCCACCGAGGACCTCCTGGAGGCCTTGGTCGACTGCTCCCTCCTCGAATCGGCCGCGCCCGGCCGCTACCGCTTCCACGACCTCGTACGCCTCTACGCGCGTGCGTGCGCCGAGCGCGACGAGCAGCCGCCGAGCGGACGCGACGCGGCCCTCGACCGGCTGCTCGACTTCTACCTGGCCACCGCCGCGGGGGTGTACGGGCTGGAGCGGCCGGGCGACCGGCTCGTCGCCCACCTGTCCGCCACGCGCTACCCCGGGCTGGTCTTCACCGAACCGCGCAGCGCCCAGGACTGGCTGTACGCCGAGGCCGACCCGCTGCTCGCGTGCGTCCGGCAGGCCGCCGCGCGCCCGACCGGGCGGGAAGCGGGCGCGCAGGGCGCGGGCGGGGACGGCACGGGCGGGCAGGACGCGGGCAGGGACGGCACGGGCGGCGAGGGCACGGGCAGTGAGGGCACGGGCGTCCTGCGCCGGGCCGTCGACCTGCTGTGGGCCGCCAAGGACCTCGCCGAGTCGGGCGCCAACTCCAAGCAGTACGAATCGGCCGCCACCGCGCTGCGCGACGCCGCGCACGCCGCGAAGGACCCGTACGCGGAGGGCCGCGCCCGCACCACGCTCACCAACACCCACCTGGTCGCGGGCCGGTTCGCCGAGGCCGACGACGAGGCCCGCCGGGCCACGCTGCTCGCCCGCGCCGCCGGGGACCCGCTGCCCAGCTGCTGGGCGCCCAACGACCGCGGGATCATCGCCCTCTACGAGGGCCGTTACAGCGACGGCGAGCGGTACCTGCTGGAGGCCATCACCAACTTCCGCGCCGACGCCAACTACGTCGGCGAGGCCAGCGCCCTGTGCAACCTCTCCCGCATCCACGTGGAACTGGGGCGGCTGAGCAGCGCCATCGACCTCGCCCGGCAGGGCATCGCCATCTACGACCGCATGGGCCTCACCCTGCGGCTGGCCAACGGCCGCTACGCGCTCGGCATCGCCCTCACCCAGGCCGACCGGCTCTCCGAGGCGCACACGCAGCTCAGCGAGGCGCTCACGCTGTTCCACGAGAACCGGCAGCCGCTGTGGGAGGGCGTCACGCACTTCCGGCTGGCCAAGGTCCACCTGGCCGCGCGCCGGCCCACACTGGCCGCCTCGCACGCCGAACAGGCCATCGCGCTGCGCGGCATCGGCGGCGAGTGGCGCCGCGCGACGGTGCTGACGGTGCTGGGCCGCGCGCTGCGGCAGCTGGGGCAGCGGGACCGGGCGCGGGTCTGCTGGCGGGACGCGGAAGTCGTGTTCACCCAGCTCAAGTCGCCGGAACTGGCCGAGGTACGGGCGCTGCTGGCGGCGGAGATCGCCGCCTGACGCGCGGTCCCCGTGGCGCTGAATGAGGCGTTCATCGTTCGTTTATCTCCGCCCGGCACGATGGTGTTCATCGACTCGAAGTGTCGGGGGGGCACCCGGGTCGGCTGGAGGACCACCCGTTCGGCGGTCCGCGGGGGAATCGCCGAACGGGCCCGACCCATCCATCAGGAGATCCGATGACGACGAACGAGAACATCCTGCCGACCGACGGTGACCTCAGGCCGCTCGACAACCACGCTTCGGGTGTCGACATCACGCCGATGGACAATCACGCGTCGGGTGTCGAGATCAAGCCGATCGACAAGCCGTCCGACAATCACGCCTCGGACGAGGACATCGTGACGCTGGACAACCACGCGTCGGGTCCGGGTCTGTAAGTCCACCAGGACACGTACGGCCCGGGTCGTGGACCACGGGGGGACACGGGGGACCGGGTCGTACGGCACCACGTACCACGGGGGACCGTTGGTCACGGGGGACCAGCGGGGTACACGGGGGGAACGGCGGCCGCGGTGGCCAGGAGGGGGACCACCGCGGCCGCCGCATGTCCATGTCCGGGGACGGAAGACAGGGGCCAGGGCCGAGGGCGAGGGCCCGAAATCCCCGCCCCTACGACTCCCCGTCACTAGGCTGCCGGTGTGTTCACCTCCCAGGGCCCGACCCTCCGCGAACTGGCCGTACAGGCCCTGTCCTCCGTCGAGCGGGGCTACGACCTGCTGGCCCCCAAGTTCGACCGGACCCCCTTCCGCACCCCCGACCGGATGCTCGACGCGGTCGAGGAGACGCTCGCCGACCGGGAAGGCTCCTTCGGCGCCGGGCTGGACGTGTGCTGCGGCACGGGCGCCGGGATCGGAATGCTGCGGCGGCTGTGCCGGGGCCGGGTGACCGGGGTGGACCTGAGCGCGGGAATGCTGGCGGAGGCGGAGCGGGCGCACGGGGCGGGTGACGGCCTCGCAGCCGCCGACAACGCCTCCGACAGCGCCGGCGAGCACGTCGACGGGGGCACTGGCTCGCGCCCGGCCGATGCCCGCCGGGTCGACTTCCTCAGGGCCGACGCGCGGGCACTCCCGGCCGCGCTCGGGGACTCGTACGACCTGGCGGTCAGCTTCGGGGCCTTCGGCCACTTCCTCCCGTCCGAGCGCCCCGCCGTCTTCTCCGGGATCCACACCGCCCTGCGGCCCGGCGGCGTCTTCGCCTTCCCGATCGGCGCGCCCATCGCGCCGAGCCACCCGGCGTGGTGGGCGGTGGCGGGCTTCGACGCGGCGATGCGCGTGCGCAACGCCGTGTGGCGGCCGCCGTTCGTCATGTACTACCGGACCTTCCCCCTGGGCGGTGTCCGCACCGACCTGCGTGCGGCCGGCTTCACCGTCGAGACCGTCCCCCTGCCCCACTTCGGCCACCGCCCGGACGGCGCGCCCCGCTGGCGGCTGGTCCTGGCGCGCCGTCCCGCCGGGTGACCCCTCAAGATCCGGCCCCGGATCCGTCTCAGGATCCGTCTCAGGCGCCGACGTACTCCGCGAGGTGCTCGCCCGTGAGGGTGGAGCGGGCGGCGACCAGGTCCGCCGGAGTGCCCTCGAAGACGATCCGGCCGCCGTCGTGTCCGGCGCCGGGGCCGAGGTCGATGATCCAGTCGGCGTGTGCCATGACGGCCGGGTGGTGCTCGACGACGATGACCGACTTGCCGGAGTCCACGAGCCGGTCGAGCAGGCCGAGCAGCTGTTCCACGTCGGCGAGGTGGAGGCCGGTGGTCGGCTCGTCGAGCACGTAGACGAGCCCCTCCCCGCCCTTCTCCGACATGCGGGTGGCCAGCTTGAGCCGCTGGCGCTCGCCGCCGGACAGGGTGGTGAGCGGCTGCCCGAGGCTGACGTAGCCCAGTCCGACGTCCGCGAGCCGGGTCAGGATGGCGTGCGCGGCCGGGATGCGCGCCTCGCCGGAGCCGAAGAACTCCTCGGCCTCGGTCACCGACATCGCGAGCACCTCGCTGATGTCGCGGCCGCCGAGGTGGAGGTCCAGGACCGAGGCTTCGAAGCGCTTGCCCTCGCACTCCTCGCAGGTGCTGGCGACGCCGGCCATCATCGCCAGGTCGGTGTAGACGACGCCGGCGCCGTTGCAGTTGGGGCAGGCACCCTCGGAGTTGGCGCTGAACAGCGCCGGCTTCACGCCGTTCGCCTTGGCGAAGGCCTTGCGGATCGGCTCGAGCAGTCCGGTGTACGTCGCCGGGTTGCTGCGCCGGGAACCGCGGATCGGGGTCTGGTCGATCGACACCACGTCCCCGCCCGCGACCCCGGACTTCGCGGTCAGCGACCCGTGCACGAGCGAGCTCTTGCCGGAGCCGGCGACGCCGGTGACCACGGTGAGCACCCCGAGCGGGACGTCCACGTCCACGTCGCGCAGGTTGTGCGCGGTCGCGCCTCGGACCTCCAGCGCTCCGGTGGGCTCGCGCACCGTCTTCTTGAGGGCGGCCCGGTCGTCGAAGTGGCGGCCGGTGACGGTGCCGGAGGAGCGCAGGCCTTCCACGGAGCCTTCGAAGCAGACGGTGCCGCCCGCCTGGCCGGCGCCGGGACCGAGGTCGACGACGTGGTCGGCGATCGCGATGGTCTGCGGTTTGTGCTCCACGACGAGCACCGTGTTGCCCTTGTCGCGCAGCCGCAGCAGCAGGTCGTTCATCCGCTGGATGTCGTGGGGGTGCAGGCCGGTGGTGGGCTCGTCGAAGACGTAGGTGATGTCGGTGAGCGAGGAGCCGAGGTGGCGGATCATCTTGACGCGCTGGGCCTCGCCTCCCGACAGCGTGCCCGAGGCCCGGTCGAGCGAGAGGTAGCCCAGCCCGATCTCCACGAACGAGTCGACGCTGTGTCGCAGGGCTTCGAGCAGGGGTGCCACCGAGGGCTCGTCGAGGCCGCGCACCCATCGCGCCAGGTCGCTGATCTGCATCGCGCAGGCGTCGGCGATGCTGATCTCGCCGATCCGCGAGGACCGGGCGGCCTCGCTGAGCCGGGTGCCCTCGCACTCGGGACAGGTGGCGAAGGTGACCGCCCGGTCGACGAACTCCCGGATGTGCGGCTGCATCGACTCGCGGTCCTTGGAGAGGAAGGACTTCTGGATCTTGGGGATCAGTCCCTCGTAGGTGAGGTTCACCCCCTCGACCTTCACCTTGACCGGCTCCTTGTAGAGGAAGTCCTGCATCTCCTTCTTGGTGAACTTGGCGATCGGCTTGTTCGGGTCGAGGAGGCCCGACTCGGCGTAGACCCGTACGGTCCAGAAGCTGTCGGACTTCCAGCCGGGGATGGTGAACGCGCCGTCGGCCAGCGACTTGGAGTCGTCGTAGAGCTGGGTGAGGTCGATGTCGGAGACGCTGCCGCGGCCCTCGCAGCGCGGGCACATGCCGCCGGTGCGGCTGAAGGTCGCCTTGACCGTCTTCTTGTTGCCGCGATCGACGGTGATCGCGCCGCTCGCCCGGACCGAGGGGACGTTGAAGGCGAAGGCGCCCGGCGAGCCGATGTGCGGCGTGCCGAGCCTGCTGAAGAGGATGCGCAGCATCGCGTTGGCGTCGGTGGCGGTGCCGACGGTGGAGCGGGGGTCCGAGCCCATGCGCTGCTGGTCGACGATGATCGCGGTGGTCAGCCCGTCGAGGACGTCGACCTCGGGACGCGCCAGCGTCGGCATGAAGCCCTGGACGAAGGCGCTGTACGTCTCGTTGATCAGCCGCTGCGAATCGGCGGCGATCGTGTCGAACACCAGCGAGCTCTTGCCCGAGCCTGAGACGCCGGTGAACACGGTCAGCCGGCGCTTGGGGATCGCTACGCTGACGTCCTTGAGGTTGTTCTCGCGCGCGCCGTGCACACGGATCAGGTCGTGGCTGTCGGCAACGTGCGGTACGGGCGACGGGACGACCGCCGCCGCGGCCTCGCTGGGGGCCTTGGCCGGGGCCTTGGCTGCGGCTCTGCTCGGGGCCTTGCTCGGGGCCTTGCTCATCGTGTCTGTCTCCATCCGTCGGGCCGGAGCCCTCTGTCTACCTGATCGCCGCCGCCGCCCGGGGTGGCGCAACGCCCGCGCGGCGACCTGTCCGATCCCTCAAGTCCCCAGCGGGCCAGGTCTCTTCGGCCCGCGGGCGCGGTGCGTGGACGTGTACGTGTACGTGTCCCGCCCGCGCCCGCCCCGCGCCAGCCCCGCGTCCGCGCCGACTATTGAGCGCGGGGCTGGCTGAAGCGCAGCATGTTGCCCGCCGGATCACGGAAGGCGCAGTCGCGGACCCCGTAGAACTGGTCGATCGGCTCCTGCAGCACCTCCCCGCCGGCGGCGCGGATCCGCTCGAAGGTCGCGTCACAGTCGTCGGTCGCGAAGATCACCCCGCGGAGCATGCCCTTGGCCAGCAGCTCCGCCATGGCCTCCTTGTCGGCGGCCGAGGCGTTCGGGTTCGCCACGGGCGGCTCGAGCACGATGTCCACCCCGGGCTGCGCGGGCGACCCGACGGTCACCCAGCGCATCCCCTCGAACCCGACGTCCTTGCGCACCTCCAGCCCGAGCACGTCCCGGTAGAAACCGAGCGCCTTGTCATGGTCGTCGGCGGCGATGAAGCACTGCGAAAGCGTGATGTCCATGCGTTCCACGCTACGACCGCCCCCCGAAGACCTGCTTCTCCATTCCTGACCGGTTCGGGAGGAGGGGAGGAGAGGGAGCTCCTTGGCGCGCTCGAACGTCTATGCGGGGGCGGCGCGGCGCCGGGACGTGGGTGGGCGCGTCCCGGGGGCGGACGATGCTTCTTTTGGTGAAGTACTGGGAGAAAGAACTCTTGCCAATCCCCTCCAGCCTCCCGTTCGGCGGCCGGTCACCCACACGGGTGAATTCGCCAACTGGGCTGGATTTGGGGGTGGTTGTCTGGCATATGCTCGCCCCGACAACCAGACATGAGACGGCCCCCGCCGGGACTGCGAATCCCGAACGAGGGCCTGACCAACGAGGAAGTAAGCCCTTCCCCATGGCTTCGGTCCAGTTTACCGCGCCCGTCCGCGCGACATACGGCGTTCGACACTCCAACATCCGCCTCACCGGCCGGTTCACGGTGGTGAGCAACGACCTGATCCAGCACCCCGAGATGTCGGCGGTCGCACGGATCCTGGGGATCTACATCCAGTCGCTGCCCGCCGGGACCCCCATCGGCATCAAGGACCTGGCCAAACAGCTTCCGCTCGGCGAGACCTCGATCGCCAACGGGCTTCGGGAACTGACGTTGTTCGGGTACCTGGAGCGGTCCCTGGAGAGCCTGCCGGGCGGTCGGATCGTCACCCGTACGGTGTCCTACAACCACCCCCGTGCCGTGGGCGAAGTCCGTCCCGTGCATCCGGGGCGCCCGACCCGCCCGGCCGCGTCAGTCCGCCCGGCCGCGTCTGTCCGTACGCCCCCTCCGGTCCGGCCGGGCCGCCCGGCGCCGCCGACACATCCGGCCCCGGCAGTCCTTCCGCCCGCAGCGCCTCCGCCCCCACCGCCCGCAGCCCCTACGGCGCCCGGGGCTGCTCCGGCGTCCGATCCGGGGCTGGATCCCGTTCCGCAGCCCACGCCGGCCCCCGCTCCCGCCCCCGAAGCCGCCCCCGAAGCCGGGCCCGGGCCCGGCCCCGACGCACCCGACGCACCCGACGCACCGGACGCACCGGCGGGAGTACGCCTCCCCGTCCCCGTCCGCCAGGACGATCCGGCGCGGCGGCGCCTCGCCTCGGAGATCCTGGCGGAGCTGCGGCTCGCCGATCCACGGCTCCTGCTCGGGGAGCGGGACATCAAGTGGCTCGCGGGTGGGGTGGAGGCCTGGCTGGAGCGCGGGGCCGGCGTGGGTCCGCTGATCGCCGCCCTGACGGCCAACCTCCCGGACCTCCCGCGCAATCCGGCCGGGCTGATCGCCCACCGGCTCGCCGCCCAGCTCCCGCCCCGGCTGACCCCCGTGCCCCGCGCGCCCGCCTTCGTACCGCCGGATCCGTTCCAGATCTGCGAAGGGTGCGAGCGCGCCTACCGGAGCCCCGCCCCCGGCGGCCGCTGCAACGACTGCGGACCGCCCCGGGACGGAGGGGGCTGAGCGGCCGGGGGTGAGCGGCCGGGGCTGAGCCGTGGGGGCAGCGGACGGGATCAACGGCTGGGCCCATCGGACGGGCTCAACGGCTGGGCCCAGCGGCCGGCGGTCAGCGGCCCGGGGTCAGCGCGTGCGGAGTTCGCGTTTGAGGACCTTGCCGCTCGCGTTGCGCGGGAGCTCCGTCACGAACTCCACCTCGCGCGGGACCTTGTAGTTGGCCATCTCGCGGCGGGACCAGGCGATCAGGTCGTCGGCCGTGAGGACCGCGCCGGGGCGGCGGACCGCGTAGGCCTTGCCGACCTCGCCGAGGCGCGGGTCGGGGACGCCGACCACCGCGACGTCGGCTATGTCCGGGTGCAGGCCGAGGAGCTGCTCGATCTCGGCCGGGTAGGCGTTGAAGCCGCCGACGATGAACATGTCCTTGATCCGGTCCGTGATGCGCAGGTTCCCGGCGGCGTCGAGGACCCCGACGTCGCCCGTGCGCAGCCAGCCCTCCGGGGTGATGGCCTCGGCGGTCTCGGCCTCGTCCTCGAAGTAGCCCCGCATGACGTTGTGGCCGCGTACCCACACCTCCCCCGCCTGTCCGGCGCCCTGCGCCTGCCCGTCGGCCCCGGCGATGCGGAGCTCCGTGCCCGGGATGGCCCGCCCGGAGGTGGCCGCGATGACCTCCGCCGCGTCGCCGCGGCGGCACATGGTGACGATGCCGCTGGCCTCGGAGAGTCCGTACGCGGTGAGGACGGTGGCGATCCGCAGCTCGCCGCGGAGGCGTTCGACGAGCTGGAGCGGGACGACGGCGGCGCCGGTGACGACCAGGCGCAGGGCGGAGAGGTCGTGCTGGTCGCGCTGGGGGTGGTCGAGGAGGGACTGGTGGAGGGTGGGCGGTCCGGGGAGTACGGAGATCCGTTCGGCGGCGATGTTGGCGAGGACGGTGTCCACGTTGAAGACGGGCTGGGGGATCATCGTGGCCCCGCGCATCAGGCAGGCGATGATCCCGGCCTTGTAGCCGAAGGTGTGGAAGAAGGGGTTCACGATCAGGTAGCGGTCGCCCGCGCGGAGCCCGGCGAGCTCGCTCCACACGTCGTAGCAGCGCAGGGACTGGGCGTGGGTGATCACGGCGCCCTTGGGGCTGCCGGTGGTGCCGGAGGTGAAGATGATGTCCGAGGGGGCCCCGGTGGGGACGGCTTCCGTGCGGGCGCGGACGGCCCCGGCCGGTACGGAGTCCCCGCCGGCCAGGAAGTCCTTCCAGGTGCGGAAGGAGTCCGGGGCGTCGTCGGACAGGACCACGACCTGCTGGAGGTGGGGCAGGCCGGGCAGCGGCCCGGAGCCCTCGCCCTCGGCGGCGGCGCGGCGCAGCGAGGCGACGTAGGAGGTGCCGAGGAAGGTGCCGGTGACGAAGAGGAGGCGGGTGCGGCTGCGGTGGAGGACGTACGCGGCCTCGGTGCCCTTGAAACGTGTGTTGAGGGGGACGAGCACGGCTCCCGCGGAGACGGCTCCGAGTGCGGAGACGATCCATTCGAGGGTGTTGGGCGCCCAGACGGCGACCCGGTCCCCCGGTTCGACCCCTGCGGCCATGCAGGCGGCCGCGGCGCGCTCGACCCGCTCGCCGAGCTGCGCGTAGTCGATGCGGACCCGGCCGTCGACGACGGCCTCGCGGCCGGCGTAGCGGGTGGCGGCGTCGCGCACCAGGCCGCCGATGCTTCTCCAGGGGAGCTCCGCGAGGCCGCCGCCGTCGCCGTGCACGTCTCCGCCTGCGTCCACGCCCACGACACCGGTCCCGGCCTCGGGCGCCCGGCCCCCGCCCCCCGTCCCGTCCCCGATCGCACCCGCGACCCCGCGCCCGTCCTCGTCCATCGCCCACCCCTCGCCGCGACCCCGGTAGCTGACTAACCGTCAGATTAGCTGTAGCCTTCGCCGCTGTCAGTACTGGTGCACCCCGGAGGTGGCGATGGCGGCAACACTCAAGGACGCTACGGCGATAGTCGGCATCGGCCAAACCGCCTTTGCCAAACAACTGCCGCAGTCCGAAAAGGAATTGGCCTGCCGGGCGATCCTCGCCGCACTCGCCGACGCCGGCATCGACCCCTCCGAGGTCGACGCCTTCTCCTCCTACACGATGGAGGAGACCGACGAGGTCGAGGTCGCCAAGGCCATCGGCGCCGGTGACGTCACCTTCTTCTCCAAGATCGGCTACGGCGGCGGCGGTTCCTGCGCCACCGTCGGCCACCTGGCCTCCGCCGTCGCCACCGGACAGGCCACCGTCGGCGTCGCCTGGCGCTCCCGCAAACGCGGCTCCGGCCCCCGCCCGTGGAAGAACACCGCCGTCCAGCTCCCCACCCCCGGCCAGTGGACGCGCCCCTTCGGGCTGCTGCGCCCGGCGGACGAGATAGGGATGCTGGCCCGCCGCTACATGCACGAGTACGGTGCCACCCGCGACCACCTCTTCAACGTCGCGATGGCCTGCCGCAACCGGGCCAACGAGAACCCGGCCGCGATGATGTACGAGCGCCCGCTGACCCGCGAGATGTACATGACCTCCCGCATGATCAGCGACCCGCTCTGCCTCTTCGACAACTGCCTGGAGACCGACGGGGCGTTGGCCTGCGTCATCGTCAGCGCCGAGCGCGCCCGCGACTGCCGCCACAAGCCCGTCTACGTCCACTCCGTCGCCCAGGGCCTGCCCGCCCAACACCACGGCATGGTCAACTACTGGAACGACGACCCGCTGTCCGGCCCCGCCTGGACCGCCGCCCGGCACCTGTGGAAACAGGCCGACTTCGGCCCGGCCGACGTGGACGTCGCCCAGATCTACGACGCCTTCACCCCCCTGATCCCGCTCTCCCTGGAGGGCTACGGCTTCTGCGGGCGCGGCGAGGGCGCCGCCTTCACCGAGGGCGGAGCCCTGGAGATGGGCGGCCGGCTGCCCATCAACACCGGCGGCGGCGGCCTGAGCGAGGCCTACGTCCACGGCTTCAACCTGATCAACGAGGGCGTCAAGCAGCTGCGCGGCATCTCCACCGCCCAGGTGCCCGACGCCTCGACCTGCCTGGTGACGGCGGGCGAGGGTGTCCCGACGTCCGCGATCCTGCTGCGCGCCTGAGGAGCTGCCGACCCATGACCACCACGACCGCCGCCGCTTCGGACGAACTCCTCCTCCCCGTCCCCGACGAGGACGGAGCCCCCTTCTGGGAGTACGCCGCCCAGGGCGAACTCCGCGTCCAGGCCTGCGCCGAGCCGACTTGCGGAAAGCTCCGCTTCCCGCCCCGCCCCTGCTGCCCGCACTGCCGGTCCTTCGACTCCGTATGGCGCCCGATGAGCGGCCGGGGCCGGATCTGGTCCTACGTGCGGCCGCACCCGCCGCTGCTCCCCGCGTACGCCGCGCAGGCCCCGTACAACGTGATCCTCGTGGAGCTCGCCGACGCCCCGCACATCCGCCTCGTCGGGAGCCTCGTCACCTCGGCGGACGCCCCCCTGGACTCCGTGGATCCGGCGCGGCTGCGCATCGGTGCGCGGGTGCAGGTCGTCTTCACCGAGACGGGCGGGGTGGTCGTACCGCGCTGGGTGCTGGAGAAGTCGTGACGGCCGGCCAGGGGCTCCGGGTGGAGCGGGACAAGGCGACCGGGGTCGCGGTGCTCACCCTGGACCGGGAGCGCAAGCACAACGCCATCGACCTGGAGACGGCCACCGAACTGGCGGCGGCGTGGCGCGAGTTGCGCTACGAGGACGACGTACGGGCGGTCGTGCTCACGGGCGCCGGACCGGCGGCCTTCTGCACGGGGATCGACCGCGACGTCTCCGTCCGCCAGCCCCCGTCCCCGTACTCGGTGGACGACCCGCTCGTCGCCATCGGCCCGAAGGCGAACGACCTGTGGAAGCCGGTGGTCGCCGCCGTCAACGGCATGGCGTGCGGCGGGGCGTTCTACCTGCTGGGCGAGTCGGAGTTCATCGTCTCGGCCACGACCGCGACGTACTTCGACCCGCACACCAGCTACGGCATGGTCAGCGCCTACGAGGCGGTGTACATGGCCCAGCGGATGCCCTTCGGCGAGGCCGCCCGGATGTCCCTGATGGGCACCGCGGAACGGCTCTCCGCGCGGCGGGCGTACGAGATCGGCCTGGTCTCGGAGCTGGCCGAGCCGGACGGGCTGCTCCCCGCGGCCCTGCGCGCGGCCGAGACCATGGCCGGGTTCCCGACGGAAGCCGTCCAGGGCACGGTCCGCGCCCTGTGGTCGGCGAAACAGGCGGCCCTGCAGCAGGCCCTGTCCCAGGCCCCGGCGCTGATCGCGCTGGGGAACCTGGCCCCGGAACGGCAGGCGGACCTCTTCGCGGCGCGGCGGGATCGGAGCGCGGAGCCGCGGGTGCGGTGACGGCGGCTCAGGTCCTCCACGCGGTACGCCCGGTACCCGAAGCGGACCCTCGCACGTCGCTCCGGGCCGTCTTGCGAACGTCGCGAACCCTTCTGGTCACAGCACTAACGGGTCTTCTTGGTGGACTTGGGATTCGACGTGCTCGTCTTCTTGGCGTCCGGGAGCTCACCCGACGAGCCCGTGGAGCCGGAGCCGGAGCCGGGCGTCGCGCCGGGCTTCGACGAAGACGCCGAGCCCGAGACGAGATCGATCCGCCCGACGACGCAGCTCCGCACGTCACCGGCCTTGTCCGCGCTCACCATCGGCAGGTCCACGATCCGGCTCTCGCCCGCCTTGAGTTCGATGTCGACGGAGGCGGATTCGATCCGGCCGGCCGATCCCTCGAAGACCAGCGGCACGCGGAAGGAGTGTCCGGCCTTCGCCTCGGAGGTGACCTTCACCGTGGCCTTCGCGCGGCCCGGTCCGGCGCAGGCCACGACTTCCGCGCGCGCGAGCGGCCCGGTGGAGGTGGGCGTCGGCGAAGCCGTCGTGCTCGTGCCGCTGCCCGAGCTGCCGGAGGAGACCTTCTTGGTCTTGGGCTTGCTCTTGCTCTTGGAGCTGGAGCAACCGCCCCCGCCACCACTCTTGCTCTTGCCGCTACTGCTGCTGCCGCCGTGCGACGAGAAGCCCGTCAGCCCGAGCACCACTCCCACCAATACCGCCGCGAACCGGACACGCCGTCCTGTGACCTTCATGTCCATCCCTCTCCCCGTGGGCAACTGCGGCACGGTACCAGGGGTTTCCGGCCCGTCTTCAGGAGGGCCTGGTTCCGCTTCCGGGACCTGCGGCCCCGTACCGGGCGAGGAACACTTCGACTCCCGCGGCCACCACGGCCCGCGGCGAAGCGTTCGGCCTCACCGAAAACCAAACGGTATAGTTGTCTTACTGAACTACACAGTTCAGTACGCTGCTGGCCGAGACCCACCGGCCACCCCGACTCCAGCGACGCCACCGCCCACCAACCGAGGGGGACCCCATGTCCGAACTTAAGATCCTGGCCATCTCCGGCAGCCTCCGCGCCGGCTCGCACAACACCGCACTGCTCCGCGCCGCCCGCAAGCACCAGCCCGCCGGGATCGACATCGAGATCTATGACGGCCTGCGCGAGATCCCCCCGTACGACCAGGACCTCGACAACCCCCAGGACCGCCCGGCGGCCGTCGCCGAACTGCGCCGGCGGATCAACGGGGCCCACGGCCTGCTGATCGCCACCCCGGAGTTCAACTACTCCGTCCCGGGCACCCTCAAGAACGCCATCGACTGGGTGAGCACCGACTGGACCAAGCAGGAGGGCCTGCCGATGCACCGCAAGCCCGTCGCGATCCTGGGGGCCGCCCCGACCAACTTCGGCACCGTGCGGGCACAACTGGCACTGCGGCAGGTGTTCGTGTGGACCGACAGCGACGTGGTCGTCAAGCCCGAGGTCCAGGTGTTCCGCTCCCACGAGCGCTTCGACGAGAGCGGCAACCTCACCGACGAGGCGACGATCGGCCTGGTACGGGACCTGCTCGGAGCCCTGAAGACCAAGGCCGAGGCGGCCGTCGCGGCCGGGACTGCCGCGCGGTGAGCCCCGGAGCGGACGCCCCGCCGCCTACGGGGGTGGCGGCGGCGCGTCCGTGACGGCGATCGCCGCTCTCCGGGGGCCGACACCGCTGCGCAGCGCTTAGGTGTGGTCCTTGGGCGGGTGGTCCTTGGGCGGGGTGTGCCAGCTCTGCGTCGGGGACTGGCCGGGATCGATGCCGGGGGCGCCCGGGGCGCCGCCCCCGGGGCGCGTAGAGCCCGGAGCGCCCGCAGCGCCCTGAGCGCCCTGAGCGCCCGCAGTCCCCGGCGCTCCCGCAGTCCCCGGCGTGCCCGGTCCGAGCCCGTCGTGGCCGCGCCCGTCGTGGCCGCGCCCGTACGCGTCCGCGCTGCCGTCGCCCTCACGGTCGGCGGCGTGGTCGAGTTCGCGGTCCCGGCGGCGACGCGAAGGCCGCCCGCTCATGACCGCCGCCGCCAGGATCAGCAGGGCTCCCGCGCCGAAGGCGTTGGCGAGCCCGTCGCCCAGGCCCTGCCCGTCGCCCTCGCCGCCGACGGAGAGGCTGCCCGCGGCCTGGCCCTGGCGGACCATCCAGAGCACGGCGAAGCCGAGTACGACGATCCCGGCGAGCGCCATGAGCAGTCGCGAGCGCAGCACGATCGCGACCAGCGCGAGGAGGGCCGCGAAGAGGAACGGCAGCAGGAGCGAGCCCAGCAGGGCGGCCTTGGTGTCGGTGATGCCCTCGGCCGTGAAGAGCTCCTGGATGCGGTAATCGCGTCCGTGACGGCCGTCGTACCAGGCACGGAAGGGGCTCCAGACGGCGGCCGCCGCTCCGATGAGACCCATCAGGGAACCGAGTGCGTTGCGGATCATGCCCGGCCCTCCGAGGTGTGGGGTGGGGTCTTGATCCCGACGCTACGCCCAGCCGCCCGCCCCCGCACTCCGGACGGCGTCCGGGACGGCGTCCGGCACGACGGTCCGTGCGGGCGGTAGCAGCCGAGGGAGCCGTAGCAGCCGCATGAGCCCGTGCGCGCACCCGGACATGACGGCGGCCCCGTCCCCCCGGAGGGGACGGGGCCGGCCAGCCGTGAAGGCGGGTGGGGATCAGGCCTCGACGACGCCCGAGGCCGCGATCTCGATCTTGCCGCGGGTGGCGCCCGAGGGGGTGCCGAGCTTCTCGATCTTGTCCACGATCTCCTGGCCCTCGACGACCTCGCCGAAGACGACGTGCTTGCCGTCGAGCCACGGGGTGACGACGGTGGTGATGAAGAACTGCGAGCCGTTGGTGTTCTTGCCGGCGTTCGCCATCGACAGCAGGTACGGCTTGGTGTGCTTCAGGGTGAAGTTCTCGTCGGCGAACTTCTCGCCGTAGATGCTCTTGCCGCCCGTGCCGTTCTGGTTGGTGAAGTCACCGCCCTGCAGCATGAACTGGGGGATGACGCGGTGGAACGGGGAGCCCGCGTAGCCGAAGCCGTGCTGGCCGGTGGCGAGCTCGCGGAAGTTCTGGGCGGTCTTCGGGACGACCTCGTCGAAGAGGTTGAAGACGATGCGGCCGGCGGGCTGGCCGTCGATGTTGATGTCGAAGAATACGTTGCTCATGGGGTCCATCCTGTCACTCCCGGTGCGCTGCGCGCGTCCGAGGGGCCCGAAGAGGTGTACGAGCGGGTGTCGCGCGGGGCGCCGGACGGGCGTCCGGAGCCCCTCAGCCGCCGGTACGCGTACCCGTACCCTTGGCCGCGTCCAGAGCGTAGACGCAGCGGTCCTTGCTGCACGCGTACACCACGCCCGCCTCCGCGACCGGGGCGCCGGTGATCTCCCCGCCGGTGGCGAGCTTCCAGCGGAGCTGGCCGCCCGCCGCGTCGAGGGTGTAGAGGCAGTGGTCGGCGGAGCCGAAGTGGACCCGGCCGTCCGCGACGGCCGGGGCGCCCGTGATCTCGCCGCCCGCCGCGAACCGCCACTTCGGGGTGCCGGTGACCGCGTCGAGCGTGTAGAGGGCACTGCCCGCGCCCAGGTGGACGTTGCCGCTCGCGACCAGGACGGGGTCCGCGGACTGGCGGGGCTCGGTGGCGATGCGCCAGCGGTCCTTGCCGTTGGCCGCGTCCAGGGCGTAGACGGTGCCCAGGTAGTCGGCGAGGTAGACGCCGCCGCCCGTGACCGCCGCGCCGGGCGCGAAGGCCGGGGGCGCGAGGAACACGGCGGGGGCCTCGAAGTGCCAGCGGACCCGGCCCGAGGCCCGGTCGATGGAGATCACCCGGGTGCCCGCGGCGACGTAGACGTTGCCGTCGGCCGCCGGGGTGACCCGTACGGGCACGTTTCCGCAGGAGCCCGCGTCGCCGACGGGGTACGACCAGGACTCGTGGCCGGAGCGGGCGTCCAGGGCGCGCAGCCGGGCGTCCTGCCACACGTAGACCGTGCCGTCGTGGAGGACGGGGGCCGCCTCGGTGGTCTCGAAGTCGCTCTGCGCGCCCGAGAGCTCCCACAGCTTCTGCCCGCTGGACGCCTCCCACGCCTGTACGCCGCCACCGCGCGTGGCGGTGACGACCGTGCCCCGCTCGGCGCGCAGGGCGTAGACCCAGGCGTCGGTGGACAGCCGCCACCGCTCGGAGCCCTCGGTGGCGTCGAGGGCGTAGAGCGAGGGGCCGTCGGAGGCGTGGATGCGGCCGTCGGAGACGGCCATCGACCAGGCGACGTCGCGCGTCTTGAACTGGCGGCGGCCGCTGGCCACGTCCAGGGCGTGGACCTCGAAGGAGGTGACGTAGAGCATGTCGCCCGCGACGGTCGGGGTGCCCCACACCTCGTTCGACATGCGGAAGCGCCACGGCCGCCAGCGGCCGCTGTCCGGCGCCGGTCCCGGGCCGGGTACGGCCGCCACGGACGGGCCGGAGGGCGCGGGCTGCCCGGAAGACAGGGAGGCCGCGGGTGCCGGGCCGCCGCCCGGCGGGCGGATCCAGCCGGTCGCCGAG
>NZ_JAGGOW010000108.1 GCF_018614135.1 Streptomyces sp. ISL-66
ACTTCCGCGGAGCAGCACTAGGTGCTCCGCGCCGCAGTCTGCGGATTGTCCGCAGACCACCAACGGGAGGGAACCCCTCATGTCCGCCATCGACCAGCAGCCTCAGTACCAGCCGGCCCCGCAGCAGCCCGTGCCGGGTACCGACCCTGTGGTGCTGCTCCTCGTGGGGATCGTCGTCGTCCTGGTCCTGGGCGCCACTGGCTACCTGTGCGTGGTCCACCGCTCGCTGGCCGGGCCGATCGGCGCCGTGGGCGGGGTGGCCTCGGCGCTGGCCGCCGCGTTCGGCGTGGCGCTTGCCCTGCGCCGCCGGTGACCACCGGGGACCCGCCGGGTGATTGCGGGGCAATCACTCCGTCAGCCTCGGCGGGGCCACCACCGGCGCTCCCTGCGGCTGCGTCGCGCGGGAGTCTGTGGCGGGAGCGTCCGGGATTCGGAGGCTCCCGCCACAGTTCTCAGAGGACTGCGTCCACGGCTGCGTTCACAGCCACGGTCACAGCTGCGCTCCCGGCTGTGCTGGTGAGGCCTTTGAGCAGTGCTGACAGCCACGGCTTGGACCGCAGCTTGGTCCGGGGCTTGGTCCGGGTGCGGGCCGGTGTGCTGGCGGCTGGTGCGGTGGCCGCCTCGGGGACATGCGGCTTGGGCTTCTCGGTGGCCGCGGGGCGGATGCCAGGGACCGGCACCGGCATCAGTACGGGCTCGGTCTCGGGTCGGGGCTTGGGCAGGTTGATCACGGTGGCCAGGGCGGACTTGGTCTGGTCGAGGTCCTCCTCGAGCGCGGTCAGGCGCTGGTGCATGTTGTGGTCGGCGGTGCCGTTGCGGGAGGCCTCGATGCGGTCCCACGCCGCGAGCCAGCGCATGACCTCGGACTCCTTGGTCACCCCGCAGGCCCGCACGAAGTAGGCCAGGAGGTCCCTGCGGCAGTGCCGGGTGCCGTTGAGTACCGCGCCGAGGGTGCTGCGCGGCAGCATGGTGACGGCGTCCGGGTTGGCCCGGGCCAGGTCCTCCAGTTCACGCAGGGACGGCTTGCCGGCCTGGAGGCGAAGGTCTCGCATGGCGTGGAGGAGGTCGGCGGGCTCGGAGATGTACTGGGGCGCCATCGCCGGCCGCCGTAGTACGCCGACCTTGCCCGGTGTCTGGAGGGAGACGGCCTTCGTCCACAGCCGCCGGGCCTCGGTGATGCTGCCGCCGCACGCCTTGGTGTAGGCCTCGACGACGCGCCAAGCCGGGACGCTGGGCCGCTGCCCGGGGACCAGCTCGGCGCGGTAGAGGGTGCTGCGGGAGGTGGGCAGGCCCACCAGTTTGGTTCGCTCCGCCACCTGGCTGATGGTGTAGCCCGAGGCCTGTCGCAGTGACAGCAGCCACTGCGACAGGCCTCGGGTGTGCTCAGCCAGGGCGCTGTTGTCGCGCCCCACCGCGGTCTCCTAGGAGGCCTGGCGGCGAGCGGCGGCGAGCGTGTCGACCAGTCGGCGGACCAGCTCGATGGCGAGCAGGCCTCCGACGGCGAGAACGGTTATGACGGTGTCCACCGGCATCCCGTAGATGGTGAGTGCGGCGGCGAGGAGGATGACGATGACCACGATGATCGTGGCGGGCACCGGAACCTGGGTTCCGGTGCTCGTCGTCGGAGCCTCCCCGCACGCGGCTGCGAGCGCGGTCTTCTTCTTCAACGGATTCTCCCGAAGAGGTCTAGTTACCACTCGACAGGTCCACCAGATGACCGCCGGCCTTGCAGGACCGAAAGTCGTAGACCTCCTCACAGCGTTCAGGACCCCTCATATGTCCGTCTACCAGCTCCGGAAGCCCCATTCCACTTTGTCCCACTGGAAGTTGAGACGGCATCAGCCTTAACCCTGCAGGCCACCGGGCCTGTGCTCCGGCCCGCCCTCGAGCCGCGCACCCTTCCTGTCCACGGTTCTGAGGCCAAGGGGCCTTGTCCCACCGCTCTGGAACCCCGACGCTTCGATCGATAGCCCGAAAGACTCGGGCCCCACGGAGGGGAGTGAAGGCGATGCACGACATGACCGAGACCAATCCGGTGCCAGTGCTTCAGGCGGCCGTCGTCTTGCTCTGCGCCCTCTGCGCCGGCTTCCTGCACGTCAGGACCTCCGTGCCGCTCGTGGCTACCTCTGCGCCGGCCTGGAACCCGCGGCTCTGGCCCGGGCTGCCCCGCGCAGCTCCCAGCTGATCCCCAGCGCCGAGCCCCTAAGCCTGCACGTCAGGCCTATCTGGGACGCGGGGAACCATGCCCGCCTTCCCAGGGGGAGCTCTCGGACGCGATCTCTCGCTGCGCCTGTGTGACCGGGAGGACTCCCGGGCCATGTCCACATGCCTGCAGGTCAGGCATGTCCGGAGACGTGGCGAACCATGTCCGCTTCCAGGGCGGAACTCTCAGACGCGGTCTCCCCGGGCCGTTGCCACTCGACACAACAGGGGAAATAGGTCGGAACTCGTTGCAGCGAGCCCGGCCCCGGGTGCAGCCCTCGGCTGCACCCTGAGCTTGGAAGAACGGGAAGAACTACAGGCCCACGGCCTGGTCCGACCCGGAAGAGCGAGAGAGGGAGAGGAATTTCCCGGCCGGCCGTCAGCAGCGCCTCAGGCACTGCCTGAACACCGGGCGGGCGTTCCGCGTCCCGGTGGCCGAAGCCAAGCTGAAACGCGGCACGGTCAAGGCTCCGCATCAAGTCTTACTCAGCCGCCCCCACCCGCGCGTGAGGTGCCCCGCACCGTGGGGGCGGTTGCACACCCCGCCTTGGGGCAGCGACCACCGCCCAGCGCCTCGGAAGGCCTGCACGAGGTCTGGGGACCTGCGGGGGCAGGCTAGGTTCGTGGGCAGTCCGCGCCGACATGGGTGCGTGGGCCAGGGCCGGTGCCCAGAGCGCTCTGGGGCAGTATGACCGGGCCGCCCCGGTCCCGGTATTCCGTCGAATACCGGGACCGACGGACTAGATGATTGATTCCAAGGTCAGTGGTCGTAGGCGGTCAGTGAGCGGATGACTGGTCCGCCGGTCTTGTGGTTGTGCCAGATCGCGGCGGTCAGGGCGAGGAGTCGTTGCAGGACGCGGATGGTGACTCCGGCGGGCGTGCGGCCACCGTGTCGTTCGAGGTCGAGCTGGCCTTTCAGGGTCTGGTTGACCGATTCGATCAGTTGACGCAGTGGTTTGAACAGTTCGGCTCCGGCCCGCTCGGGTTCGCCTTTGCGGGCCGGCCGCAGCAGCGTGACGCCTGCCTCGGCGAGCTGGCTTTCGAAGTCACGGCCGGCCGTAGTAGTTCCGGTCGGCCAGCAAAGTCGGCGCCGGACGGCCGGCCAGCAGACCGGGATCAACAGCGAGGATGTCGAGGAGGACCTCGCGTTCGGCGGCTTTCGCGCCGGTCAGGGCGAACGCGATGGGCAGGCCGTGCAGAGTGCAGACCAGATGCAGGCGTAGCCCCCAGAAGAACCGTGAATGGCTGGCGCAGTAACCGTACTCGGCCCATCCGGCCAGGTCGGGAGCGTTTCGCGGTCTCGCGCGAGCGCCCGCACTCCACCGGTGTGGAGTCCACGATCCACACGTCGTCGCCCCACAGGGCGGTGTCGGTGGCCAGCTCCCGCAGGACACCTCTGACCAGGTCGGATGCCCGCCGCAAGCGCTTGTTCCAGCCGCTCTGCTGGGGCAGGTATGGGAACAGATGCCGCAGGTGGGCGTGGGCATGACGCAGCCAGCGGGCCTCGGAGACGAAGCCCAGGAGCGGCTGCATCACTGCGAGGGTGACCAGTTCCGCATCACTGAGCTTCGGCTCCAGGCCCACCCGTGGCCGCCACGGAGCAAGATGCGGCGAGGCCTTCAAAAGGTCATCGACCCGCACGTACAGTGCAGTTGCGAGGGTGTCTATCTCGGTCGTCACAAACTGAGAGTGGGCACCCTCGCGTCCGTTCAGCTACCCCTTGGAATCAATCATCTAGAGGGTCCAGCCGTTCCCGCGATGGCTGGGCGTCCTCACCGCACCGCTCTGACCTGCGGTGGGGAGGAATCCGGTGAGGTCACCGGCGCCGGGACACGAAGGACAGGACCCCGGCGGCGAGGGTGGCGACGGAGACGGCGATCTGTATGGGGACGGTCAGGGCCGGCGTGAACATCACCAGGACGCCGGCGCCGAGGGCCAGGAGGACGATGCCGATCACCTGGAGCAGCACGGAGCCCGACTGAACGCCTGCTTCGGTGGTTTCCGTGGTCTCCACCGTCTCGGAGCTCTGGGTGACCGTCTGGGTGGTGCGCGTCGAGCGCTTGATCATGGACATGGGTGTTCCTCTCGAAGGTCCGGCGCGGCGCCGGGGTTGGTTGGGCGAGAGCCACTGTGCGAGTCCGTCCACGGGGGGTCGAGTTCTCGCGAATTTCCGTTCCGTGCCTGGTCAGAGGCCTGCGAGTGCGTCCGTGACGCGGATTCGCGAAGGCTTGACACGGGCGCCGTCCAGGAGGCGTTCGCCGTTGCGGGTTGAGGATGCGACGCGTGCGGGTTAGCCCCACAAGCCCCCGGTCTTTCGAAGCGTTCTAGGGAGTCGAACGCCTTGGAGACGGACGCGAACCGGAGGTACGCGACCAGGTCGAGCTCGGCGCTCCCGGTGGCGACATCAGCGGGGACATCGGCCTCGCCGGCGGCTTGACGTTCCTCGTCGGGGGGATGGCCTGAGCGAATTCACCGTGCCCTAGGGCTGTCCCGTTACTGCGGTGGCGAACAGCCGCAGCCTCGTCAGATGCTCGGACTCCTCCACAGATGTCGCTCGTCCAGGGTCCCGAATCGCACGTCTCCACGTGCAAGGTCGACGAGGATGGGCCAGCAGTCCAACAGCTGCTCTCTCGCATCACGCGAGGCGAGGTACTGCACAGAGTTGTAGGGCACGATCAGCAGCCCGTTGCTCTCACGGACCCGCTCTGCGTCGATGGCGAGAGGCGGTTCGTCATCGCGCTGACTGTGCGCGAGGAACCCCGCCGCGAGCTGTAGGGCCTCGTCCTGCTCCATCATCCGTCTCCAGTCCGTCGGCTAGAAGAAGGCAACCTAACCGGCCAGGCATGATCTTGATGTGGCTGGTGTGATCACGGCGTCGGAGCCGTCCTGGATAGCCCCGTTCACCGGGCTGAGCCCTCGACTGTTCGGGAAGCTGGTGACAGTGCTGCGGCGCGAGGGGGCGGACTCGGTCCGCAGGGGCCGGCCGGGGGGCCTGCCGCTGGAGGACCGCGCCCTGCTGGTCGCGGCCTACTGGCGCACGAACCTGACCATGCGGCAGCTCGCCCCGCTGTTCGGAGTGTCCAAGTCGGCGGCGGACCGGATCATCGACCACCTCGGGCCGATGCTCGCGCTCCAGCCCCGCAAGCGGTTCGCCAAAAACACCGTGCTCATCGTGGACGGCACCCTGGTGCCCACCCGCGACCACGCCATCGCCGCGCAGTCGAAGAACTACCGGTACTCCACCAACCACCAAGTCGTCATCGATGCCGACACTCACCTGGTCGTCGTGGTCGGCCAGCCGCTTCCCGGGAACCGCAACGATTGCAAGGCCTGGGAGGAGTCCGGCGCCAAAGCCGCCGTCGGCACAACCATGACGATCGCCGACGGCGGCTACCCGGGCACCGGACTCGTCATGCCCCACCGCCGCCGAAAAGGCGAGGAACTGCCCGACTGGAGGCTGGCCCACAACAAGTCGCACAAGCAGGTCCGCGCCCGTGTCGAGCACGTCTTCGCCCGGATGAAGACCTGGAAGATCCTCCGCGACTGCCGCCTCAAAGGCGACGGCGTCCATCACGCCATGCTCGGAATCGCACGGATGCACAACCTCGCCCTCGCCGGATAGACCACCAAGCCGTACAGCGGCCCACCCTGCCCGAGACCACTCAGAGATCATTTACGGGAATTGCCGGAGCAGCGAAAAAGGCATCCGACGCCAAGAATGGCGCTGGAGGATGCGAAATCCCTGGACTTCCCGACCCGTCGGGAACCGGCAATGTGCCGGGCCAGATCCTTGACCAACAAATCCACCACGCGAAAATCATCGACGGAGTGGCGCAGGAAAGAGGCCTGCCCGGCCGGGCCTCGCTCACGGGACCACGGAACTGCTCATCGCGACCGCTCTGCGCTGCCAGGGCGCCAAGTATCGACCCGAGGCCGACACGATGCGCACGGCTCGCAACGCACATGCGGCCTGGCGCCTGCTCCGGGAGGAGGACCCGGAGGCTGCAGCCGACCTTGCGGCCCCCCTGGCGGACATGCTCGCCATTCTCGGCGCAGACGACCGGCACCGGGACGTCGTGGAGCAGACCATGGCAGTCCCGGCCACCAGCTGACGGTCGGAGCCGCTGGACACGTGGGGGAGCAGGTACCCCGTGGGTGGGGGGTTCGGGGCGCGGCCGTGTCGCCGTCCGCGCTACAGGCATTGACTGAGGCGGGCTTGCTGCCCGGCCCGTACGCACGCAGCAACTCCTGAAGGCGCTTACGGTGCCGGTTGGCGAACGCCACCAGGCGCTGAACGTACCCGGCCCGCTCGTCCTCCCGTACGGCGCTGAGCGCCACGGTCAGGATCTCCTGCGACGCCTCCCGGCCCGAGGAAGTCGTCCGGGACGGCCAAGGCCCACGTGCACTGCTGCGCCGCCGCCAAGACCTCCTTCGCGTCCAGCGCCGGAGCCGGCTCCTACGTGGGGGGCTCCGGGGCAGGAGCCGGTGCCTACGGGTGGAGCCGAGGCCGCGGCGGGGTGCCCTGGGGTGGTTGTGGGGTGAATGCCGTTAACGGGCGGCGGCAGAGGGCACCCATAGGCCCGTGGCCGCTCCGCTCGAGCGGACACGGCCCCACTCCCGTGCAGGCCAGGACGAAGGAGTACGGCAGATGACGAAGGCCCGCGACATCATGACGGCGGACGCGACGTGTATCGGCGCGAACGAGACGGTGCTCGAAGCGGCAAAGAAGATGGCCCAGCTGAAGGTCGGCTCGCTGCCGATCTGCGGCACGGACGAGAAGCTCAAGGGCATGCTCACCGACCGGGACATCGTCGTGAAGGTCCTCGCGGCGGGCAAGAACCCCGGCCAGGTGAAGGCGGGCGAGCTGGCCCAGGGCGAGGCCGTCACCATCGGCGCCGACGACGACGCCGCGGAGATCCTGCGCACGATGGGCGAGCACCAGGTCCGCCGGCTGCCCGTCATCGACGGACACACGCTGGTCGGCATCGTCGCCCTAGCCGACGTCGCCCGCGCCCTGCCGGACACGAAGGTCGGCGACCTGCTCGAGGCGATCTCACAGAACTGACCGGCCCGCGCAGACTCGGTGCGAGGTTCGTACGTGCAGCTCGACATCGAGGATGCTACGCCGTAACACGCGACAGACGGATCCTCCGCCCGGCGGGCCAGCGGGCCGCCACGTTCGCGCGCGGCCTGCCCACCCCGCAGCCGCGTCCGCACGGGGCCGGGGCCTGGGCTGCGCCCGTGCCCGTGCCTTCTTCGTTTCCACGCGGGCCGGAGCGACGATGCTGATAACGGCCGTCAGTTGCGTGCCTGCCTGCACCGGGCGGGTGAAGATCGGGCAGACGCCTGCGCAGGCGGCCGGAGCCACGCATGATCAGGCCTGTCGCGTGCGCGGTCCGCGTACGTCGTTGAGGAAGGCAGGACCATGGCCGAGGTTGAGTTCGCGTACGAGTCGCCGGATCTCTCCGAGGAGGGCGACATGGTCACCTGGCGGTGGCGTGTGGTGAACAACCTGCCCCAGGCCGCCCACGGGATCGTGCTGACACACCACATAGTCCGTGGCCGTCCATCAAGCATGTCAGTGCCCCGTCGGAGGTATTCGGCGAGTCCGTGAAGACGCGGTGGGAGACCCTGGCAGCCGGTGAGAACGCCGAGGGCGGGATCAGGGCAGAGCTGTCCGAGGAGATGTCCGGCACCGTTCAGATCGCGGGCCGTCTCGTCTGGCAGACAGCCTGACCACCGCGGACCTGGTGAAGGCGCCCACCCCCGGACTGCGGGGTAGGCGCCTTCACCATATGGTCAGCAGGCCAGGCTCAGCACCTGCGTGGGGCCTTGGCACGGACCAGCACGGTGACCGACCCGTCGGGCGCTTCGAGTGCGGGATGACGCCGGCCTGCGAGCCAACGGCGATGTGGCGCCACTTCCGCCGCCGCGCCGCCTAAGTGTCCGGGGCCCGACAGGACGCTCACCGCCGGGCCGCGGGTGGACGACCGTCACGTCAGGCGCCGGGCAGCCAGCCGGCGGCGAAGTCGGCACTGTCCCGTGCACGCTGCGCCCGGATTTCGAGGAGGCGGCGGAAGCCCGCCAGCGCGTAGCGTTCCCCGGTGGCCGCTCTGGGCCCCGGAATGCCGGCGACCGTGGCCATGAGCTGCTGGGGCTGAGGCTGCCAGCCGATGACCTGGACCCTCAGGCGCATACGCTCTGCGCGCCGGTGGAAGCCCAGGAGGTGGTCGTAGGGCGGCGGAATGTTGTTCCGCCGCCCGACATGGGCTCGGGACCTGCAGGGGTTGGTGTCAGCGGATGATGCTATTGCTGTCCCATGCGAGTGCCGGGTTGTTGAAGCCGCTGCCGGTGCTGGTGAACTTCCACAGCCCTGTCCGGCTGGTGCCGTCGCCCTGCTGGCCGTAGTCGTAGAACACGCCGGTGTCGGCCTTGCCGTCGCCGTCGAAGTATCCGGATCCGAGTTTGCTGGTGTTCCAGTTCCAGCTGTCGGTGCCGACGTCCCACTTCTTGACGGGTCCGTTGAAGCCGGTTTCGGTGCTGGTGAAGGTCCACAGGCTGGTCTGGTAGCGCCCGTCGGGGCTCTGTCCGTTGTTGTACAGGACGCCGATGTCGGCCTTGCCGTCGCCGTTGTAGTCGCCGGCGGTGAGCTTGGAGTTGTTCCAGTTCCAGCTGCCGGTGGTGCGGTCGTCGTTGTCCCATACCTTGACCGGGTTGCCGAAGCCGTCACCTGTGCTGGTGATCCACAGGGCCGTCAGGTTGTTGCCGCCGCTCTGCCCGAGGTTGTACAGCACGCCCACATCGGTCTTGCCGTCGCCGTTGAAGTCACCGGAGGTGACCTTGGAGTTGTTCCAGTTCCAGGATCCCGTACCGGACGAGATATTGATCCGAAACGCTTTGAGTTTAGGCTCGTTGATGATGTGTGAGTGATCTGGTGGGGGATGCGCGGGCCTGGTCGCCGGACGCGCAGGAGGCTGTGCGGTTGCTGGCGGTGTCGGCGCTGGTGGAGGGTCGGGACCGGATTGAGGTTGCCGCCCTGTTCAAGGTGTCGGTCAAGGCCGTGGACAACTGGTGGGCGAAGTGGCAGGCCGGCGGGCGGGACGCACTGCTGTCCCGCCCGCGAGGCCGCCGCGTGGGTGAGCATCAGGTCCTGTCGGAGGCCGAACAGGCCGCGGTCCGGCAGGCCGTCCTCGATCACATCCCCTCCGACCTGGGACTTTCGGGTCAGTTGTGGACACGCGGGCAGGTAGGCGAGCTGGTCTTCAAGCT
>NZ_JAGGOW010000010.1:0-907 GCF_018614135.1 Streptomyces sp. ISL-66
GCGCGGGCCCGCGCCTGACGGGCGGGCCCGCGCCGGGTCAGCGGACCGGCGTGACCCGTGCGAAGTCCCCGAGGTCGGCGTCGGCCGCGGCCTTCGCGGGCTCCGGCGCGGCGGGCACGCGGTCCCGCACCAGGGCCGGCAGCGCCAGGGCGATCGCCGCCGCCGTGTACACGCCGGTCCACAGGACCCAGCCGCCGGGCGGCGCCCAGTGCGCCGGAGTCGGCAGCCAGGGACCGTAGGTGCCGACCGCGAAGCGCCGTAGCGTCCAGAAGAAGGCCGCGGCGTTCGCCAGCGCGAGCGCGCCCGCGCAGTAGCCGGCCAGCCTGCGCCAGGGAAAGCCCCGCTCGGGTGCCCGGCTCGCGCAGATCAGGACCGCCATGAGCGGCAGGCCGACGGCGAAGGGCATCAGGTAGCGGCCCTGCCACACCATGCCGACCTTCTCCACGTGCGAGGCCTGCGCGGCGACCGGCACCATCACGATGGCCACCAGCATGCCGATCAGCGCGACCGTCTCGCGCTTGCGGCCGAAGGAGATCCCCAGCACGACGACGACGGCGATCGCCCCGAGCCAGACCAGGAAGGTGAAGGCCGGCGCCGGTGGGTCCAGCCAGCCGAAGGTGCCGATCATGTGCTGGACGTACAGGTTGGTGTAGCCGAGCGTCAGCCTGGCGGCGTCCCCGGGGGTGTGCGTCGAGTTGAGCACCGGGTGGTCCGGGTGCGCCGATGCCCAGAGCAGCGCGACGGCCGTGGCGGCGCCGAGCAGGCCCGTCCAGATCCACAGGACCTTCCCTCGCAGCAGCGGGAGCAGGGCGCCGCGCCGCGCCAGCAGCAGCCCGAAGACCAGCGCCCCGGCGAACCAGATCAGCCCGAGCGGACGGATGCTGACCAGCACCACGGCGCCGACGCC
>NZ_JAGGOW010000010.1:930-51043 GCF_018614135.1 Streptomyces sp. ISL-66
CCCGGCCGCGATCTCGCCGCCGCTGGGGTTGACCATGCCCGCCATGAACAGCGCCATCGGGGTGGCCGCCGTGAACACGCCGAGCAGCGCCAGCGAGCGCCGCCGCCATTCCGCGGCGGTGACCACGGCGCTGGCCAGCAGCGCCGAGCAGAACAGTGCCGCCGCCAGACGCATGAGGTAGAGCCCGTCCGGGCCCTTGACCAGCAGGCTCGGCCAGCCGACGGCCAGGTAGTAGCCCGGGTGGTAGCGGCCGGCCGCGGTGGTGACCTGGGCGGTCTTCTCGGAGGACCCGAGCTCCGGCGAACAGGACGCCGGCACGTGGTAGTGCCCGGAGTAGCAGGTGTGCAGCGTGCGCAGCTCCCCGTACCACTGGGGCAGTTGGGCCCCCGTCTCGGCGGACTTGACCTCGGCGCCCGCCACCCTGCGCGGGACCATCACCTCGGGGCCGTTGAACTGGCCCCGGGCGACGGCCGCGGCGCGGATGTAGTGGGCGTGCTCGTCGGCGGAACCGCTGAGCGGAGTGGCGACGGACCACGAGGCGGCGAGCGTGAAGAACAGGAGGAACGCGACGGCCCAGAGCCGCTTGGGCGTCCGGGCCGACCAATCCGCCAGCCGCGTCAGTGCGGAGATCATCTTTTCCCTCTGGTCATCGGATCGAGCTCAGCCAGCTCTGGTCGCCGTCCTTGGAGCACACGTGCTCGGGAGCGAACTTGGGGCACTTCCCGTCCTGCTTGCGGATGGTGTGCGACACCCAGGGCAGAACCCGGTAGGTGCCGTCCTTGGCCGGCATGTAGCGGTCGGCCATCGAGGAGGAGGCCGTACCGAGCAGCAGCAGGAGGGCGCACAGGGCGCCGATCACGGCGCCCTCGCGGCCGGGGAATCCGGAACGGACCGCGGTCGGGGACGGGGAGGTGGGCACGGACACGGAGGCGGACGCGGAGGGGATCACGGACGGCGCGTCCTCGCCCGCGGACGCCTCGGCGCCGCGTGCGGCCAGCCGCTGCGCGACCAGGTGCGCCACCAGCGCGCACAGGATCATGCCGCAGTAGAGCAGTTGGTTGTTGGTGCGCGTGTAGAGCTGGACGGTCTGCGTCTCGTACATGTGCGAGGCGATGTACATGCGCATCAGCCACGCGCTGATGAACATCGCGGCGATGGTGACCACCATCGGCTTGCGCAGGCCCAGCCAGATCGCGATGCCCAGGCACACGAAGGTCACCACGGCGAACAGCCCGACACCGGCGTACTCGCCGGGCAGCGGCCATTCGCCCACCTTGCCCGGCATGTCGGTGCGCCACATCAGGTAGTAGGCCGGGTCGGTGAAGTTGTCGAAGCGGAAGACGTAGTCCTTGGTGTTCTGCCCGTCGACCAGCATGACCTTCAGGTAGCTGCCGGCCACCACGAGGAACCCGGCCAGCGTGGCGCCCAGGAAGGACAGCCCCTTGAGCGGGCCGGTCTTCCACGGGAAGTACAGGAGCACCGCGAACAGCACGCCCGCCGCACTCCACAGGAACCAGCCCGAGTAGGTGAGGAAGAGGACGCCCAGCGCCACGCCCAGCCCGGCCCCCTTGAGGAGCAGCAGCCTCCAGCTGCCCTTGGCGCTGCGGCGCAGTGCCACCACCATGGCGGCCAGCACCGGCACGAGCAGCACCAGCACGGTCTGGCTGTACGGCTTGTAGGCGTCGATCAGCGCGAACGCCGGTACGACGCCGAAGGCGAGCGCCCGCATCGGACTGAGCAGCAGGCGCCAGGCGAAGTAGACCAGCGGTCCGAAGGCGGCGGCGCCGAGGATCTGGAGGTCCTTGAAGGCGTACGCGGTGTTGCCGCCGTGGAACCATTCGGCGTAGTAGCCGAGCGTGTACAGCGGCATCGGCGGGTACACCGGCGAGCCCGAGGGCTGACCGTTGGCGACCGCGTGGGCCCACTCGACGATCCGGCCGCTGTCGCCGTTGAGGCCGAACATCGGCCACGGCGTGCCCAGCAGCGAGACCACGGCGCCCGCGGCGACGAAGCCGCTGGCCAGGCCGGCGACGGCGGCGCAGGCTATCCGGGTGGCCAGGTCGAAGTGGCGGCCGCCGCGCAGCCGCATCGCCAGCACCACGGCGCCGACGCACACCAGGCCGAGCAGCGCGAACCGCAGCTGGATCGCGGCCAGGCCGCTGACCTGGGCGATCCGGTCCAGCGGGTTGAGCTTGAAGCCGCGTGCCAGATAAGGGAGGACCAGCGCGGCGCCGAACGCCACGACACCTTCGAGCAGCAGCAGCCCCCCGCGGGAACGCAGGGCGCGACCCGGGGCGGAACGCTCCGACCGGTCGGGCACGGCTGATCCGCTCGCAGGGCCCGGGCGCACGGCTGCCGACCCCTCGGTACTGACTGTCACTGAAGATGTCCCTACTGCTGGTCGGTGCCCGGCGCCGCGGCCGGTCGCTGCTCAGCAAGTCACTGTCCGGCTCGGGCCCCGGATGACCGGTTGCTCCGGACAAGGACGCGGACTCAAGGACGGCACGGGACAGCTTCGACTCTTGCCGCGCTCATACTATCGGGTGGCCCAGAGGCCGAACGGGTCCCGATCGCTCCCCCGGCCTTCGGCCGCCAGGTCGCCGGACCGCCGGCCGCCCGGGCAGCCGCGGACACCGTACGGCTCCTGTAACTGCCCCCGAAAGTCAGCCCGGCGCGGCCGTGGAAGGCCCCGCCGCGGCCTTCCATGGGGGCTGCGGGCGCCCGGCACGCAGGCCCGCGAGGGGTCGGGCCGACCGGTGTGCCGCAGCCCGCCAGCCGACCGCCCACCCCTCCCCGCACCCATCCTGACCTGGGGTTTCATCATTTCTGCCGGTAAGATCGGGACCACGGGAAAGGGGTTCGGATGGACCGGAACATACGCAGTGTCGACGATGTGCTCGCCCTCATGGACGGGCTCTTCGCCCCCGAGGCCGACCGCTGGACGACCGGCGGCGCCTCTTGGTGGGACGGCTTCTACGCGGACCGCGACCGGCCGGTGCCGTTCTTCGCGGCGAAGCCCGACGAGAACCTCGTCTCCTACCTCGACCGCGGCCTGATCACCCCCGGCGGCCGCGCCCTCGACCTGGGCTGCGGTCCCGGCCGCAACGCCCTGCACCTCGCCTCGGCGGGCTTCGAGGTGGACGCCGTCGACCTCTCCCCCGCCGCCCTCGCCTGGGCCGGGGAGCGCGCCCGCGCGGCGGGCGCGGCCGTCCGCTTCCACCACGGGGACGCCTTCGGCGAAGCGGGCGCCGCGCTCGTGGGCCCGTACGACCTGATCTACGACTCCGGCTGCTTCCACCACCTGCCGCCGCACCGCCGCATCAGCTACCTGGCCCTGCTGGAGCGGCTCCTGGCGCCCGGCGGCCGCTTCGCCCTGACCTGTTTCGCCTCGGGCGCGATGGGGTCGGAACTGTCCGACGCCGACTTCTACGGCCGGGCCCGCCTCGAAGGCGGTCTCGCGTACACCCCGGAATCGCTGCGGTGGATCTTCTCCGGTCTCGCGGAGGTCGAGCTGCGCCGGATGAACGACGAACCGCCCGCGTCCGCCTCCTTCGGCGAAGCGTTCCTCTGGACGGGGCTGTTCCGCCGCCCGGCGTGATCCGGGACAGGGGCCAGGATCGGGATCGGGCCGGGACCGGCTCCGCCGGCCCGGTCCCGGCTTCCCGCGCCCTCAGGCCGGCTGCCTCGATTCATCGGAGAGCAGGTGTTTCGTCCCCCACGCACCGAGTGCGGCCAGGGCGCCGCTCAGGTCCTGGCCCAGCGGGGTCAGGGAGTACTCGACGCGCGGCGGGACCTCGTCGTAGACCTCGCGGTGGACGATGCCGTCCACCTCCAGTTCGCGCAGCTGGGCCGCGAGCACCTTCTCCGAGACGCCCGGGACCAGCCGGCGCAGTTCGCCGAAGCGGCGCGGGCGCTGCTCCAGCTCCCACAGGATCGATACCTTCCACTTGCCGTCGATCACGGACATCGCCGCGGCGATCCCGCAGTGATCCGCCCCCGGCCGCTGTGCCACCGCCATCACGCACCCCTCCCACCTGTTCCCTCACCTCGGGGTAACCACCCACTCCGAAGTGCGTACTTGAGTACCTGTCAGCCTGCCACCAGGCTAAACGGCATGACCGACACCAGCACGAAGACCCCGCTCACCCTCCTCGGCCTCGGCTCGATGGGGACCGCCCTCGCCCGCACCTGGCTCGCCGCCGGGCACCCCCTCACCGTCTGGAACCGCACCCCCGCCAAGGCCGAGGCCCTCGCGGCCGAAGGCGCCGTCGTCGCCGCGAGCCCCGCCGAGGCGGTGGCCGCGAACGGCCTGGTCGTCCTGTGCCTGCTGGACGACGCCAGCGTCGGCTCGGCCCTGGAGGGCCTGGACCTCGCCGGCAAGGACCTCGTCGACCTGACCACCGGCACCCCCGCCGACGGCCGCGCCCGGGCCGCGTGGGCCAAGGAGCGCGGGGCCCGTTTCCTGGACGGCGGGATCATGGCCACCCCGTCGATGATCGGCGTCCCCGAAGCCGGCGGGTACGTCTTCTACAGCGGCTCCCCCGACCTCTTCGAGGCCCACCGGAGCGCGCTGGAGGCCCCGGCCGGCGCCCGCTTCGTCGGCGCGGACCCCGGGCACGCGGCCCTGTACGACGTGGCCCTGCTGAGCGCGATGACCGGTCTCTTCGCCGGGATCTCGCACGCCTACGCCCTGATCGAGGGCGAGGACGTCTCCCCGAAGGAGCTGGCTCCGCTGCTGACCGAGTGGCTGGGGGCGATGGGCTTCTTCGCGGGCGCCGCCGCCGAACGGCTGGTCTCGGGGGACTTCACCACGGGGGTCGAGTCGAACCTGGCCATGCAGGTCACGGCGAGCGGCACCCTGCTGCGGACGGCCGCGGAGCAAGGGGTCAGCACCGAGCTGATCAGCCCGTACCTGGACCTGATGCGGGAGCGGCTGACGGCCGATCCGGCGGCCCACGGCGCCGAGGACACGGCCGGGGCGATCACCCTGCTGAGGCGTTGAAGCCACCGCCGCGAGGTCTCCGGCCACGGGGTGGCCGAGTTCGACGAGTTCCTGCGAAGTTCATACGAGCGCTACGAGTCCTACGAGCGCCACGCGTTGCTACGCGTACGAGGGCGGCGGGCCGAAGCTGCCGGCCGGGCTCTCCCCCGGGGTCACGGCGCCGCCGTCCCGGTCCTCGGCCCCGTCCTGCTCCTCGTCCGCGCCCACCAGGTCCCTGGCCATGAGCGTCGCCCCGGCCACCGCGCCCGGCATCAGGAACACGGCGACGAGCGGCACCAGGAAGGCGAGCACCAGCGGCACGCCGAAGCCCAGCGCGAGCATCCGCCGCGAGCGCAGCAGCCCCAGCTGCTCGGTGAGCCGCACCCGGCGCCGCATCAGGGCGACGGAGGTGAGCTCCTGGGTCAGGAAGTAGCCGGAGACGCAGAACCCGACGGCCGGGACCACGGTCTGGCCGACCACCGGAACGAAGCCGAGGGCGAAGAGCAGGATCCCGTAGAGCAGTACCCGGCCGAGGATCTTCAGGCTGTCCCGGGCGGAGATCCAGAGCTCCTGCCAGAGCGTGAGGCCCGACTCGGGGACCTCTCCGCCCTCGCTCCGGTCGACCTGCTCCGAGAGCGACTCGTAGAACGGCTGGCCCACGAGCAGGGTCACGGCGGTGAAGGTGATCACCGCGACGAAGAGCCCGAAGGCGTAGAGCAGGGCGGTCAGGAAGCCCCGGAAGAGGCCGAGCCACGGGGAAGACCACCCGTCGGCGAAGGGGGTCGCCCAGGCGGTCAGGTCGTCGGCGCCGTAGCCGAGGCCGATGAGGGCGCCGGCGTAGAGCACCAGGGAGACCAGTCCCGGCAGCAGTCCGAAGCCCAGCCACCGGCCGTGCCGGAACACCCACCGCTGGCCGGCCAGCAGATAGCCGAATCCCCCCGCAAGATCACGCATGCGGCCAGTCTAGTGCCGTGCCCGGTGAACCTTCCCGGTCACGGCACTGGCCGGGCCCCGCGGACGGCGAAGGCCGCACCCCGGTCCCGGGGTGCGGCCTTCGGCGCTCACTCCGGATCCGGGATCCGAAGATCCGGGATCCGGGATCCGGGATCCGGGGATCAGACCGCGAGCTCGACGGTGATGTTGCCGCGGGTCGCCTTGGAGTACGGGCAGACCTGGTGGGCCTTCTCGAGGAGGTCCTTGGCGGTGGCGGCGTCCACGTTCGGGATGGAGGCCGAGATCTTGACGATGATGCCGAAACCGTCGTCGTTCTTGCCGATGCCGACCTCGGCGGTGACGGTGGAGCCGGAGATGTCGGCGTTCTCATTGCGGGCGACGACGCCGAGCGCACCCTGGAAGCAGGCGCTGTAGCCGGCGGCGAAGAGCTGCTCCGGGTTGGTGCCCTCACCGCTGCCTCCGAGCGCCTTCGGCGGGTTCACGACGACGTCGAGCTGGCCGTCGTCGGTGGCGACGCGGCCGTCACGGCCGTTCTCGGCGGTGGCAACGGCGGTGTACGCGACATCGGAATACTGGATGGACATGTAAGGAGATCCTCCTGGTGAATCGCCGCGACTCGCGCCCACGCGTCGCGGCGGTGTGGAGTGAGCCTAACCGGTGAAAGAAACGATCATCTTTCCGGTGTTCTCACCGCGCAGCATTCCCAGGAAGGCCTCGGTGGCGTTCTCCACGCCCTCGACGACCGTTTCGTCGGCGACGAGCTGCCCCGAGCGCAGCCAGCCGGCCACGTCCTGGACGAACTGCGGCTGCAGCGCGGCGTGGTCGCTGACGAGGACGCCCTGCAGGCGCAGGCGCTTGCCGATGACGTTCATCAGGTTGCGCGGGCCGGGGGCGGCCTCGGTGTCGTTGTAGTGCGCGATCGCGCCGCACAGGGTGGCCCGGCCGAACGGGTTGAGGGCGGTGATGGCCGCCTCCAGGTGGTCGCCGCCGACGTTGTCGAAGTAGACGTCGATGCCGTCGGGGGCCGCCTTCGGCAGCTGCTCGCCGACGGGGGCGTTCTTGTAGTTGAAGGCGGTGTCGAAACCGTACTTCTCCGTGAGGAGCGTCACCTTCTCGTCGGAGCCGGCGGAGCCGATGACGCGCGAGGCGCCCTTGATCTTCGCGAACTGGCCGACGAGGCTGCCGACGGCGCCGGCCGCGCCGGAGACGAAGACGGAGTCGCCCTCCTTGAAGGAGGCGACCTCGAAGAGGCCGGCGTAGGCGGTCAGGCCGGGCATGCCGAGCACGCCGAGGTAGGCGGAGAGCGGGGCGAGCGAGGCGTCGACCTTGGTGGCGTGCGCGGCGTCGAGCTCCGCGTACTCGCGCCAGCCGAGCGGGTGCAGGACGTGGTCGCCCACGGCGAAGCCCTCGGCGGCGGAGGCGACGATCTCGCCGACCGCACCGCCCTGCATGGGCTGGTCGAGCTGGAAGGGCGGCACGTACGACTTCGCGTCGTTCATCCGGCCGCGCATGTACGGGTCCACGGACATGTGGAGGTTGCGCACCAGAATCCGGCCGACGGCGGGCTCGGCGTTCACGGGGGCTTCGCGCAGGGCGAAGTCCTCGGCGACGGGCCAGCCCTGCGGGCGGCGGACGAGGTGCCACTCGCGGCTCACGGCGGGGATCTCAGACATGCGGCGCTCCTGAAAAGGGGAGAGGATGCTTCACAACGTGAAACAACCATGCGCCTAGATATTTCATGTTGTCAAGTAAATGGGTACGCTGGATTCATGCCCAGTCGTCGCGTAGACCCCCTGACCCTCGAGGTCGTCGAGCTCATCGGCACCGTCGTGGCCCGCTACCACGAGGAGTACGAGCACGCGGCCGCCAGCCACCAGCTCACGGGGGCCCAGGCCCGTGTACTGAACCTGCTCTCCCTGGAGCCGACGGCGATGCGGAAGATCGCGCAGAAGCTGAAGTGCGAGCCGTCGAACGTCACCGGCATCGTGGACCGCCTGGAGGCCCGGGGGCTCGTCGAGCGCCGCCCCGACCCGGCCGACCGCCGGGTGAAACTGGCCGCGACCACCGAGGAGGGCCTGCGGACAGCGGACCGGCTGCGCGCATCGCTGGACTTCGCGCGCGAACCGCTGGCCGGACTCTCCACCGAGGAGCGGACGGCCCTGCGGGACCTGCTCAAGCGCATGCTGGACTGAGCGGGCGCCTCACTCCCAGCAGAGCAGGTTCCACCACGGGCAGGCCGGGCGCTTCGGCGGGGTCGGCTGCGGAGCCGGACCCGTGGGCGTGACGGACCCGCTGGGGGTCGGCGCGCCGCTGGAGGCCGCAGTGGCCGGACCCGACGGCGTGGGCTGTACGCCGCCTCCTGTCGCGGTGGCGCTCCGCGTCGGCCCCGCCGCCTGCGAGCCGGAGGCCGACGCCGCCGGTCCGGGCACCGCGCTCCCCCCGGCGGTGCGGCCGGGCCCTGCCTGCTTCGTCCCCCCGGCGGTGGCCTTCGCGGAGCCGGCGGCAACGGTCGCGGTCCTGCCCGAAGGCACCGCCGACGGCTGAGCCGGAGCACCCGTCAGGCCCGGGAGCGGAGCCGGTTCCTCGGGACCCGCGTCGTCGGTCAGCACCACCGTGGCCGCCCGGTCGGTGCGCTCGCCGTCCGTCACCATCCGGGCCAGCCCCAGCATGGTCCCGACGGCGAGCAGGAACCCCGCGCCAACGGCGAGCAGGGTCCGCCGCCGTCTGCGGTGCGTGGTGCGGCGGCGGGCACCGGCCCGGCCCTGCCGCCCGGCTCCGGACAGCACGACGAGCGAGTCGGCGTACACGTCGGCGAGCGCGGCCGGGCCGCTCTCCGGAGCGGAGGAGGCGGCGGCCGGTCGGGGAGGCGCGCCCGGTATCAGGTGCTCGGCCGGAGTTCCGCACCCGGCGCACGCGAGCGCGCCGTTGAGGTGCCTGTGACAGGCGATGCAATAGTCCATGGCGCCCCGCAGGTTACGCGTTCACCTGCAACATCCGGATCGCGAGATGGTAAGGATCCTGTGTGGAATGGTGGAATGCGTGACAGGACGCCGAGGAACGCAGTGACACCGCCGCCCGCCCGTAGCCCCTTCGGCCCCGAGGCCTTCCAGCTGGTGCTGCTGCGCCGGATGGCCGATTTCCAGCCGGGCCTGGCCGAGGAGGCCCGCCACCGGCTCGGCGCCTCGCTCGCGCAGCAACGGGAGGCGAACAAGCGCTGGCAGGCCATGGTCCGCTCGCCCCGCTCCCGGGGCGCGCTGGCCCGCTACCGCTCGGCGCTCGGCCCACCGGAGTCCACCGGGTCCCGCGCGATCGGCGACCTGCGGTGCGAGGCCCTGCTGTGGCCGGTGCCGCTCTGGCCCGATCTGCGCTTCGAGGTGCTCGCCGCGCCGGACGGGGCCGTCTGGAACGAATGGCTGGTGCGGGCTCCGGGGGCGCGGGGCCCCGTACTGGAGTCGCCGCGGGACCTGCGGCCCTGGTCGGCGACGGTGGACGAGGTGGCGCGGGCCTTCGCGCCGGTGCGCCCGATGGAGGGGACCGCGCCGACGCGGTGGCGCCTCGCGTTCACCGCGTCGGGGCGGGCCTGCGTCGCGGAGTTCACGTACGGCCTGCTCCAGCGCGTGGAGCAGGCCGCCGAGAACGGCGACTTGAACGACGACGGGAACGACGGCGTGAACTAGGACCGCAGGAAGGTCCGGACGCCCGCCGAGGTCGGGTCGTCGCCGAGCAGGTCGTTGTGCTTGAGGCAGCCGACCGGGGTGTTGGCGGCCCCGGCGAGCGGGACGCTGGAGTCGGGGTTGATGACCTCGTCGCAGTTCGACCAGAAGGTCGCGTACTTCGCCGCGCCGGGGGTCTCGTCGCCGGAGTTCAGGTTCGAGACGACGTACGAGCCGGGGGTCATGTCGCGGCAGGCCTGGTCCCACATGGCGCAGGCCCACGCGGTGGAGGTGCCGTGGTTCGGGCCGGCCAGGGAGACCCAGTGGTCCACGGTGGCGCCGCCGCCGCCGAACTTCACGTACCAGCGGGTGACGAGCGAGCCGAAGGAGTGGGCGACCAGGTCCACGCGGGCCGCGCCGGTCTGGCGGCGGACGTCCTCGACGTAGGCGGCGAGCCTTCCGGAGAGGACCTCGTTGACGGACTGGTGCGTGTCGTAGCCGAAGGAGAAGAGCTCGGAGTCGGCGTACCCGTCGGCGCGCAGGTCCTCGCGCAGGGAGCCCCAGACGCCGGGGTCGGCGTTGTAGCCGTGCACGAAGACCACCGGATTGCGCGCGGACACGGCGGCGGGGACCTCGCCCGCGGCCCGGGCCCCATCCGCCGCCGGGGCTCCACCGGCGGCCCGGGCCGGGAGCGTGGGCGCCACGAGGAGCGCCATGCAGAGCGTCAGAAGCGCGAGCAGTCCCTGTCGGGCCGTCAGCATCGGGTCCCCTTTACCTTGTTACGCACCAGTAGCGCGATCGGTGCGGGCATGGTCGCGCCTGGCGTCGCAGAATTCCACCCCCGTGCAGCACCCACCGGCGCCCCTCGCACCCCTCCCGTACCTCATGGCACCCCCCAGCCGGAGCATCAAATCGGGCAATACGAGCAATTCACCCGAGAAGATACGAAGTGTGACCGGCACCCGCCGGCCTTCTTGCGCCAGTGCTCTCGGGAGGATCTGCCATGACCGTCAGTCTTGAGCAGTTGCGCCGCTGCCACGTCGCCGTCGACCTCGGAGCGGCCCGGACCCGCGTGTACGTCAAGGGCGCCGGGCTGGTCGTGGACGAACCGAGCGTCGCCGCGGTGAACACGCGGACCGGTGCCCTCATCGCCGTCGGTACCTTCGCCGAGCGGATGACCGGCCGCACGCCCGACTACATCCGGGTCGTCCGCCCCGTCTCCGGCGGCACCGTCGTGGACATCGAGATGGCCCAGCGCATGCTGCGCCACCTCCTCGGCGAGAAGCTGCGGCGCGCCCTGCGCCGCAAGCCCCGGCTGCGGGCCGCCGCCTGCACCCCGCACGACGCCGACCCGCTCGCCCAGCGGGCCACCGTCGAAACCCTCGTCGGGCTCGGCGCCCGCCGCGTCGAACTCGTCGACACCCTGATCGCGGCGGCCGTCGGCTGCGGACTGCCCGTGGAGCAGCCGACCGCGACGATGATCATGGTGTGCGGGGCCGCCGCCACCCAGGTCGCCGTCCTCTCCCTCGGCTCGATCGTCACCGCCGTACGGATCCCGGTCGGCGGCGAGGCCATCGACCACGCGGTGGTCCAGCACCTGCGCCACGCGCACGAGCTGATGCTGCCCAGCCAGGCCGTGCGCCCGCTCCAGCTGGCCCTGCACGGGAACGGCATCACCGCCGAGGGCCCGGCCTCCACCCTGATCCACGGCCGGGACGTGTCCACCGGACTGGCCCGCTCCGTCCACGTGGACACCGCCGCCGTCCGGGACGCCATCTACACCCCGCTGACCGCCGTGCTCGACGGCATCGGCAAGGTCCTGCGCGACTGCCCGCCGGACCTGGTCGCCGATCTGACGGACCGGGGGATCATGATGGTGGGTGGCAGCGCCCTGCTGCCGGGCCTGGACCAGATGCTCCGCGACGCGACCGGCATGCCCGTGGCCATCGCGGAACGGCCGGACGTCTGCGCCGTACTGGGCCTCGGCATGATGCTCGAAGGGAAGATCTCCCCCATGGTGTTGAACCCGCTGGCCGGATGACGGAGCCCTCCAGCCTGCCCGTCCTCCTGGAGGCGGTCCTCAACGTCGGCTCCGATCTGGAGCTGCGGACCACCCTCCAGCACATCGTGAAGTCCGCGACCGGACTGTGCTCGGCCCGGTACGGTGCGCTCGGGGTCGTCGACCCCGAGCGCAAGCGGCTGACCGGACTGTTCACCGCCGGCCTGACCGAGGCCGAGCGGGCCGCGATCCCCCACCTGCCCGACGGCCGGTCCGGCCTGCTCGGCGCCCTGATCACCGACCCGCGCCCGCTCGTACTGGAGGACCTCTCCCAGGACCCCCGCAGGGCCGGCTTCCCACCGGGCCACCCGCCGATGCGCAGCTTCCTCGGCGTCCCGATCCGGGTCCACACCGAGGTCTTCGGCAACCTCTACCTCACGGAGAAGCGGGGCGGCGGACCCTTCACGGACGAGGACCTCGCACTGCTGCGGGTCCTGGCCGCGCAGGCGGGGATAGCGATCGGCAACGCCCGGCTGTACGAGACCGCGCGCCGCCGGGAGCGCTGGATCGAGGGCGCCGCCGCCGTGACCACCACCCTGCTGGCGGGCCGGCCGGCGGCGGACGCGCTGATGTGCGTGGCCGAACGGGCCCGGCTGCTCGCGGACGCGGCGGCCGGGGTGGTCCTCCAGCCGACCCCGGCGGGCGGGATGGAAATCGTGGCCGCCTCCACCCAGGGGGATCCCGGGGACCTGGTCGGCACGGCCATCGAGCCGGGTTCGCCGGTCCTGGAACAACTCCTCGGCGGCGAACCGGTCTTCATCGAGGACTCGGCGACGGATCCCCGGATGACCACGCACGTACGGGAGCGCTTCGGCCCCAGCATGATGCTCCCACTGCAGAGCGGCGGCCAGCTCATCGGCACCCTCGCCCTGCCGCGCCCCCACGGCGGTCCCCCGTACGACGCGGTGGACCGGCTGCTGGCCTCGCAGTTCGCCTCGCAGGCCGCGCTGGCGCTGGTCCTCGCGGACGCGCAGCACGACCGCGAGCAGCTGGCCGTCTACGAGGACCGCGACCGCATCGCGCGGGACCTGCACGACCTGGTGGTGCAGCGGCTGTTCGCGACCGAGATGATGCTGGAGAGCACGAAGAAGCGTTCCGCGGCGTCTGCGGCGGACGCCACGGTCGGCGAGGAACTGGGCCGGGCGGTGGACGAGCTCGACTCCACCATCCAGGAGGTCCGCACGGCCATCTTCGCCCTCCAGCAACCTCCGACGGACGCCCCGACCACCTTCCGCGGCCGGGTCCTGCGGGAGACCGGCGGCGCGGCGGTCCTGCTGGGCTTCCAGCCGTCGGTCCACTTCGCGGGCCCGGTGGACGCGCTGCTCCCGGAGCCGGTGGCGGCCGACCTCCTCGCCGCGCTGCGCGGCGCACTGGCGGCCGCACACCGCCGCAGCGAGGTCACCTCCATCGAGGTCGACGTGAACGCGGACCCGGACCGCGTGCGCCTGACGGTGGTGGACGACGGCCGCACGGAGTCGGGCACCCGCGGCACGACACTGACCTGGCAATCGGCCCTCTGACGACGCCGCGGATCAGCGCGTCTGAACATGATCAAAATCGCCGGGGAAATCACTTCTGCAACCCATGCCCCAGGGGTACTCTTCGGGGACACCCGGGGGGGTACCGGCAGCCTCAGTGCACCATGCCGCGCATCAGCGCGCCGTGCGCGAGCGCCTTCAACCCGGTTTCGCACGCATTTCTCACAGGGGGACCTCTCTTGTCTTTCACGCGCTCCCAGCGCTCCGGCCGCATCGCGGCCTGCACCGCCGTCGCCGTTGCGGCCGGCATGCTCCTCGCCGGCCCGGCCGCGGCCGACGGTGCCCCGAAGCCGCCGACGAAGGTGGTGAAGCCCGCGGACAAGCGGGCCGGCGGGACCCTGCCGAAGTCCGCACCCGTGGCAGGCACCCAGAAGCTGCAGCGCAGCGGCCAGGCCACCGAGGGCTCGGCCGCCGTCAACCGGCCCCGCTTCGACGTGGACAGTGACGGCGCCGACGACATCCTCTACCGGGGGAACAGCGGCAGCTACTACCTCAAGGCATCGTCGGCCACGGGCGCCGACACGGACTTCTTCATGGAGCGGTCCGACCCGAACGAGGACTTCAAGGACGTCATCCCGGCGGGCGACCTGAACGGCAACGGTCGTCCGGAGCTGCTCCAGCTCTCGATCACCGGCAAGCTGTCCATGGTCGAGGCCACCAGCGCCTATTACACGAGCACCGCCCAGTGGTCGAGCGGTGGCTGGAACGCGTACAACAAGCTGATCGCCGCGGGCGACTTGAACGGTGACGGCCGACCCGACCTGCTGGCGCGCGCTCACAACGGCACCCTGTACCTGTACCCGGGCAATGGCCGCGCCGGCGCGGACACCCCGTACGGCGACCGGATCGAGATCGGCACCGGCTGGGCCAAGTTCGACCAGATCACGGCCGGCGCCGACTTCAGCGGCGACGGCATCCCGGACGTCATGGCCACGCTGCCGAACGGCGAGCTCTACATCTACAACGGCACGGGCGGCGTCAACAGCTTTCTGTACGATGGCGAGCACATCGGCAACGGCTGGACGACGTACAACCAGATCAGCACGCTGGTCTCCAACAACGGCAGCTCCTACGTCTTCGGACGCGACCTGAGCGGTCAGGCCTACCTCTACCAGGGCCTCGGCGCCGGCCGGCTGGCCGACCGTTTCGACTTCGGCAAGAACTGGAACCACCAGGCGCTGATCGTCGGCCAGGGCGGTATCCCCGCCCACGGCAAGAGCGAGCTGTGGGGCCGCACCGGTGAGGGCACCCTGTTCGCCTACGCGGGCCAGAACAACGGCAACTTCACCGACCGCCAGCAGATCAGCGACGACGGCGGCTTCCCGGCGAACGAGGTCGGCATCTCCCTCGCCTCGTCGGTGAACACCTCGTCGTTCCCGAGCATGCTGTGGACGTACGGCGGCGGCCTGTACCAGGAGGGCAACTACGTCGGCGGCGGCTGGGGCATCTACAAGTCCCTCGTCGGAGTGGGCGACCTCAACAACGACGGCTACGGCGACCTGCTGGCCCTCGACGGGTCGAACGTCCTGTGGTTCTACGAGAGCAAGGGCACGGTGGTCGGATTCTTCGACCGTGTCCGTGTCGGTGGCGGCTGGGGCATCTACAACAAGCTCCTCGGCGCCGGTGACATCACCGGTGACGGCCGCGCGGACCTGGTGGCCCGCGGCACCGACGGCGCCCTGTACGTCTACCCCGGCACCGGATCCGGCACCGCACCGTTCTCGAACCGCGTGCAGATCGGCAGCGGCGGCTGGAACGGCTTCACCAAGCTCGCCGCGCCGGGTGACATCACCGGTGACGGCCTGGGTGACATCGTCGGCACCGACTCCTCCGGTACCGCATACCGCTACGAGCCGACCGGCCTTCAGGGCCTGAACACCTTCTCCGGCCGCGGCACCATCGGCACCGGCTGGAACACGTACAAGGAACTCTTCTAGCCGGATCGGATCCGGCGCCGCGATCATGCGCCGCCGGATCCGTCACCGCTGCGAACACAAGACATCGCCGCTTCGGCCAAGGGAGCGGGGTCTAGGGTGACGGCGTGACGACGACCCGCCTTTCGGCCCGCGCGGCCCTCGCCTCCGTGACCGACCCCGGCAGCTTCGCCGAACTCCCCGCCCCCCGCCGGCAGTCACCGGCCGACGGCCCCCTGGGCTGGACCGGCTACGACGACTCCCGCGACCGGGCCCGCGACCGGACCGGCGAGCAGGAGTCCGTCGTCATCGGGACCGCCCTGATCGGCGGCCGCGAAGCCACCCTGATCTCCTTCGAGTTCGGATTCCTCGGCGGTTCGCTGGGCGAGCGCACCGGAGACCGGCTCGAAGCCGCGTACACGCACGCGCGCGAGCACCGCCTCCCCCTGGTCTCCCTGATCGCCACCGGCGGCTCCCGCATGCAGGAGGGCATGCCGGCGCTCACCCAGCTCCAGCGGGTGGCCCGCCAGTGCGTGCTGACCCGGGCCGCCGGGCTGCCGCAGATCGCCGTGCTGCGCGACCCCGCCACCGGCGGCGGCTGGGCCACCCTCGGGGCGGGGGCCGACGTGGTCCTCGCGCTGCCCGGGGCGCAGGTCGGGTTCGCCGGGTCCCGGGTGCGGCCGCCGGACGCGGATCCGGCCGCCTACACCGCCGAGGGGCAGTGCGCCGCCGGACACGTGGACGCCGTCGTCGCCGCCGCGGAACTTCCCGCGACCCTGGCGGCCTGGCTCCGGGTGCTCGCCGCGCCCCGCTCCGCCGGGCACGTGGCACCTCCCGCCGCACTGGCCGCCGACGTAGAGCTGCCACCCACCGGGTGGCACGCCGTCCGCCGGGCCCGCCGCCCCGAGCGGCCTCGCGCCCCGCAGTACCTCGACGCGTACTTCGACCTCCGCCTCCCCCTCAGCGGCGACCGCGCCGGCGGCACCGACCCGGGCATGCTGTGCGGATTCGGGCTCCGGGAGGGCCAGGCCGTGGCCTACGCCGCCCAGTGCGGCACCGCCACCCGACCGGCGGGCTACCGTACGGCGGCCCGTGTCATCCGGCTCGCGGACCGGCTCGGCATCCCGGTGCTCACCCTGGTGGACACCCCGGGCGCGGCCAACGACGCCGCCGCCGAGCACGCGGGCGCCGGCGCAGCCATCGCCGACACCTTCGTGGCGCTCGCCTCCGTCACGGTTCCCGTGACCACCCTCCTCATCGGCGAGGGCGGTTCGGGCGGCGCCCTCGCCCTGGCCGCGCCGGGCCACACCTGGGTCACCCCGGACAGCTACTTCTCGGTGATCGCCCCCGAACTGGCGGCGGCCATCCTCAAGCGGCCCCCGGAGGCCGCCCCGGCGACGGCGGACCAGCTGCGCATCCGCCCCCAGGACCTGGTCTCCCTCGGCGTCGCCCGCGGGATCGTTTCCCCGCCGACGCCGAAGACGCCGGAGGAGCCGAAGCCCTAGCCGGTCGAGGGAGTCCGATTAACCGGCGACGGACAACGAACCCGCCGCCCCCCCTCTCGCCCGACCGGACCGCGGCGGACTCCGCCGTCGGCCCGATCGCCCCGGCCCCCGGCTCAGGCCTGCGGCGACAGGGCGTCGTACCGGGCGAACCCCCGCCACCGCAGGGCGAGCAGTACCAGGACGAGTACGCACGCGAGCCCGCCGCCCGCGATCGCCACGCCCGGAGAGGTGAGGTCGGCGGCGGCACCGGCGACGAAGTCCCCGAGCCGGGGGCCGCCCGCGACCACCACGATGAACACGCCCTGGAGCCGGCCCCGCATGTCGTCGGGGGTCGCTGCCTGGAGCATGGTGGTGCGGAACACCATCGAGGTGGCGTCCGAGGCACCGGCCAGGGCGAGGAAGAACAGCCCGGCCCAAAGGTTGCGGCTCAGCCCGAACGCCGCGATGGCCGCCCCCCATCCGCCCACGGAGAGCAGGATCGCCACCCCGTGCCGGCGGATCCGGCTCTGCCAGCCGGAGAACAGTCCGCCGAGCAGCGCGCCCACGGCGGGAGCGGCCACGAGCAGGCCGACCGTCTTCGCGTCGCCGCCGTACCAGAGCACGGCGATGGCCGGGAACAGCGCCTTCGGCGAGGCCAGCACCATGGCGGCCATGTCGGTGAAGAAGGTCATCCGGATGTTGGGCCGGGTCCCGAGGAAGCGCAGTCCGTCGAGTACGGACGCCCGCCCCTTCGCGCCCTCCTCCCGGTCGGGCTTCATCGACGGCAGCCGCCACATCGCGTAGAGGGCGGCGCTGAAGGTGACGGCGTCGATCAGGTAGGCGGCCTGGTAGCCCCACCAGCCGACGATGACCCCGCCCAGCATCGGGCCGGCCGTCATGCCGAAGGTCATGGTCACGGTGTTCAGCGCGTTGGCGGCGGGCAGCTGCCCGACGGGAAGCAGCCGCGGGATCATCGCGGAGCGGGCCGGGCCGTTGAGCGCCGCGCACACGGCCTGGAGCGCGACGACGCAGTACAGCAGCCAGACCCGGTGGTAGTCGAGGAGCGCGGCGCCGGCCAGCCCGATCGACAGGGCGGCCAGGCCGAGCGAGCTGAACAGCCCGAGCTTGCGGCGGTCGACGGTGTCGGCGATGGCGCCGCCGTAGAGGCCGAAGACGACGAGCGGCACGAGCGAGAAGAGCCCGACCAGTCCGACGGAGAAGGTGGAGCCGGTGATCTCGTAAACCTGGAGTGAGATCGCGAGGGCCGTCATCGCCTGGCCGAGCCAGGAAATGGTTCCGCCGACCCAGAGCCGCCGGTAGTCGGCGGAGCTCCTCAGCGGGGTGAGGTCGGCGAATATGCGGCGCTTGAGGGGAGTGGTCGGTGATGGAGCCGTCGTACGAGTCACATCGGATCTTAACCAGCCGCCCCCCGAGACCCGATCGGATTTTCGGCGGACCGGACTCCCTCTGCCCGCACCCGCAACAGTCTCCCCACCGGAATCCGGGGTCCCCGCGGCCGGTCGCGCCCTACCGCTAACTCGCCACCCGCACCGGACATTTGACCGAATAGACGTGCGCTCCTCGCCTTGAGTTCGGCTCATGATGAAAAGACTCGTATGTCCAGGGAGGCGCAGTGATCGAACCTGGCACCAGCACCACGAGCACCGGTACCGGCACCGCGGACACAAACACCGACACCGGCACCGACACCGCGAGGACGAGTACCGGCGCCACGAGAACGAGCACCGGCACGGGCACGGGCACCGCGAGCGCGACCGGTACCGTCCTCCCGCTCACCGTGGGGGTCGAGGAGGAGTTCCTCCTCGTCGACGCCCGCACCCTGCGGGTGGTCCCGGCCGCCCCGCTCGTCCTCTCCACCGCCGCCGGACTGCCCCACGAACTGCACCCCGAGGGCACCCGGTACCAGGTGGAGATCTCCACCCCGGTCGCCCACTCGGCCGTGACCCTGCGCAGGGAACTCGCCGGCTTGCGGCGCACCCTCGCGCGGGCGGCCCGCGCGCACGGCTGCCGGCTGCTGGCGGCGCCCTCGCCGGTGATCGCCGTGGAGGGCCCGCTCCACCTGACCGACGACGAGCCGCGTCAGCGCGAGCAGCACCGGCGCTTCGGCGCGCTCACCGACACCCTCGTCAGCTGCGGCCGGCACATCCACATCGGCACCCTCGACGTGGACACGGCGGTCGCGGTGTCGAACCGGGTCAGACCCTGGCTGCCCACGCTGATCGCGCTGGCCGCCAACTCGCCGTTCTGGGGCGGCCGTGACACCGGCCACGCCAGCTGGCGTGCGATGGCCTGGTCGGGCTGGCCGTCGGCCGGCCTCCCTCCGCACTTCACCTCGACGGCCCACTTCCACCGCTCGGTGCAGACCCTGCTCGGCTCCGGCGCGGCCCTCGACACCAAGATGGTCTATTGGGACCTCCGCCCGTCCGGGAACTGGCCGACGCTCGAATTCCGGGCGCCCGACATGTCACCGGACATCGACACGGCCGTCCTACAGGCCGAATTGGCCCGCGCCCTCGTCACGACGGCCCTGCACGAGATCGCCGAGCGGCGGCCCGATCCGCCCGTACGGGAGGACGTACTGCGCCTCGCGCGCTGGCGGGCGGCCCACGACGGCCTGGAGGGCTTCGGCCTGGACCCGTACACGGGCACCGAACTCCCCGCCGCCGACCTGGCGGAGGCCCTGCTCGATCTGGTGGCTCCCGAACTGGCTGCCTCCGGCGACCTCGACCACGCGGCGAAGACCATGGCCGGTCTGCTGCGCGACGGCTCGGGCGCCCACCGCCAGCGCGCGGCCTTCGCCCGCCGCGGGGACCTCATGGACGTCCTGCGTCACCTGGCGGACGAAACGGAGGCCTTCTAACCGGCGCCGCCCCGAACCCACCCGGCCCGCAGGTGCGAGCGCACGCGCACCTGCGGCCACCGGGTCCGCACACGTACCGCGCCCCAGCCGCCCATCCGGAACTCCCGGGCCCAGAACACGAACACGCCCAGAACACGCCCAGAACACGCCAAAGCCGCAGGCGCTATCGTTTCTGCACCTGCGGCTCGCAGTGGGGCGGGTGGGACTCAAACCCATTTCAGTGACGCGTCTCACCTGCGAAGACGCCGAAGAAACGGACATATCCGCCTGTTTCCGTCTGGCTGCATCCCACTCGATCCTGCTCGATCGGGGGTCGTTAGGCGTTCGCCACACCGCTTCTTCTGCGTGGCCCATGTTCGCCCCTCATCTCCACTGCCGAACTGCGGTCAGCGACCGCGCCCGTCAGCCGTCGCATCCCCAACAGGCGCAGGCGGCTGGTGGGCCGAATTACCCGCTTCGGGCTTTGAGTGGGTACCGAAGGGACTCTTGGCGGGGGCGGAGTGTCCGTTCCCGAAGGCCGGGGGCGAGTCTGCGGCTGCGGGCGCCAGGAGGGAGTCACAGTAGGCCGCGGCATCCTTGCCATCAGCCGCAGCGACCAGACGCTCCCAGGCTGCGGCTTCCATGGCTTTGCCCTTGTCCAGGGATTTCTCATACGCATGGCAGAGGGACTCGCTCGTCAAGGGCAGGGGGGCCGGATTGCCGGGAATACGCGGCGTGGTGGGGACTCCGTGAGGAGCCGGCGAACTTGGGCCCGGGGACTCGAACGACGAGATCGCGGGTCCCCGTGGCGGTAGCGGAGCAGAGGTGCTGCGGCGGGGTTCAGGTTCGCGGGCCTCAGTCTCGTCGAAGGGGTCATGCGACGCAGCTGCGGCGAACGCCACGCCGCCCAGGGTCAGGCTCGCGGCCAGGGCTGCGAGTGCGGTTTTCAGCGAGCGTCCCATGCCGCGTTCCGGTTCGGGACGCCAGTCCTCGCGACGTCTGGTGCGCCGAGGGGTGTGCAGACCTGCGTCGCGGGCCACACGGAACGCGACGACGGCCGCTCGGGCCGAGGCATCGTCCACCTCCCTGGGGCGCAGGGCAGCGGCCAGGGCTGCCTCGACGTCGTCAGGTTTCCACATACCGCCTTCACCACTCATCCCAGCATTTCCTTCGCGAGTCGCTTCAGTCCGCGGTGCGCGGCGGAGCGTACCGCTCCTACCCGCTTGCCCAGCACCCGGGCTGCCACGGGTCCGTCCAGCCCGACAACCACCCGCAGCAGCACCGCCTCGGCCTGGTCCGGGGGGAGCCCGGCGACCAGGGCCAAGGCCTTGGCGGTGGATATCGCCTCCAGAGCCTCGCGTGCCGTCTCCCGCGGCGAGGGCAGGTCGAGAATCTCCTGCTCGAACGGGGCCGTCTGCGGTCGGGAGCGCAGGCGCCGCAGGTGGTCCAGCGCGCGGTGGCGGGCAATGGTCGCGGTCCAGCCGCGGAACCCCGCACCGTCTCCGCGGAACCGCGCCAGGTCACGGGCTATCTCGAGCCACGCGTCGGAGGCCACGTCCTCGGCGGACTCGCCGACGAGCCCCCTCAGATATCCCAGAAGCCCAGGCTGCACGATCCGGTACGCATCGGCGAACGCCTCGTCGTCACCGTTCTGCGCACGTTCCACCGCATGCTGCAGAGTGGCGTCGTCCGCCCTCAAATGATCTTCCCTTGGTCTTCCCGCGTCACGCTGTCCAACGCATCACCCTACGCGGCTGTCAGTCGCCGGCTGTCAGTCGCCGGCTGTGACAGCGGCAGGGGCTTCGCACGACGCGGAACCAGCAGGAAGAGCTCGTAGACGGATTCGTCGGGGCCCAGCTTGAAACGGTTGACCACCTTGCCGAGCGGGTTCCACGCCTGTCCGTCGGGTGTCCGGACGCCGACCGGCTGCCGGAACAGTTCGGACGTCACGCCGTCGAAGTCGACCCAACGGGCTCGGGCCTGCCGGACGAGTACTTCGCCGACGTACGCACCGAGCTCTTGGAGGATCGGTGCGACGCCGGCCGGGTCGCCGGCCCCCTGCCGCAGACCGTCCACCACGCGGTCGACGATGCGCAGGCTGGCCGCGGAGAAGTCGAGGGGGAGCCGCGCTTTCGCGGTCGTGCGGGATGCGAACGCGGAGGCATGCCGGCTCATGTCGGCGGCCTGCAGCATGCGGCTGACTCGGTCCATCGGTCCACCCCTCGTGAATGAACCGGTGCGGCTGCCCCGGTCCCCCTGGGGGCCGCAGGTTTCCCACGCCCCCCAGGAACCCAGCGGAACCTGGCGCCGGATCATCACGGGTTCGTACTGTGATCACCGTCACATTTTCAAGCAGGCCCGCTATCGCCCGAAGTCGGGGTCGGCAGAAGTGCGCTTGTAGTGACACGGGTAGGAATGGCCGGGCTCCCCATCCACCGGGACACTCCGACTCATCCACAGCTCTCCATTCTCCAAATAGAATGGCAGGAACTTGCTGTCTTTCTCATTCTCGAAATTAAGCACCAGATAGGGTGTCAGGCCAGGGTCCTTGTTGACCGCATGCCATTTCCCGTCGGTTGAACGGCGTGTCACCTGCGCGTCCGGCACGGGGCCGTCCCACCCGACCGGAAAATCCTTGACGGAAAAGGTGTAATCGTCACGCAATCGAATGACCGGAAGCGGCGATCTACATTCCCGCCCACCGTCCCATCGACCGACCAATTCGGAATGTTGCACGGCCTCCGGATAGACGTGGGCCGGTTTGCTTGTCCCGCAAGCGGTCGAGGCGAGTAGCGTCAAGGTGGCAGTCGCAAGGCTTGCGCTGATGCGAAATACGTCGAATCTCACGCCATCTACTTCCAGTCGTTCCGGGCGGCGGGGCCGCCCCCAGGGATCCCTGGGGGCGGCCCCGCCGTTTTTCAAGGCGCATCCCGACCGGACAACCGGCGGGAGCACGCCAGACTGCATCAGAAGAGGCTACTCACCCAATCCGTGATGCTGTCCAGTAGGCCGCTCGACGAGCCCGAAGACCCCGATGACGCCGACGGAGCCTTGGGATCGTCGAGATCCACCGTCTCCGTCCACGTTATGTCCTGCGTTTTCTTGCTGAAACGCCCCGCACCGTAATACTCATTGAGGGGTTGGGCGATGTTTTCATCCCACCACGGGCTGTACCCGCCGGCCCCCGGGCCAATATGCGTTCCAGAGTTCATGGTGCTGTTGTTGTGCACATGGAATTGGATGGTCGCCGTCCCAGCCTTCTTGTCGATCGAATTGACCGTGTAGTCCATGGTGTAGGAACCGAGGAACGCCGCGGACATGTTCGACGTGAAGTCTTTCACGAGAGTCTTGGTGTTCAGCGACTGATCCAGGCCGTTGTTGTATGTGATACCTGTATCGTCGTCTGTCCACTGGCCAATCTTTTGGCCCATCTTGATGTTTCCGCTGTTGATGTTATCGGCCGCGATCTCCCGCACGCGCTGGACGTGGTAATGGTCCATGAGCGTCTGCGTGAAGGCGTCGTTTCCGCCGAAGTCTCGATCCTTGGGGCCGCTTCCTGTGACCCATTCGAATCCCAGATCCACTCCATTGGGATTACCGGGAGTTCCGAAGCATGAGGGGCACTTCTCTCGAAGGATCGGCTCTGCGGCAATCGCGGGGCTGGCAAGTGTGTCGGCGACAGTCGTAACGGTGCCGACCCAGGCAGAGGCGAAGGTGTCGTTGTAGGGGCAGAAGCCCCCGTCTTCGCACCAGTTGTGCCCATCGATTTCGACGTTGCTGATCGGGTTGCCGCCGGTGAAGGCGTAGCGGTTCCCTGTGAAGGGATCCGATCCCAGCCGCATGTCGGCGAGGGCGCCGTTGTACATGTCCCGGCTGGTGAAGCGGTTCAGGCCGGGGTCGTAGTCACGGAAGCCCATGTCGTAGGTGCCGCTGGCGGCATCCCAGCGCTTGGCGCTGAAGCGGTAGGGGTTGTACGCCTCTTTGTCGGGCTGGGCGGCGTCGGGCTTGTCGATGCCGGTGAATTCGGCGTCGTTGTTGGTGCCGTAGGCGGTGTAGCCGTAGGTGGACTTGGTGTCGCCGCTGGTGTCGGTGAGGGTTTCGACGTCGGTGTGGCCGTTGTAGCCGTAGACGCCGAGTTCCTCGGTGCCGTCGGTGTTGTGCTTCAGCTGCGTCAGCCGTTCGCCCCACGGGCTGTACTGGTAGGACTTGGTGACCGCGCCGGCAACGGCCTCGTTGAGAACCTCGCTGGAGGTACCGAGGTAGTTGAAGTCGGTGGTCTTGCCGGCCTCCGTCTTGGATGCCGTGCGGTCCAGGGGGTCGAAGATGTAGGTGCTGGTCTTCGTCGTGACCCCGTCAGCCTGCAGCTTGGCGTTCTTGACCACGTGGTCGAAGCCGTCGTAGTCCCTGTCCTCGACCACCTTGCCGCCCGCGGTGACCGTGTCCAGTCGGCCGTACGGGTCGTAGTTGTAACTGTTGCTCGCGGCGCCGATGCTTGAGCTGAGGAGCCGGTTGCGGTCGTAGGTGTAGTTGGTGGTGACGTTCTTGATGGTCTGGGTGACGACGTTGGCGTTGTCGTCGTGGACGTAGGTCTCGGTGCCCGCGGCGGTTCCCGTCTTCACGGACTTGGCGAGCCGGTTGACCGGGTCGTAGGTGTAGTCGGTGGTGGAGGGCAGGTACGCGCCGTGGTTGTCGGCGTTCATCTTGGACGCGACGTCCTGCGCCTTGTTGCCGTTGGCGTCGTAGGCGTAGGTGTGCGAGGAGACCAGGGTGGCGTTCGGCTTCTTCTCGCTCTGGGTCTTCAGCGCTCCGTTCAGGTAGTAGGCGTAGTCGACCGTGTTGCCGTTGGCCTTGGTCTCCTTCAGCCGCTGGCCGCGGTCGGTGTAGGTGAATGCGGTGGTCTCCGGCGAGGCGTCCGAGGCGGACTTGCCGACCTTCACCGTCTTGGTCAGCTCACGCAGGTCGTAGAAGTACTGGGAGTACTGGTCGGGGTGGGTCACCGTCTCCGGCTGGCCGTTGGCGTCGTAGGTGAACGACGTGGCCTTCTTCTCGGTGCCGGAAAGCGACTCGCTGGCCTTCTGGAGCTGGTTCAGCGCCGTGTAGGTCATCGTGTACGCGTCGATCTTGGCACCCGAGGAAGTGTCCGTGATCGAGGTGAGGTTGCCGTTGAGGTCGTAGGAGTACGTGAAGTTCTTCTTCTCGTTGTCCGTCTCGGTGACCTGGCGGACGATCTTCACCGCGTCGGCGACGACCTTGCCGGAGGCATCGGTCGCCAGGGTGATCTTGGACGTGTTCCCCTGCTTGAAGGTGAATGAGCCCAGCGAGACCCAGCTGCCGCCACCGGTGGTCTGGTTGACCGCCTTGTCGGTGGTGCCACCGTCGTGGGTGACGGTGTACTTCGCCGCCGTGGAGGCACCCGAGGTCGTCGGGTACTTCGCGTAGGCGGTGTAGGTGCCGTCCTGCGGAACGTTCAGGGTCCAGGTGAACGTGTCCGTCGACGTCCCCGCCGCGTGGGTGCGGTGGTTGTAGCCCTGCTGGCCGGTGGCCGAAGCGGTGTCCCAGGTGCCGGTGGCCGCGGTGCTCTGGGTGTCGGAGTTGTCCGCCACCACCACGTGGGCGCCCACCGGCACGCCGTCATCGGAGCGGGCCTGGAGGCTGCCGTCGGGGTAGTAAGCCCAGCCCATGGTCCGCGAGCTGGAGCCGCCTGCGGAGGTGAGGGTGCGCGATACCTGCTGGCCGCTCTGGTTGTAGCCGTAGGAGGTGACGATGTCCCACGGGTCGGTGACCGTCTTGGTCCAACCGTTGTCGAAGTAGGTGTTCTCGCTGTCGTTGCGGACCGTCTGCCCCTCCGACGGCGGCGCGGAGACCCGCGAGGTGCGGCCGACCGCGTCGTAGATCGTCTGGGTGTAGACGTTGGGGTTGTTGTAGCGGGCGTCCGCCGGGTCGTAGGGCTGGAACTGCTTGACCGGCCGGTTGAGCTTGTCGTACTCGGTGCGGCTGGTGAAGTCGTCCGCGGCCGCGGTGGCGGTGCCGCGCGGGCTGATCACCTTGGTGGTGTTGCCCATCTGGTCGTACTCGATCTTGGTCGACCGGACCGTGGTGCCCTCATAGGGAACCTTCTGCTCGGTGACTTTGCCGCGCTCGTCGTAGACGACCTGGGACTTGTTGCCCTCCTTGTCGGTGGTCTCAAGGACCAGGGAGTCCTTGTCGTAGGTGGTGGTGGTGTACTTGCCGGCCGCGTCGGTGGCCTTGGTCACACGGTGGTTGAGGTCGTAGGCGGTCTTGCTGGTGTAGTCGGTGGTGTCGGCGGTGGCGTTCTTCTTCGGGTCGATGACCGTGACCGCGTTGCCGACGTTGTCGTACTCGTAGGAGACCTTGTCACCCTTGGCGTTCACCACCGACATGAGCTGGTAGATCTCGTTGTAGGTGTTGGTGGTGACGTAGTCGTCCGGGACGGAGGTCGTCGCTGCGCCCTTGGGCTCGGTCGTGGTCTTGAGGTTGCCGACCTTGTCGTAGGCGTAGGTGGACTTGCGTCCGCTCAGGTTGTTGTCCGGGCCGGTCGCCTCCGTCACCTGGTCCGCCGAGTCATAGACCGCGGTGGACACCGCGCCGTTCGGGACGGTGCTGGAGGTGACGTTGTCGTTGGCGTCGTACACCGGGGCCGGGGTGGTGATGAACACCCCCTGCGCCTGGTCCTTGGGCATCTTGTTGACCAGCGGACGCTTGAAGGCGTCGTAGGTCTGGGTGGTGGTGGTGCCCAGCGCGTCGGTCACCGAGGTGACCTGGCCGCGCTCGTCGTAGACGAACGAGGTGGCGTGGCTCTCCGCGTCGGTGATCGTCTTGGGGTAGCCCATGACCTCGAAGTCGGAGTTGACGGTGGCATTGCCGTTGGCGTCGGTGGCCTTGGTCAACTGCCCGTAGGCGTCGTAGTCGTACTTGGTGGTGTAGTCGTCGGGCACCGACGTGGTGGCGACGCCCTTGGGGTCGGTCGTGGTCTTGAGGTTGCCGAAGGCGTCATAGCCGAACTGCCACTTTCGGCCCTCCGCAGAGGCCTTGGTGAACAGATCGGCCGAGTAGCCGTCCAGGCGGGTCTGATACGTGTAGACCGACGCCGCGGTGCCGTTCTTGTTGGCCTCCGCGTCCTTCATCGTCAGCGGGTAGCCGGTCTTCTGGTCATACGTCCAGGTGGTCTGGGCGCCGTTCGCGTCCTTCAGGAGCGTGACGTTGTTGTCCGCGTCCCAGGAAATGTCCGTGGACTGGGACTTGGCGTCGGTGGCCTTCACCTGGCGGGCGAAGTCGTCCAGGACGTAGTCCGTGGCGTGCGACTCGGCGTCGGTGACCTTGGTGTCGGTGAACTTCGTGTTCGTCGTGTTCGCCTTGTAGGCGAACGTCGTGTTGCTGTTCAGCCGGTCCGTGATGGTCTTGGTCCACCAGTGGTACTTCGGGTCGTCGCCGGTCTGCGGGGCGTAGTAGTCCAGCTTGGTGGCATTGCCCCGGGGGTCGGTGGCCGTCACCAGCTTGACGTTCTTGTTGCCCTGCGTGGCGTCGTAGGCGAACTTGAACACCTTCGGCTGCGAAGAGCCCACGCCGTCGGTGAACTGGCCGAGCAGACCCTTGTCGGTGTACCAGAAGTTGATCTTACGGCCGGAGACGTCGGTGACCGACTTGATGTGGTCGTAGATCTTGGAGTTGGTCAGGTTCGAGCCCGTGGCGATGGTGCCGGTGCTCGAGACGTACTCGTAGGAGGCGTCGCCCTTCTTGAAGTAGTCCACCGTCAGCGTCTGCCGCGACGCCGGGTCGGTGATGTACGTCAGGAACTTGGTCGGCTTGTTGTTGGACTTCCGCTCCTCGTAGGTGAACAGCATGGTGTTGCCGTTCTTGTCCACCGTGGAGGTCAGGTAGCCGTCACAGCCGAACAGGAAGCGGGTACCGTCCGGCCGGGTCATGGTCCAGGCGTCCGGGACCGGGTCCTTGGTGGGCTTGCAGTCCAGGGCCGCCTTCATCGTCAGCTTGTAGTGGACACCGGCCGGCGCCTTCCACGAGCTCGTGGCCGAGTCCCAACGGAACACGTGGGTGGTGCCGTCGCCATCGGGCAGGCGCACCTCGGTGGGGTTGGGGTTGGGGTGGAAGTCCAGCGGTGCCCCGAGCCGGATCGGCCCTGATGCCTGCATGGACCAGCCGTGACCGGAGACCGTGTCGGAGGTGTCCAGGCTGTTGTAGGCCAGCCGGAAGAACGTGTTCAGACCCCGACCCGGGTTGTTGAACGCGTTGTACGACCACACCGAGTTACCGGAGGCCAGGTTGTTCATCACGCTGGCGCCGGCGCCGGTGTTCTTGCCGGTGTAGCCGTAGAACTTCTCCAGACCGATCTGGTTGGAGGTCGGGTCCTCCACCGCCACGTTCTGCTTCAGCGACGGGATGGCGCCCGTGCCGACGGACAGCCAGGTGCCGTCGGCGACCTTCTTGATGTCCCAGCCGAGCACGTAGTCCAGGCGCTTGTTGCCCTCATCGGAGTTGATGGGGGTCTTGACCTGCGCCTGGATGGTGGCCGACTTGCCCGGCAGGAGGGCCGGGATAGCGGTGGACAGCTGGTTGCCGCCCGTGGTGACGTCCGTGCCGTCAGGCAGCTTCCAGGTGTAGGAGAGCACCCGCTCACCGGCCGCCCACGCCGTGGACGTGGTGTTGGTGACCGTGAACTCGACCGCGTACTGCGAGTTCGGCGTCATACGGGCCGGAGTCGTCGGCGCGTAGTACGTGTCCTCGGTCGTCGAGTCGACGTAGATGACCTGCATGTACGGCCGCAGTTGCGGGTCGGACGCCTCGGACGACAGGAACAGCGTGCGCTCCTGCGGGCCGGTGGTGGTCTCGTCCTTCAGCTTGACCAGGACGCCCTTGTTGTTGGTGGGCGTCTTGACCCAGGACTGCATCAGTCCGGTGGCGTCCCACCAATGACGGCCGACCTCGTCGGTGATCTGCGGAACGGTGTCGGAGACGGTGGCGGAGAAGTCACCGCCGGCAGTGGTCCACGGGGTCGTGGAGTTCGCGTTGTTCCACGTGGCCTGGGTCTCGGTGAAGTCCCGGGTCAATGAGTGGAGTTCGTAGATCGCGCCGTTGGTGGTGCTGGTGGTCTCCGCGCCCCACATGTACATCTTGTTCTCCAGCACCGTGGCGGTGGTGGGGATGTCCGTGGTGGGGAACTTGATGGCCGCGCGGGTCTTGCCGTACGTGCCGGAGTTGTTGCCGACGCTCAGCCAGGTCTGCGCCTTGCCGGAGACGAGACCGTCGTGGTTGACGGTCGGCTGCTGCGAGGAGAGCGTGGTGTCGGTCTGGCCCGCCTGGATGATCTTCATCGTCCGGCCGGCCTTGGGGATGCCCACGATGCGGGTCGGCGACCCGAGCAGCTGCCCGTTCTTGGCCTTGACCGCGAGCTGGTAGTAGTACGACTTCCCGATCTCGCTGGAGCTGGAGTCCGGAGTCGGCACCGTCGTGGTGTCCGTGTACGTCGTCGCGGTCGAGGCGATCGGGGCGATCAGCGTCGCCGCGGACGGCGTGAAGACCTGCTGCGTGGAGCGGTGCAGCTGGTACTCCACGATGTCCAGACCGGTGTCACCGCTGCCGTTGGCGTACGCCGGCCACGAAAGCTCCGGGCCGGTGGAGTGGACCACGGTCGGCGAGTTCAGCGAGGTGCCGACAGCGCCGTAGGTCACCGTCAGGCGCGGGTAGGTGGACGTCTCGTCGCCGTAGGTGTTGCCGTCGGCCGCCTCATAGCGCGGGCCGCCGGTCGGCGCGGTGCCCGACTCGTCCTTGGCCTTGAGCACGAAGCCGTAGTTGGTCGCCGTACCGGAGACCCACTTCTGGACCGTGTCGGCGACCGGGAAGTCGTGCCACTGGTTGTAGTCCCAGGCGGCCTTGGTGATCTCGGACGGGTTCACCAGCCGAACCGAGTCGGCGAGGGTGCGGGTCGTTGCCGAGCCCGTGTCGCCGAGGGCGATCTTCCCGGCGTTGCCCTTGGCGAAGCTCAGCTCCGCCGCGTCGAGGGTCTTCCAGACGCCGCCGGTGCCGGTCTGGTTGACCGTGTAGTTCTTGGTGCCGCCGTTGTGGGTGACGGTGTACGGGGCGGCCGTGGCCGCGTCCGCCGCGGCCGGGTAGTGCACGTCCACCCGGTACGTGTCGGTCTCCGGGACCCTCGGCTGCCAAGTGTACGACTCGCCCGTGAGCGCGTTCTTGTTGTAGGCGTAGTCGTCGTTGGTCGCCGCGCCGCCGGTCGTGGTGGATCGCGGCCACTCGCCGACCGCCGCCGTACCGGCATCGCCTTCGTCCAGCTCTACGGTGGTGCCGGACAGTTCGCCCACCAGCGTGCTGGTGTTGGACCAGGTCGCGGGCGTCGCGCCCGCCTCGCTCCACGCCCCGGTGGCCCGGTGCGCTTCGAGGGCGACAGCGTTGGCGTTGCTGGTGTGCGACTGGTCGTAGTACAGACTCAGCCGGGCCGCGTCGACCTTCACTCCCGCCGGGACCTCGTTCAGCGGGAACTTGATCAACGAACGGGCGATGCCGGTGTCCGTCTTGCCGACCGACAGCTTCCAGGTGTTGTTGAAGTTGGTCGTCGGCTGATCCGACAGGACCATCGTGTCCTCGGAGACCGACGCGATCGGGGTGATCGTGATCGTCGGGTCGATGACGACCGGGTACTGGCGCTCCTTGGCCGCAAGCCACTCGGCGTCGGGCGTGACAGTCAGCTTCCAGCCCTTGCCATCGGCGTCCCGGATCAGCTTCTGGGTGACCTTGGTGCTGTACGTACCGCCGGTGACCGACTGCGGATCCTTCTTGGCATCCGTCATGTACGGAGCCGGGATCACCATGACCGGAGTGCCCGGAGCCTCGCCGAAGAAGGCGATCGAGCCGTCCTTGCGGGTCTCCGGCGTCAGGCCGCCCTCGGTGTCCAGGGTGAAGGTGAACGACACCGGACCGGCCGGGCGTTCGGAGAGGACGATGTCCTCCTTCACCTGACCGTTGCCGACCCGGTACGACAGGTCCGCACCGGCAACGGCGTCCTTGTAGACGACCTGGTCGCCCTTCGCCTCCGGCTTGAGCGCGCCGGCACCGGACAGGCCGAAGGTGACAGCCCCGCCGCCCTCCGCCTCGAAGCGCATGAACTTGCCGGCGTCGGAGCCGAACCAGCTCTTGCCGGTGTTCGCGGTGTTGGCGAAGTCGAAGCCGTTGTCCTGGGTGGCGCGGACCGTGGTCTCGACCGGCTTCCAGGACTGCCCGGACCTGTACGACGTCGGCACGGCCGTCAGCTCGGCCTCGATCCGGCCGTCCGACAACTGCCAGAAGCGCGCCTGCGACGTGCGCCTGTCGGTCAGCTCCTTGACCCGCTTCGCCTTCGGGAGCTTCTCGCCCTTCGGCAGCTTCTCCCGGCTGGGTATCGCCAGCTTCCCACCGACCGGGGGCTTCGTCTCGCCCTCGTCGTCGTCCGAGAACCAGCCCGCAATCGTGTCGAAGACGCCCTTGTCGTCGTCCTTCGCCGGTGGTTGCGGAGCCGCATAGGCGACCTGCGGCAATAGTGTGCCCGCTACCGCCGAGACGACAAGACAGGAGAGATATCTCCTGTACGGAACTTTCACCTCAATACCTTTCGGTATCGACGCACCCGCATCGCTGCGCGCGAAATGGGCAAGCCGAACGAGCTGGTGCGGAGGTTTCCGCCCAGCTTGGAGCAATACGGAGTGATCGCGCGGGAGATAGGAACCACGAGCTCACGGGCTTGCAGCGGGCTTTCTAATCCCTCTTGCGAGGCCCGGTCAACCCCGGCGACATAAAGGACAATTGATTAGTCGAAGGGGGTAGGGTTTGCCCGATTCTTCCGCTCGCTCGCACTCGGCCGGTGGCGTGGTGTATAACGACCCGGTTCCCCTGCCAACCAACCGAAAGCCGGGCTCTCTCATGTCATCCAATGAACTTGCGGAAAACGCAGTGCGGGAGGAGAACGAACACGAGAGCACTGGGGGCTCCCCGGACCGGCGGGGGCTGCTGATCGCCGGCATCGCCCTGCTCGCCTGCTTCGGGCTCGTCGGCTACGGCATCCTCAACGCCGACGAGCAGCCGAAGCCGCGCGCCGCGCCGACTGCCGAGGTGACGTACGAGGTCACGGGGACGGGAATTGCCGAGATCTCGTATCTCGCCCGCAGCGAGGCCGGTACGGCCACGGTCGAGAGAGGCGTCACACTTCCCTGGACCAAGTCGGTTCAGGTACCCCTCGACAAGGCCCCGACCGTCGCCATCATCCTCGACAGCAAGGGCGGGCAGGCGTCCTGCACGCTCGCAATCCGCAACAAGCACGTCCAGCGCGCCACCGCGATGGGCGAATTCGGGCGTGCCACGTGCACGGGAGAGGCTCAGGCCCGGTAGGGATGATTCTCGCCGACCGGATTCCAGGTCGGCGATTCGCCCGAAATCTTACTGTGGTTGCGATCTGGTGGCGCGCTGTCGTATAACGGCGCCGATTCGCCGGGGAAATCGCCTTCTTGGGCCTATATCGGCCAACGTTCGTTCTCTGGCTTTGTTCTCGTACTCGACGAAGGGTTCCTTCGTGCTTCCCGGAAACACTCTCCTGCCCCTGCGTATCCGCCGAGTCCTTGTCACCACGGCCGCCGGCGGGGCGCTGCTGCTGTCCTCCGGTTGCGGAAGCGGGGGTGACAGCGCCACGGTCGAAGACGTGGCGGCGGAGCAGGGCGGTGTCGCTGCCCCGCCGAGCGCCTCGCCCAGCGGGCCGCCGAGCGCCTCGCCCAGCGGGCCGGCGAGTGCGTCGCCTAGCGGGCCGGCGAGTGCGTCCGCTCCCGCCTCGGCGTCCGCCTCGGCTACCGCGTCCAACACGCCGAGCAGCAGCGCCTCACCAAGCTCGGGCGTTACGGCGAGCAAGAGCCCGGCCGGCGCAAGCGCCCCCGACTTCCCCGTCCCGGTACAGGTCGGCGACGCCACGCAGCTGATCACCGTCAAGGCCAACGGCTCCTATGCCACGGTGACCGCCTGGGCCAAGGGGTCCTCCGGCTGGAAGGCGCAGCTCAGCACAAGCGCTGGACGCGTCGGGTCCAACGGCGTGACGGACGGGACGACCCGTCAGCAGAGCACCTGGACCACACCGTCCGGGACGTACACCATCACCGAGGGGTTCGGTGTGGAGACGGGCGGCACGAGCATGCCGTACCGCGTCGTCACCTCGGACGACTGGTGGGTGGAGGACCCCGAGTCGAAGTTCTACAACTCGATGCACGGTGAGGCGGGCGCAGACTTCCCCCTCACCGAGGCGGGTGAACGGGGCAGCGAACACCTGATCAACTACCCCACCCAGTACGCCAAGGCGCTGGTCATCAACTTCAACCGATGGCCCGCCGTACCCGGCCGCGGCGCCGGCATCTTCCTGCACGTCAACGGGTCCGGCGCAACGGCCGGATGCGTGTCCGTGCCACGCGCCACGATGGACCGGATCATGTCCTGGATCAAGCCAGGAGCCCACCCCCGCATCGCCATCGGATAGATCGAAGCAGAGCGACTGGCGGCCGAGTGGGTAGCGACGCGGAAGCTGTAGCACGGACCATCTGCAATGCCGGGCTGGTCCGACCTGGAGCTACCCATCCCGGTCAGGTCGGCTACGACGACGGCGTCCACGTGCAGCACCCGGACCTCGGCGTCCCGGAGGATGTCGATCGAGCGCTCGATCGGCCCCGGCCACTCGACCCGCGAAGCCCTTACCGTCGCTGGCCGACTTCACCTCGGCGGCTCCGTATTGGCCAGGCCCGGAGGACGCGAGCACGGCCACCGACCACATCGCTCGGTTCCGCGAGGAGCGGGGCGGGTCGGCGACGCAAGCGATGGCCCCGGCAGCCTCGTTCATGTGCTCCTACCCGATGGATCGGTGTGGGGCAGGCAACCGAGCCCAGCGACTGGTATCCGCTCTTCCCGAACCGGGTCGTCACGAGTCTCGACAAGGCCAAAGATTTCGGCACGACGTGCGGCGTGCCACACGCAAGGGCCGTGGGATCGCCGTGGGATCATCGTCCGGGCTCCGGACCCACGTTCGACACAAAACCCCAGGTCGACAAGGTCAGGGCCCAGTGCAGACCAGGGTCGCCCGCCTCGCCTCCCCGCCGAGAGGCAAGCGCCGCACGCGAAAACACCCCTCCAGGGGCGTTTCGCAGGTCAGAACGTTTTTCTATGGTGGGGCGGGTGGGACTCGAACCCATTTTCCATCCGGCTACATCCCGCTCGATCCCGCACCATCGGGGGGCGTTAGGCGTTCGCCACACCGCTCTTCTCCGTCCTGCCTTCCCTGCCGCATCTGCGGGCCGCAGAAGACGCTGCCCACCCGCGTCCCCGAAACCAGTGCGCAAGCAGCCGTCGGCTCCCCGCGTCCTGACGCATGTGCGCCCACTGCGCACAGTTGCATTCCGTAGCCCGCGCCTGTGGGCTCGGGACATCCACACCTGGTCGGCGGTAACGATCCGGGCGGACGCTGATCACACTCGGACCGTCCCGCAGCCGAGCCCAAGAGGGCTCATGCCCCGGATGCGAACCGTCCTCGTCCCGCCCCCGCCTCTCGGTGTGACGCCTTACCATGGGGCGGCGCTCTGCCGGAGGTCCAGGATAAGCAGGGTGAGTGGGGAGGCGAGCGGGGTGCGGTCGGGGTGAGCGGGGCGGGGCGGGCTGGGGAGATCGGCAGTGTCTTCCGGTGCGAGCTGGCAGTGCACCTGGCCGTGCACGGGCTTCGTGGCCGCCCTGTGTCGGGGTTGGACGTGCCCGCAGGGGTGTGGCCCGTCCGGCTGGACTTCGAGACCAGCGACCCCACCGACGACATCCGTGTCACCTTCTCCGACGGGCGTCGCGCCTACGTGTCCGCGAAGCGGAAGATCGACAAGGGGCGCCCGCTCGAAGAGACGCTGACGGGATGGGTGGGACAGGTGCCGACGCTCGGCACCGATGATCTTCTGGTCATCGCCGGCGAGGAACTCGTCGGGCCGGTGAAGAACCTTGACCGGGCCCTGCGGCGCCATCGTGCGGGCCTGCGCATGGAGACCGGTGACGAGTCCACGGCTTTCGCTGTCCTCACCGACCGGCTTCCGTCGCGGGTCCGCAGGCTCGTCCTCGAGCGGGCGCGTGTACTGCACCTACCCGGTGCGACCGGCCCGGCACCGCACCGGGACCTCCTGGCCGCCTTGATGGACCTCGTCGTCGCGGACGCGCGGGGAAACCGTGCCGTGAGCGCCCTGGCCGACTTCTTCCACCGGCAGGCGGGCGAGGCGCTCGGGAGTTCCATCGAGGAATGGGGCGCCGCCCTTGCCGACGCAGAGATCACCGTGCTCCCGGACCAGGAGGGTCCGGTGGCAATGCGCCTGGCCTCCCGTCGGAACGCCGTCGACGCGTACCGCACCCGGTTCAGGGCGGAGGCCGGACGGATCGACCTCAGCCTGCTCGCCGATGACCTCCCGCCCCTCGTCGTCGACAACCTCGTCGGCGGCCTCCGGATCGACGTGGAGGGCGAGCGCACCTCCTCCTTCCTCCTCTCCCGCCTGAGGCGTTGGCGCCGCATGCTCATCGTGGGGCAACCGGGCTCGGGAAAGTCGGTGGCGGTGCGGGAGATCGCGGCCCACTGCGCCAGCCACGCCGATGCCCCCGTCCCGATCCCCGTGTCGCTGCCGCGCCTGCTGAAGGGACAGCCGGGGCGCCTGACCCTCGACGGCCTGGTCGACGACGCCGTGGCGGGCACCGTGCAGGACGCGGACCGGGCACCGATCGCCGCCTACCTCAAGGAGGAAATCGGCCGCGGGCGCGCGCTCGTCCTCTGCGACGGGCTCGACGAATGCGGGGCGCGCGCCCCTTGGGTCGCACAGCAACTCGAAGAGATTCTCGCGTCCTTGGCCCCCTCCTGCGGGTTCGTGGTGACGACCCGGGCGAATGCGCAAGGGGCCGCGGCCCGGCTCAGCCTGCCCCGCGTGGAGCTCGCGTCTCCACGGGATCTCGGCGCGACGGTCGACAGCATCCTCGTCGCCTGTGCCGAAGCGCGGATTCCCGGACCGGACCGAGCGGCATTCCTGGCAACGCGACGCTCCTGGATCGGGGACGCGAAGGAGGAGCACGCGCATCTGCTCGCGGTACCGCTGCTCGCCGCTCTGCTCGCTCTCGTCTGCGCGAACGCGCCGGATGCCGACCTCCCCAGGGGGCGTGCAGCGCTGTTGCACCGCGCGGTGGAACAGTCCGTACACCGGTGGGAGCGGCTGCGAGAGGCGCTCACCCCAGCCCGGCCCTGGGCACCCGCGTTGACAACAGGCATGCTCCTCGACGGGTTTGTCACGCTCGGACGGCTCCTCGACGGCGAGGCGACCCCGCTGGCCGGACGCGCCCTGGCGTCACTGACCGGCATGCTGAGCGACCCCCTGCGGTGGGCCATGCCGCCCGCTGCGGCCGACGAGGTGGCGGAGCATGTGCTTCGGTTCTGGGATGAGCACGTCGCGGTGTTCGTGGTGAACGGCGCGGGCGAACTCACCGCCCGCAGCAAAGTCTTCGCCGAGATCGCCACGGCCATGTGGGCGCGGTCGTGTGGGGCCGAGGAGCTGCGGGACTGGCTGGGCCACGCCCTCAACCACACGGATTCTGACGGAGCGATCGCACTTGCCGCCGGGCTCGACCCTCGTACGGCCGAGGCCCTGCTCGACGTCGGCGAGACACGGCGGGAGGCCACCCTGATGGTGGCCGATCTCGCGGAGCGCGGTGTCGTGACTCTTTCCGACAGCGAGGCAGAACGGGCCCTGGGCCAGCTGACGGACGGAGCCCTTGGCGCGATCAAGGGCGAACCGCTCCTCCCGCGCGGCCCCGGCAAGCCCCCAAAGTTCTTGCCGGCGCTGTGGGACAAGACACGCGACACGGGACCTTGGCCCTTCGTGGAGGCCGCGTGTCTGCTGACCCTGCCGCCGGTGTCGCGGCGGCGCCGGGCGGACCTCGTGGACCTGTCCGAGCTCGACAGCACCGCCAAGTCGATCGCCCACATCCTGTGCGCACTGACGGATGCGCGCACGGACGCGTCCCCTTTGAGTAGGGCGGAGATCGATGCGCTCCGCGCGCTGCTGGCGCTTCCCCTGCCGCAAGACCCCGAGATGGTCCGGAGAGGGCGACGCGGCTGGGAGATGGTCGGCGGAGGCCCCCTCACCCCAGGACTGGAACAGGTCGCCCTGGGCGCGGCCGAACATCTCGGTGAGCTTCCCGACGATGCAGGTGAGCGCGTGTTCGCCCTCGCGATGCTCGCGGTGGGGCGCGTCGCCGAGAGGATCTACGTCGCACTCGCGCGCACGGGATTCGACACGAATCGGCGTTGGGGGAACGTCGCTGCCGGGCTGCGGAACTTGGCGTCCAGCGCGCGGGACAACAGGAAGGCCCTCCTCTCCAACCTCGTGTCGCTCCACGGCCCGTGCCCGGGGTCCACGGACGGCGACTTCTGGTCGCTTACCGCCCTCGGCGACCTTCTCGCGGCGACCGGATATTCCGATTCTTCGGCGATCGAGATCGATCGCGCCTTCGCCGACGCCAGCACGGCGGAGCGCCGGGCGTGGCTCGACGCGATGGCGGACGCGTATGGCATCGACAAGGTTGCCGTGGCCGCCCAAGCCCGTCGCCTCCAGCAGATCACCGCGCCCGGTTCCCTGCTGGACGAATGGCTCGTCGCGGGCACATCCCCCCTGGTGAAGCCGTCGCCGCTCCCCGGTGTCGGGCAGGTCCTCACGGACGCCCAACAGATGGCGTTGCTGGCGTGCCTGGAGGCGGACTCCTCATGGATGGCGTGGTCGGCGGCGAACGTGCTGATGAACCTGAAGGGAGGTCGCGTTCCGTGGAACGGTCAGGAGCTGTTCGATAGGGACATGACCTATTGGCCCCGCGACCGTGCGGGCCTCTTCCACGCCGTCGCCGTCATGACCTCGGGCGATCAGCGGCCTTCACTCCTGGCACGGGCCGCTTCCTCGGAGTCGGCGGACCACCGATGGGCGGCGAGAATACTGATCTCCGCCGTGCCGCATCTCGACCCCAATGGTTCGATCGCGGAGGCGCTGCGCCGGGACGCCGATCTGTCGGTCCGTCCCAGGGACGCACATCAGGTCACGCCCGCCCCGACGCACTGGAGTTGCAACCACTGCCGAACGGTCCAAGCCCTCGACACCGAGGACTGTCCAGGATGTGACGACGGTGTACGCCCTGAGCCCTAAGAGGTTGGCCCAGGAGCGATGCCGCGCGCGTCGGGCGGAGCGGCCAGTCGCCAGAGAAAGAGTGCGGTCGCGCGAAGCCCACCGTTCATGAGGCGATGCCCGATGATCCGAGGGCCCAACGCTTTGCCTCTGCGGCACAGGATTTCGCCCCTTGGGTCCGTGTGCGAAGGGGCCTCCACAGACACAGGAGACCCTCGGCAGCGCCCGGCAGTCCTGCTCATCCAACTCGGAGAAGCGCCCCAGGTCGACAGGCATCAGGCGCGTGCGTCCCTCTGCTGCACTTCCTTGAGAACGGCCGCCACCGTGGCGAAGTCGTTGTCCACGTGCAGGACCGTGTGACCGTGATGGACCGCCGTCGCACACACCAGCAGATCGATGGCGCCGGCAGCACGGTGCTGCCCCTGCTGGGTGAGCTTGTACTGCGCGGTGTCGACCCAGCGCCACGCGTTCTTGGGCACCGGCGAGAGATGGCAGAGGTCGTCCAGCTCTTCAGCCAGCTCATCCCGATGGGCAGGGCCGGTCGCCGAGTAGAGGAACTCCGTCCGCGTGGGCTCGCAGATGCAGAAGACCCCGGCGGCAATATGCCCCTCCCAGGGGCGCAACGCCCCCGGCGTACGGAAGAGGTGCCACAGGGCGGAGGTGTCCAGGAGGTAAGTGATCACTCGAAGGCAGCCCGTCGCGCCCGCTTCGCGGCCACGTGTGCCGCAGCCGCAGCCTCGAACTCGCCCCGCTCGCCTCGCGCAGCCAGCTTCTCGGCGGCCTCCAAGCGTTTGATCCGAGCGACATAGTCCCGCAGAGCGGCGTTGACGGTCTCCTTCTTCGTCGTCACGCCCATGAGCCGCATCGCCTCGGCCAGTGCCTCGTCGTCGAGATCGATCTGTGTGACGGACATCCCGACCCCCTTCCGAATCGCGAGTACGCAATGTACATAGCCAAGATACATCGCCCACATTCCTCGCGTCAGCTCATCGACACAGAGAGTGCACCTCAAGATCGAACACGGCCGCTTGGGCGCCGGGCAACTTAGCACGTTGGAAGATTCCCGGGGGCGACAGCCACATATCGAACAGCGGCACGGTTGCGCGAGGGCAGCAGGGGTGTGGGTGGTTCGACGTGCGAGGCGGGCCGCACCCAGCAGCCGTGGGAGCGTTCCTCACCCCTCCCACGACAAGGAGCCGAAAAAGCCCAGGCCGCAGGGACTTGAGGGGGCATCCCGGTGCCCGAAGAAGCGCTTTCGCCACACGCCGTTAGGCAAACGCCACACGCGAAGCAACCCGAGAAAAACGTTTCCGCAGGTCAGAACGCTTCTCCTGACCTGCGACTGGTGGGGCGGGTGGGACTCGAACCCACGGCCGACGGATTATGAGTCCGCTGCTCTAACCGGCTGAGCTACCGCCCCTTCACGGCGTGGCGCGTACATGTGTGCGCGCTGTCTGCCGCAGCATAGCCGCTCATACGATCTCCTGCCTCGGATGCCTCGCATGATCGGCTTCGCCTGCCCAGAGAGACCGTATCGAGCCCTGTCCGGTTCCGGACCGGGGTCATAAAAAGAAAAAGGACCCACATGGGGTCCTCGTTCTCACTTGCTCCCCCGACTGGACTCGAACCAGTAACCTGCCGATTAACAGTCGGCTGCTCTGCCAATTGAGCTACAGGGGACCGCGCTCCCCCGACTGGACTCGAACCAGTAACCTGCCGATTAACAGTCGGCTGCTCTGCCAATTGAGCTACAGGGGATTGCTGCGTTGCACCGAACAGCCCACCTCCGGCCTGGCCGGGGGGCGACTGCCCGTTGCGAGTCATAGATTAGCGCAAGCAGGGGGGTGCTCCGCCAATCGGTATCGCCAGCAGGCCGGGCACCACACGACGAAGGGTGACAGGCATGCGGTACAAGGTCACGTTCGCGGTCGGACTGGCCCTCGGGTACGTGCTCGGCACGCGGGCCGGGCGCGAACGTTATGAACAGTTGAAGAAGTCCGCGCGCGAGCTCGCGGAGAACCCGGCGGTGCGCAACGCCGCCGAGAGCGCTGGTCAGACCGGCCGGGAGTTCGCGGGCAAGGCCTTCGCCGCGGTGAGCGACAAGGTGGGCGGCGCCGTGCCCGACGCACTGGCCGGGCGGGTACGGGGGCTGCGCGCCCGGGTCAGCCGCGGCGCCGGCGGCGAGGACGAGTGGGGCACCACCAACACCTGACGGTCACCCGGGCGAGGTCCTTCGCGCGCCTCACCCGGGCCCGTCCCGGGCCCCGCCCGGGGCCGCGCGGCGCTCGGGGCGGCGGAGTTCGCTCAGACGTGCGGCAGAATTCCCCCCATGGGGATAGTCGCCGGGCTGGACAGTTCTTCCGCCTTCACTCGCATCGTCGTCTGTGACACCGAGACGGGCGCCGTGCTGCGCCAGGGGTACGCCCCCCATCCGCAGCCCACCGGCGAAGCCGTCCCGCACGAGACCGATCCACAGGCCTGGCTGCTCTCCCTCGGCGAAGCCGCCGGCGGCGGGCTCCTCGAAGGCGTTGAGGCCATCGGCGTCTCCGCCCAGCAGCACGGCGTGCTGCCGCTGGACGCGCAGGGGGCCCTCGTCCGCTCCGCCCTGATCGGCAACGACAAGCGCGGCCAGGTCGCCGCCGCCGACCTGGTCGAATCGCTCGGCGGCCGACAGGCCTGGGTCGAGGCCGTCGGCTCGGTCCCCCATTCGGCGCAGCCGATCGCGAAGCTGGCCTGGCTGGCCCGCACCGAGCCCGACGCCGCCCGCCGGGTCGCCGTGGTGATGGCGCCCCACGACTGGCTGGTGTGGCAGCTGCTGGGCCGCCCGGCCCGGCGGACCACCGACCGCGGCGGCGCGTCGGGCACCGGCTACTGGTCGGCGGCCACCGGCTCCTACCGCCCCGATCTCGTCGAGCTCGCGCTCGGCCACCGGGCGCTGCTGCCCGAGGTGCTCGGCCCCTCCGAAGCCGCCGGGACGACGCCCGAGGGGCTGCTGATCTCCGCCGGGACCGGCGAGACCATGGCCGCCGCGCTCGGGCTGGGCATGGGCCCCGGCGACGCGGTGGTCTCCCTGGGCGCCTCCGGGTCGGTGATGGCGGTGCACCACGAGGCGCTGTCGGAGCCGGGCGGGCTGATCACCTCGCTCGCCGACGCCGCCGGGATGCACCTGCCGGTGGTGAACACCTCCAACGCCGTACGGGCCCTGCGCGGCACCGCCGAGATGCTGGGCACCGACCTGGACGGGCTGAGCGAGCTCGCGCTGAAGTCGACCCCGGGCGCACACGGCCTCGTACTCCTGCCGTACCTGGAGGGTGAGCGGACGCCGAACCTGCCGCACACCGCCGGAACCCTGTCGGGGCTGCGCCGGGACTCCATGAAGCCGGAGCACCTCGCGCGGGCCGCCTTCGAGGGGATGCTGTGCGGGCTGGTGGACGCGCTCGACGTGCTGCGCAGCCGCGGGGCGGAGATCCGCCGGGTGTTCCTGCTGGGCGCGGCGGCCGAACTGCCCGCCGTACAGGCCTTCGCGCCGGGCCTGTTCGGCACGCAGGTCGTCGTGCCGGCGCCGGCGGACTACGCGGCGCTGGGCGCGGCCCGGCAGGCCGCGTGGGCGCTCGGCGTGGCACGGGGCACGCTGGCCCCCCACACCCCGCCGGTGTGGCCGGCCCCGGCGGCGCAGGTCTTCGAGCCGGACGAGGAGTACCCGGCCTGGCAGGGCGTGCGCCAGCAGTACATCGCGACCCGGGAGCAGATCCACCCCGGCGCGTTCTGAGCCCGGCCGCTTCCGGCGACGCCGGCGGCTTCCGGCCCGTCGGCGGCGTCCGGCCCGTCGGCGGCGTCCGAGCCGCTGCCGCCTTCCGGGCCCGGGGCCTTGCGGCCCGGGCCGACCGACCCCGACCCCGGGCCCGCCGGAACGACGCTCAGCCCATCGCGGCCTTGACGTGGTCGACCACGTCCTGGAACTCCCGCGTCGGCGAGAAGTCCAGGTACTCGGTGTCCTCCAGGGCCTCGGGGGCGTGTCCGGGCTCCCAGTAGCAGGCCTCGCCGGCCGAGTAGGTCTGGTCCCCGTCCTTCGTGTGCATCAGGAGGCGGCCCTTGAGTACGTACGCGTAGTGCGGGCACGGGCACAGGTCGTCGGGCAACCCCTTGAACGCGGGGGTCATGTCCACGCCCTTGGCGAACCGCCCGAACGCGACGGAGAAGCCTCCGCCGAGCTCCCTCACGCGCAGTTCCGCTCCCGGGGCTTCCAGGACGACGGGTGCCTGGTCCCGTGTGGTTGCCGTCATGACTCCTCCACCGCCGATCGTCATCGCCATCGTCATCGCCATCGCCATCGTCCCGAGACTCCCCCTTGACGCCCGGTCCTCCTCCCAGCGTCCCCCCGGCAGCCGGTGTCGGCGCGGCGACCGGGGACGCGTGCGGGGCGCGCGGGGCGTAAGGGGCGTGCCGGGCGTAGGACGCTGTTCCTACGCCCGGGTACTCCTTTTGACCGGGCTTTGCGAAAACCGTTGGGGTTGGGGCATCCGGTTGGCCGAAGATGGGGTGAACCCCCCTCGATCATGCCGACCGGAGCCTGCGCGTGCTCATACGACTTCTGCGGACCCACCTCCGTCCGTACCGGAAACCGATCGCCGTGCTGGTGCTGCTGCAACTGCTGCAGACCAGTGCGAGCCTCTACTTGCCCACGCTGAACGCCGACATCATCGACAACGGTGTCGTCAACGGCGACACGGGCTACATCCTGCGCTTCGGCGCGCTGATGCTCGGCGTCTCGCTGGTGCAGCTCGTCTGCAACGTCGGCGCCGTCTACTACGGCGCCCGCACCGCCGCCGCCTTCGGCCGCGACGTCCGGGCCTCCGTCTTCGACCGCGTGCAGAGCTTCTCGGCGCGCGAGCTCGGCCACTTCGGCGCACCCTCGCTGATCACCCGCACGACGAACGACGTGCAGCAGATCCAGATGCTCGTGCTGATGACCTTCACCTTGATGGTCTCGGCTCCGATCATGTGCGTCGGCGGCATCTTCATGGCGCTCTCGCTCGACGTGAAGCTGTCGGGCGTGCTCCTCGCCGTCGTCCCCGTGCTCGGCCTGTCGGTCGGCGCGATCGTCCTGAAGACGCGGCCGCTCTTCCGGGCGATGCAGACGCGCCTGGACACCGTGAACCGGGTCCTGCGCGAGCAGATCACGGGCAACCGGGTGATCCGCGCCTTCATCCGCGACGACTACGAGAAGGACCGCTTCCGCGAGGCCAACGCCGACCTCACCGGCGTCTCGCTGGCGGCCGGCAAGCTGCTCGCGCTGATGTTCCCGACGGTGATCGTGGTCGTGAACATCTCCAGCGTCGCCGTCATCTGGTTCGGCGCCATGCGCATCGACAGCGGCGGCATGGAGATCGGCCAGCTGACGGCCTTCCTCGCCTACCTGATGCAGATCGTCATGGCCGTGATGATGGCCACCTTCATGTTCATGATGGTGCCGCGCGCCGAGGTCTGCGCGGAGCGCGTCCAGGAGGTCCTGGACACCGACTCCAGCGTGGTCCCGCCCACCGATCCCGTCCGCAAGCTGCTCCGCCACGGCCGCCTCGAGCTGCGCGGCGCCGACTTCCGCTACCCGGGCGCCGAGGCCCCCGTACTGCGCGGGGTCGACCTGGTGGCCCGCCCCGGCGAGACCACCGCCGTGATCGGCTCCACCGGCAGCGGCAAGTCCACGCTGCTGGGCCTGGTCCCCCGGCTGTTCGACGCGACGGGCGGGGAGGTGCTCGTGGACGGCGAGGACGTACGCCGTCTCGACCCCGAGCTGCTCGCCAAGACGGTCGGCATGGTCCCGCAGAAGCCGTACCTGTTCTCCGGGACGGTCGCGACGAACCTGCGCTACGGGCGCCCCGACGCCACCGACGAAGAGCTGTGGCACGCGCTGGAGGTGGCGCAGGCCAAGGGCTTCGTCTCCGAGCTGGAGGGCGGGCTCGACGCGCCCATCGCCCAGGGCGGGACCAACGTCTCCGGCGGCCAGCGCCAGCGGCTCGCGATCGCGCGCACGCTCGTACAGCGCCCGGAGATCTACCTCTTCGACGACTCCTTCTCGGCCCTGGACTACGCGACGGACGCGGCGCTGCGCTCCGCGCTCGCCCGCGAGACCGAGGACGCGACCGTGGTCATCGTCGCCCAGCGGGTCTCCACGATCCGCGACGCCGACCGGATCGTGGTCCTGGACGAAGGACAGGTCGTGGGCGAAGGACGCCATCACGAACTGATGGCCGGCAATGAGACCTACCGGGAGATCGTGCTCTCCCAGCTGACGGAGGCGGAGGCGGCGTGAGCGGTCCCGGAGGACGCATGATGATGGGACCGCCGACGACGCGGTCCATGAACTTCAAGGACTCGGGCAAGCGGTTGCTGCGCGAGCTGGCGCACGACCGGGCCAAGCTGTGGGGCATGGTCCTCGCGGTCGTCGGCAGCGTCGCCGCTTCGGTGACCGGCCCGAAGATCCTCGGCGAGGCCACCGACCTCGTCTTCGCGGGGATCGTCGGCCGGGAAGTGGGGCAGCAGCTGCCGCCCGGCGCCACCAAGGAGCAGGCGCTGGAGGCGATGCGCGCCAAGGGCCAGGGCGGGATGGCGGACATGCTGTCCGGCACCGACTTCACCCCGGGCAAGGGCATCGACTTCGGGGCCGTCGGGATGGTGGCGCTGTGGGCGCTGGCCGTCTTCACGCTCGCCGGTCTGCTGATGCTGGTCGCGACGCGGCTGTCGAACCACATCATGAACGGCACCGTGTACCGGATGCGCGAGGCGCTCCAGGCGAAGCTGTCGCGGCTGCCGCTGTCGTACTTCGACTCGCAGAAGCGCGGCGAGGTGCTCAGCCGGGCCACGAACGACATCGACAACATCGGGCAGACGCTCCAGCAGACGATGGGTCAGCTGCTCAACTCGCTGCTGACGATCGTCGGCGTGCTCGCGATGATGTTCTGGATCTCGCCGCTGCTCGCGCTGGTGGCGCTCGTGACCATCCCGGTCTCGGCTTACGTGGCCGCGAAGATCGGCAAGAAGTCGCAGCCGCAGTTCGTGGCGCAGTGGAAGTCCACGGGCGCCCTGAACGCGCACGTCGAGGAGATGTACTCGGGCCACACCCTGGTCAAGGTCTTCGGCCGGCAGAAGGAGTCCGCGGAGCTCTTCGCCGAGCAGAACGAGGCGCTGTACCGGGCCTCGTTCAAGGCGCAGCTGGTCAGCGGGATCATGCAGCCGGTGATGCTGTTCATCTCGAACATCAACTACGTGCTCGTCGCGGTCGTCGGCGGTCTGCGGGTGGCGTCCGGCACCCTGTCGATCGGTGACGTCCAGGCCTTCATCCAGTACTCGCGCCAGTTCTCGATGCCGCTGACCCAGGTCGCCTCCATGGCGAACCTGGTGCAGTCCGGCGTCGCGTCGGCCGAGCGCGTGTACGAGCTGCTGGACGCCGAGGAGCAGGAGCCGGACGCCGAGGTTCCGGAGCGTCCCGAAGCGCTGGTCGGACAGGTCACCTTCGACAAGGTCGCCTTCCGCTACGAGCGCGACAAGCCGCTGATCGAGAACCTCTCGCTCACGGTCGAGCCGGGGCAGACGGTCGCGATCGTCGGCCCGACCGGGGCCGGCAAGACCACGCTGGTCAACCTGCTGATGCGGTTCTACGAAGTCACGGGCGGCGAGATCGCCCTCGACGGCGTGGACATCGCGAAGATGACCCGCGAGGAACTGCGCGGCGGCATCGGCATGGTGCTCCAGGACACCTGGCTGTTCGGCGGCACCATCGCGGAGAACATCGCCTACGGCGCTTCGCGCGAGGTGACGCGCGAGGAGGTCGAGGCGGCCGCGCGGGCGGCGCACGCGGACCGGTTCATCCGCACCCTGCCCGACGGCTACGACACGGTGCTGGACGACGAGGGCGCGGGCGTCAGCGCGGGCGAGAAGCAGCTGATCACCATCGCGCGGGCGTTCCTGTCCGACCCGGTGATCCTGGTGCTCGACGAGGCGACGAGCTCGGTGGACACCCGTACCGAGGTGCTGATCCAGAAGGCGATGGCGCGCCTCGCGCACGGCCGTACGTCCTTCGTGATCGCGCACCGGCTGTCCACGATCCGCGACGCGGACCTGATCCTGGTCATGGAGAGCGGCTCGATCGTGGAGCAGGGCACGCACGAGGAGCTGCTGGGGTCGGCGGGCGCGTACGCGCGGCTGTACGCGGCGCAGTTCGCGCAGGCGGTGGCCGAGGTCGACTAGCGGGACGAGTGGGTCGGGGGGCGCCTTTCGGGCGCCCCCTTTCCCGTGCTCGCGTACGCCCGTGCTCGCGTACGCCCGTACGCCCGTACGCCCGTACTCAGTCGAGATAGCCGCGGAGCTGGTCAGCGAAGGCGTGGTCGCGCAGTTTGCCGAGGGTCTTGGACTCGATCTGCCGGATCCGCTCGCGGGTCACCCCGAAGATCCGCCCGATCTCCTCCAGCGTGCGCGGCCGCCCGTCGGCGAGCCCGTAGCGCAGCTGCACGACCTTGCGCTCGCGTTCGCCGAGGGTCGAGAGGACCGCCTCCAGGTGCTCGCGGAGCAGGAAGAAGGCGGCCGACTCCATCGGCGAGGTGGCATCGCCGTCCTCGATGAGGTCGCCGAGCGCGACGTCGTCCTCCTCGCCGACGGGGGCGTGCAGCGAGACCGGTTCCTGGGCCAGGCGCAGCACTTCCAGGACCCGCTCGGGGGTCAGCTCAAGGTGCGCGGCGACCTCTTCGGCGGTGGGCTCGTACCCGCGCTCCTGGAGCATGCGGCGCTGGACGCGCACGACGCGGTTGATCAGCTCGACGACGTGGACGGGTACGCGGATGGTCCGGGCCTGGTCGGCGAGGGCCCGGGACATGGCCTGGCGGATCCACCAGGTGGCGTAGGTGGAGAACTTGTAGCCGCGGGCGTAGTCGAACTTCTCGACGGCCCGGATCAGTCCGAGGTTCCCCTCCTGGACCAGGTCGAGCATGGTGAGCCCGCGGCCCACGTAGCGCTTGGCGACGGAGACGACGAGGCGCAGGTTCGACTCGATGAGGCGGCGCTTGGCCATGCGGCCCATGACGACGAGCTTGTCCAGGTCGAGGGTGAGCTGCAGATCGAGCGCGGCCCCGCTGCCGAGCTTCTCCTCGGCGAACAGCCCCGCTTCCACGCGCCGCGCGAGTTCGACTTCCTCGGCCGCGGTGAGCAGCGGGATCCGGCCTATCTCGCGCAGGTACTGCCGGAAGAGGTCGGCGGACGGCCCCGCCCCTCCGGAGCCGGCACCAGCGCGTTTGCGCTGCGCGGGCACCTGCAGGATCAGCTCCGGGGGCGGCGGTTCCTCCTCGTCCACGGCGTCGGCCTCCGGCTCTTCGCCGGCTGCGGCTTCGGCCCGCGCGGCGGCGTTCCGGGGCGGGCTGACGCTGACGGTCAAGCTCTGGGTCTGCACGGGGGCGACCTCCACAGGGCTCCGAGGACGGGGGCACCGCACCTCAGTGTGGGGTACGACACATCGCTGCCACGAGGGGCGTGCGAGCACTTTCTGAGTCCGGTGCGTGACCCATGGTTACCCCCTGACGAGAACCCCGATGCGGATCGGACGCATGTCCGACGCCCCCGACTCCGGGACCGGCTAAGCCGGTTCCACGCGGACCGCGCAGACCTTGAACTCCGGCATCCGGGACACCGGGTCCAGGGCCGGGTTGGTCAGGGTGTTCGCGCGGCCCTCGCCCGGCCAGTGGAAGGGCATGAAGACCGTGTCCGCGCGGATGGTGTCGGTGATGCGGGCCGGGGCCACCGCGCGGCCGCGGCGGGAGGTGACCGCGAGGGGGGCGCCGTCGACCGCGCCGATGCGGGCCGCGAGGCGGGGGTGGAGTTCCACGAAGGGGCCCGGGGCGGCTTCGTTCAGCTCGTCCACCCGGCGGGTCTGCGCGCCCGACTGGTACTGGGCGACGACCCGGCCGGTGGTGAGCAGCAACGGGTACTCGGCGTCCGGCATCTCGGCGGCGTCGCGGTGGGCGACGGGGACGAAGCGGGCCCGGCCGTCCTCGGTGGCGAAGCGGTCGAGGAAGAGGCGCGGGGTGCCGGGGTGGGTCTCCCCGGGGTCGGCCTTCCCCGGGTGGCTCTCCCCCGGGGAGGTCTCCCCCGGCGGCGGGTCCGCCGGGCAGGGCCAGAAGACTCCCTGTTCGGCTTCGATGCGGGCGTAGCTGATGCCCGAGTAGTCCGCCGGGCCGCCCGCGGAGGCACGGCGCAGTTCGTCGAAGACCTCTTCGGGCGCGGTCGGGAAGGCCTTCGGCATGCCCAGCCGGGAGGCCAGGCCGTGCAGGACCTCCAGGTCGGTGCGGACGCCCGGCGGCGGGGTCAGGGCCCTGCGGCGCAGCAGGACGCGGCCCTCCAGGTTGGTGGTGGTGCCGGTCTCCTCGGCCCACTGGGTGACGGGCAGGACCACGTCCGCGAGCGCCGCGGTCTCGGACAGGACGACGTCGGCGACGGCCAGGAAGTCCAGGGAGCGGATGCGCTCCTCGACATGGGCGGCCCGGGGGGCGGAGACCACCGGGTTGGAGCCCATCAGGAGGAGCGCCTTCACGTCGGAACCCAGCGCGTCGAGGAGTTCGTAGGCGCTGCGGCCCGGTCCGGGGAGGTCGTCGGGGTCGATGCCCCAGACCTCGGCCACGTGGGCCCGCGCCGCCGGGTCGGTCAGCTTGCGGTAGCCGGGGAGCTGGTCGGCCTTCTGGCCGTGTTCGCGGCCGCCCTGGCCGTTGCCCTGGCCGGTGAGGCACCCGTAGCCGGAGAGCGGGCGGCCGGCGCGGCCGGTGGCGAGGCAGAGGTTGATCCAGGCGCCGACGGTGTCGGTGCCCTTGGACTGCTGCTCGGGGCCGCGCGCGGTGAGCACCATCGCGGACTCCGGGGCGCAGAACATCCGTACCGCTTCGCGGAGTTTGGGCACCGGCACGCCGGTGATGCGCTCGACCAGCTCCGGCCAGTGGGCCATGGCCCCCGCGCGGGCCTCCTCCCAGCCACTGGTGCGCCCGGCGATGAACTCCTCGTCCGTGTGCCCGCCCGCCACCACGAGGTGGAGCAGGCCGAGGGCGAGCGCCAGGTCCGTGCCGGGGCGGGGGGCGAGGTGCAGGTCGGCCTGCTCGGCGGTCCGCGTGCGGCGCGGGTCCACCACGATCAGCGTGCCGCCGTTCTCGCGCAGTTCCCGGAAGAAGCGCAGGGCGGGCGGCATGGTCTCGGCCGGGTTGGAGCCGACGAGGATGACGCAGCCGGTCCGGGGGATGTCCTCCAGCGGGAAGGGCAGCCCCCGGTCGAGTCCGAAGGCCCGCTGGTGCGCGGCGGCGGCCGAGGACATGCAGAACCGGCCGTTGTAGTCGATCTGCGAGGTCCGAAGGGCGACGCGGGCGAACTTCCCGAGGGCGTAGGCCTTCTCGTTCGTCAGCCCGCCGCCGCCGAACACCCCGACCGCGTCGGCCCCGTGCGTACGCCGCGTACGCGCGAGCCCCTCGGCGACGGCGTCGAGGGCCTCCTCCCAGGTGGCCGGCTCCAGCCGCCCGGCGTGGGTGCGGACGAGCGGCTCGGTCAGGCGCACCCGGGAGGAGAGCACGGCGGGGGCGCTGCGGCCCTTGCCGCACAGCGCGCCCCGGTTCACGGGAAAGTCGGCCCGCTCCTCCACCACCACGCCGGCTCCGCCCGGTTCGGGGCGCAGGTTCATCCCGCATTGCAGCGCGCAGTACGGGCAGTGCGTGGCGGTGACGGCGTCGGAAGCGGCGCCGTCGGAGGGGGCGGTGTCGGAGGAGGCTGTGTCGGCCGGTGCGGCTCCCGGGGTGTGCATGCGCCCCACCATGCGACGCGGGTGTTACGGCGGCCGCCGCCCCGCGTTACGGCCGGGGGTGCTCTGCCTCAGCGCCGCCGGGCGCCGCCGGTGAGGGCCGGGTGCCCGGTGCTACTGCCCGGTGAGGTGCTTCACCGTGAGGCCCGCCGTCCAGCCGCCGTCCACGGCCAGTTCCGCGCCGGTGATGTAGCCGGCGGCGTCCGAGAGGAGGAAGGCGACGGCGGCGGCGATCTCCTCGGGGAGGCCGACGCGGCCCATCGGGGCGCCGGGGTAGTTGCCCTCGCCCGCCTGGATACCGACCGGGGCGGTCATCGGGGTGAGCGTCATGCCGGGGTGGACGGAGTTGACGCGGATCCGGGATTCGGCGAGCTCGACCGCGCCGATCTTCGACAGTCCGCGCACGCCCCACTTCGAGGCCCCGTAGCCGGCGGTCAGGGCGAGGCCGGTGAGGCCGGCGGCGGAGGAGATGTTGACGATGGAGCCGCCGCCGCCCGCGCGCAGCAGCGGGATCGCGGTCTTGATGCCGATGAAGACGCCGACCAGGTTGATCTCGACGACCCGGCGGAAGTGCTCGACGCTCTCGTGCTCCAGGAACTGGCCGGTGGCGATGCCCGCGTTGTTGACCAGGCCGT
>NZ_JAGGOW010000010.1:51180-51666 GCF_018614135.1 Streptomyces sp. ISL-66
CGGCCTTGCCGCTCAGATCCACAACAGCCACGGTTCCACACCCCTGTCGCACACGACGGATCGACATATGCCTAATCGGTATATCACCCAGCGGCGTCAGTCTGCCAGAGCGGCCAGGGCCCGCGACACCCCTTCCTCCTTCGGACCCAGGAAGCGCGGCTCCGGCCGGAAGACCGCGTCCAGCGCCGCCTTCCCCGCCGCGAAGACCTCGCGCGCGCCGCCGTAGTACCAGGTCGCGTCGTGCGCCTCGGCGACCCCGACCCCGTACGCGTCCACGCCCGCGGCCCGGCACAGCGCGACGGCCCGGCGGATGTGGAAGCCCTGGCTGACCAGCACCGCCCGCCGCACCCCGAAGATCTCCCGGGCCCGGACGCAGGAGTCCCACGAGTCGAAGCCCGCGTAGTCGCTGACGATGCGGGCGTCCGGCACGCCGTGGCCCGTCAGGTACGTGCGCATCGCGTCGGGCTCGTCGTACTCGGTGCGGCT
>NZ_JAGGOW010000010.1:51680-51876 GCF_018614135.1 Streptomyces sp. ISL-66
GGCGGCGGCGTCGAGCCGGCCGGCGAGGTACGGGGTCGGGCGGCCGTTCCACAGCCCGGCCCCGAAGACCACCGCCACCTCGGCGGCGGGCGCGCCGCCGGTGGTCCGCAGCCGCGGGCCGGCCGCCGCGTGCGTCCACGCCGAGGGCAGCAGCGCCAGCACGCAGAGCCCCATCACCACCCGCACGGCCCGCCGC
>NZ_JAGGOW010000109.1:0-48490 GCF_018614135.1 Streptomyces sp. ISL-66
GGCCAACGCCGCCGCGCGGGCCGTCGCCGACGCCCGCCCGCAGGCCCCCGCGCGTGCCGCGCGCGGAGCCGAGCGCGACGGCCTCCAGGGCCTGCCCGACGTCAGCGAGCGGACCCGCGCGAAGATCCCCGCGGACGCCCGTCAGCTCGTCCTCGTCACCGGGAAGGCGCGGGACTCCTCCGAGTCCACCGCGGCCCTGTACACGCGCCCGGCGGCCGGGGCCGACTGGGCGAAGAGCGCGAGCTGGCCCGCGCGGAACGGGGCGAAGGGCTGGTCCACGGAGCGCACGTACGGGGACCTGACCTCCCCAGAGGGAGTGTTCGCGCTCACCGACGCGGGCGGGCTGCTGGCGAAGCCGCCGGGCACGAAGTTCCCGTACGACCAGGACGACTCCTTCGTGGCGACCGGGCGCGGGGTGGAGGGCGAGTCCCTGCGGGGTTCCTTCGACTACGTCATCGCCATCGATTTCAACCGCAAGCCGGGGGTGAGCCCGCTCGACCCGACGAAGCCGGAGGGCGAGGACAAGGGCGGCAACATCTGGCTCCACGTGGACCACGACGGCCCCTCACAGGGCTGCGTGGGCATCCCGAAGGACGCGATGAAGAAGGTCCTGGAGACCCTCGACCCGGCGGCGAAACCGGTCATCGTGATGGGCCCGAAGGGCTTCTGAGCCGCCGCATCCGACCGCCCCCGCATCTGACCGCCGTCCGCATCCGACCGCCGCCCGCATCCGCCCGCCGCCGGCCCGCCCGGCCGGCCCGTCACGTCACGGATTCGGAGTCCTCGATCAGCGCTCGGAGCGGTCGCGCTCCAGCTGTTGTCCGGTCCGTGCCGCCGCTCCCGGGCCCGCCCGCCGCCTCGCGTCCTGCCGGCCGTCTTGCCGGCCGTCTCGTCCGCCCCCTTGCCTGACGGACCGTCAGCTATGACGATGGCCCGGCACCGGTATGACGAATCGGCAGGCGAGGACGAGGCGGTTACGGCCCATGGCGCGCGTGTTTCCGGAAGGTCGGCTGGTCTACGGGATGCAGCTCCCGATCCAGTCGCAGAGCACCATCTACGCCGAGCCCTGGGAGGCGGCGGCCGGCGCGGCCGATCTCGCCGCGGTCGCGCGGGCGGCCGACCGGGCCGGCTTCGGCTACCTCGCCACGTGCGACCACGTGGCCATCCCGCGGCGACTGGCCGGCCCCATGAGCACCGTCTGGTACGACCCGGTGGCCACCCTCTCCTTCCTGGCGGGGATCACCGAGAACGTCCGGCTGCTGAGCCACGTGGCGATCCTGGGCCTGCGCCACCCGCTGCTCAGCGCCAAGCAGTACGCGACCGTCGACCACCTCTCCGGCGGCCGGCTGATCCTCGGCGTCGGCGCCGGGCACGTGCAGGAGGAGTTCGAGGTCCTCGGGGTCGACTTCGCGGGCCGCGGGGCGGTGCTCGACGAGACCCTCGACGCCCTGCGCGCGGCCCTCGGGCCGGAGGAGTACCCGGAGTTCGAGGGCGAGCTGTTCTCCTTCAGGGACCTCGGGCAGCTGCCCCGCCCCGCCCAGGCGCGCATCCCCGTCTGGGTCGGCGGATCCTCGCCCGCCGCCGTCCGCCGGGCCGCCGTGCGCGGCGACGGCTGGCTTCCGCAGGGCGACCCGCGCGACGAGCTCTCGGGGCGGATCGCCCGGATCAAGGAGCTCCGCGAGCGGGCCGGGGTCACCGGCCCCATCGAGTTCGGCGCGATCACGGAGCCGCTCTACGTCGGCGAGCCCGGCTGGGACACCGGCCGCCGCACCCTCACCGGCAAGGCGGAGGCGCTCGCCGAGTCGCTGCGCGCGTACAAGGCGCTCGGAGTCGACCAGATCCAGGTCCGCTTCCGCAGTCGCGACCGCGGCGAACTCATCGACCAGATCACGGCGTTCGGGTCCGAAGTGGGCCCCCTACTCAACGACTAGCCACTTAGGGGCAACGCATGGGCAAGCCAGGCAAGCTGGACGGACGCGTCGTCATCATCACCGGTGCGGCGCGCGGCCAGGGCGAGCAGGAGGCCCGCCTCTTCGCCGCCGAGGGAGCCAAGGTGCTCCTCGGCGACGTACTGGACGAGCAGGGCGCGGCGGTGGCCAAGGACATGGGCGAGGACCGGGCCCGGTACGTACGGATGGACGTGAGCCGCGAGGAGGACTGGGCGGCCGCCGTCGCCGCGGCGAAGGAGGCCTTCGGCCCGGTGAACGGCCTGGTCAACAACGCGGGCATCCTGCGCTTCAACGAGCTGACCTCGACGCCGCTGGAGGAGTTCCAGCAGGTGGTCCAGGTCAACCAGGTGGGCGCCTTCCTCGGCATCAAGACGGTGGCCCCCGAGATCGAGGCGGCCGGCGGCGGCACGATCGTCAACACCTCCTCGTACACGGGCCTGACGGGCATGGCCTACGTGGGCGCGTACGCGGCGACCAAGGCGGCGATCCTCGGCCTGACCCGGGTGGCGGCGCTGGAGCTGGCGGCGAAGAACATCCGGGTCAACGCGATGTGCCCGGGGGCCGTGGACACCCCCATGGCCAACCCGGGGCTGCTGGACCCGGAGAACATGACCGACGAGGCCCGCGACGCCATGGCGGAGCTCTACAAGCGCGTGGTGCCGATGGGGCGGGTGGGTCGGCCCGAGGAGATCGCGAAGCTGGCGCTGTTCCTGACGAGCGAGGACTCCTCGTACATCACCGGCCAGCCCTTCGTGATCGACGGTGGCTGGATGGCGGGCGTCAGCATCTTCTGACCGGGGCTCATCTGATGGGGCGTCAGGTATTGACGCTCCGGCCCCCGCGATGGAACAGTCGTGACATCGAATCTGACGCCACGTCAGAAAGAGAAGGACGGTGAACCCCCTTGGAATTCGGGCTCTTTGTGCAGGGATACGTGCCTGAGGCGCGGTCCAAGGTCGACCCCGAGGCAGAGCACAAGGCGCTGATCGAGGAGACCGAGTACGTCATTCAGGCGGACAAGTCCAACTTCAAGTACGCCTGGGCCTCCGAGCACCACTTCCTGGAGGAGTACTCGCACCTTTCGGCGAACGAGGTGTTCCTCGGGTACCTCGCTCACGCCACCGAGCGCATCCACCTCGGATCCGGCATCTTCAACCCGCTGGCCCCGGTCAATCACCCGGTCAAGGTGGCCGAGAAGGTCGCCATGCTCGACCACCTCTCCAAGGGGCGCTTCGAGTTCGGCACCGGCCGCGGCGCCGGCAGCCACGAGATCCTCGGGTTCCTTCCCGGCATCGAGGACATGAACGGCACCAAGGAGATCTGGGAAGAGACCATCGGCGAATTCCCCAAGATGTTCCTCCAGGAGGAGTACGAGGGGTTCCAGGGCAAGCACTGGTCGCTCCCGCCACGGAAGATCTTCCCCAAGCCGTACGGCAAGGCCCACCCGGCCATGTGGTACGCCGCCGGCTCGCCCTCCTCGTACGCCATGGCCGCCAAGAAGGGCCTCGGCGTCCTCGGCTTCAGCGTCCAGAAGGTCTCCGACATGGCCTGGGTGCTGGAGCAGTACAAGACCGCGATCCAGGAGGCGAAGGCCATCGGCGCCTTCGTCAACGACAACGTCATGGTGACCTCGACCGCGATCTGCGCCGAGACCCACGACAAGGCCGTCGAGATCGCCGTCAACGCCAACATGAACCGCTTCCAGTCGCTGGTCTTCCGCTACCACGACACCTTCCCGCGGCCCGAGGCCATCCCGGAGTGGCCCGAAACGCTGCCCGAGTACAACGCGGAGATCATCGAGCTGCTGATCGCCGAGGAGCTGCTGATCTGCGGCGACCCGTCCGAGGTCCGCGCGCAGTGCAAGCGCTGGGAGGAGGCCGGCGCCGACCAGCTCTCCTTCGGCCTGCCGACCGGAGTCTCGTACGAGGACACGATGACCACCATCAAGCTCATCGGCGAGCACGTGATCCCGCACATCGACACCGACCCGGTCCACCGCACCACGCGGTTCCGCGAAAGCGCGTAGCCGCCCGGGGAACGGGGGCGGCGTCTTCCCGGACCGCCGCCCCGCAACCGGCCCCGGCCGGAGGTCGTACGGGGCCCGCGGCCCCCGGACCCCCGACCGGGGCCCTCGGCGGCCCACCCCGCGCCACCGCAAAATCCAGCCCCGCCGGCGTTTGAGGCGCGGGGTCTGGGGCGGAGCCCCAGGAGCGGCGCCGCACACGCACCCCGCACCCCCGCACCCCGCACCGCTACGCGAACACCGGCAGAAGGGACGTCATGCTCGACCACCTGATCAAGGGCGCCACCGTCGTGGACGGCACCGGCGCACCCGCCCGCATCGCCGACGTCGGCCTGCGCGACGGCCGGATAGCCGTCATAGCCCCGCCGGGAACCGTCACCGAAGAGGCCCGGACCAGCGAGGACGCGACCGGCCTCGTCCTGACCCCCGGGTTCATCGACCCGCACACGCACTACGACGCCCAGCTGTTCTGGGACCCCTACGCGACCCCCTCCATGAACCACGGAGTGACCACCGTCGCGGGCGGCAACTGCGGATTCACCCTGGCGCCCCTCAACCCGGCCCGCCCCGAGGACGCCGACTACACCCGCCGCATGATGAGCAAGGTCGAGGGCATGGCCCTGGCGGCCCTCGAAGAAGGCGTCGACTGGACCTGGTCCACCTTCGGCGAGTACCTCGACGCGCTCGACGGCCGGATCGCCGTCAACGCCGGGTTCATGGTCGGCCACTGCGCGCTGCGCCGGCACGTGATGGGCGAGGACGCCGTCGGCGGACAGCCCACCCCCGAACAGATGCGGGCGATGCTCGACCTGTTCCACGACGCCATGAACGCCGGTGCCTGGGGCCTGTCGACCACCCAGTCCTCCACGCACTCCGACGGCTCCGGCGCCCCCGTGGCCTCCCGGCACGCCCGGCCCGCCGAACTCCTCGCCCTCTCCCGGGCGGTCTCCGAACACGAGGGCACCCAGCTCGAAGCCATCGTCGCGGGCTGCCTCGACCAGTTCGCGGACGAGGAGATCGACCTCTTCGTCGAGATGAGCGCGGCCGCCGGACGCCCGTTGAACTGGAACGTCCTGACCATCGACGCCTCCGTCCCCGAGCGCGTGCCGCGCCAGCTCGTCCCGAGCGAGCGCGCCCGCAAGGCGGGCGGCCGCATCGTGGCGCTCACCATGCCGATCCTGACGCCCATGAACATGTCGCTCGGCACGTTCTGCGCGCTCAACCTCATCCCCGGCTGGGGCGAGGTCCTCGCCCTGCCCGTCCCGGAGCGGATCGCGAGACTGCGCGACGCCGGCGTACGGGCCGAGATGCTGCGCCGCGCCGACAGCAAGGAGGCCGGGGTCTTCCGGCGCCTGGCCAACTTCGGGCGCTACGTCATCGGCGACACCTACAGCGAGGCGAACGAGGGCCTGTCCGGCCGCGTGGTCAACGACATCGCGGCCGAACGCGGCCAGGACGCCTTCCACTGCCTGGTGGAGATCTGCGCCAACGACGACCTGCGCACGGTGCTCTGGCCCATGCCCACCGACAACGACCCGGCGAGCTGGGCACTGCGCGCCGAGACCTGGCAGCACGAGGACGTCATGCTCGGCGGCTCCGACGCGGGCGCCCACCTGGACCGCATGTGCGGGGCCCCGTACACGACCCGCTTCCTCGGGGACTGCCTGCGCGGCCGCAAGCTGGTCCCGCTGGAGCAGGCGGTGCGGATGCTCACGGACGACCCGGCCCAGCTGTTCGGGCTGCGCGAGCGCGGCCGGATCACCGAGGGGTTCCACGCGGACCTGGTGCTCTTCGACCCGCAGCGGATCGAGGCCGGACCGGCCACGCTCGTGCACGACCTGCCGGGGGACAGCCCGCGGCTGGACGCGCGGGCGATCGGCATCGTGTCGGTGCGCGTCAACGGCGTGGAGACCATCCGCGACGACGAGATCACGGGGGCGGTCCCCGGGATCGTGCTCCGTTCGGGCCGGGACACGAGGACGGTGAGCACCCGATGAGTCCGGGACGGCCCCAGCGGCTCTACATCGGCGGCGAGTGGGTCGAGCCGGCCGGTGGCCACTACGAGGTGGTCAACCCGGCGGACGAGTCCGTCGTCGGCCTGGCCCCCGAGGCCTCGCGCGCCCAGGTCGAGGACGCGGCGCGCGCCGCGGCCGAGGCCTTCGGCAGCTGGTCGCGTACGAGCCCCGAGGAGCGGGCCGCGATCCTGGACCGGGCCGCCGACATCATCCAGCGGGAGTACGAGCCGTGGGCGGCCCTGGCCCGGGCGGAGACGGGCGCCCCGACCGCGATCGCGCGCGGCATGCAGGTCGGCGTGGGCGTGGCGCGCTTCCGCCGGTACGCGAAGGGCGCGTTGGAGCCGGTCGAGCGCGGACTGCCGCCGCAGGTCACCGAGGCGGGCCCGATGGGCGCGGCGAGCGTGCTCGGCGCGCTGGAGGTGCGCCAGCCGGTCGGGGTCGTCACCTGCATCACCTCGTACAACAACCCGTGGGCCAACCCGGCGGGCAAGGTGGCCCCGGCGCTGGCCATGGGCAACACGGTGGTCGTCAAGCCGGCACCGCAGGACCCGCTGTCGGTGTTCCGGATGGCGGACGCCCTGCACGAGGCCGGGGTCCCGGCGGGCGTGGTGAACGTGGTCTGCGGCACCTCGGTGGAGGTGGGCGAGGCGGCCGTGGACTCCCCGGACGTGGACATGGTGTCCTTCACCGGTTCCACCGGCGTCGGGCAGCGCATCGCCGAGGTCTGCGGGCGCACGATGAAGCGGCAGCTGATGGAGCTGGGCGGCAAGGGCGCGGCGATCGTCCTCCCGGACGCCGACCTGGACGCGGCGGTGATGGGCATCGGCACCACCTTCTCCTTCTACTCCGGGCAGATCTGCACGGCTCCGACCCGGGTGATCGTGCACCGCTCGGTGTACGAGCAGCTGGTGGAGAAGCTGACGGGCTATCTGGCCTTCATGAAGGTCGGCGACCCGGCGGTGCGGGGCACGGTGGTGGGCCCGGTCATCTCGGCGGCGCACCGGGACCGCGTGGAGTCGTACGTGGAGCTGGGGAAGAAGGAGGGCGCGCGGATCGCCTTCGGCGGCGAGCGCCCGGTGGTCGGGGAGGGCGCGGCCGCGGGCAAGGGCTTCTACGTGGCCCCGACCCTGCTGGTCGACTGCACCAACGACATGCGCGTGGTCCGGGAGGAGATCTTCGGACCGGTCGTCGTGGTCGTCCCCTTCGACGGTGACGGCGACGGCGGCGAGGACGAGGCGGTGGCGCTGGCCAACGACAGCGACTTCGGCCTGATCAGCTACGTGTGGTCCGGGGACGCGGCGCGCGCCTTCCGGGTGGCGCGGCGGCTGCGGGCGGGCGGGGTCGGCGTCAACACCATCGGGCGGAACATGGAGGCGCCGTTCGGCGGCTTCAAGCGCAGCGGGGTGGGCCGGGACGTGGGCTCGTACGCGCTGCACGCGTACAGCGAGATGCAGTCGATCGTCTGGTCGGGCTGACGGCTGCGGGGCTGCGGGGCTGCGGGGCTGGGGGCGCCGGGGCGGGATCCGAGTCGGTGAAAGTCACACGGGAAAGCTTGGAAACGCCCAAAACGGACATGGCTGCGGTTTCCGCATATCGGAAGGTGATGTCCGCTGCCTGTTGAATCGCGCCCGGATGTGAAATGAACCTTGTATTGCGAGCTCGTTAAGCGTTTTCGGTTCAAGTTTCAAAGGCCATTCCGGCTGGATCTATGTGGACTCAAGTCCTCCAGATGTGGAAAACGCAGCGTCTACCGTCCTTCCCATGACACAGCTCGACGTTCGGCCCCCGGTCGGTGACCCGGTAAGCGGCGCCGCCCCCGAGGGCGGCGCCGACGGTGATGTCCGCGGCAAGGGCCTGGGCAAGGGCTCCGTCGGCCTGGTGGGAAGCGCCGTCATCGGCATCTCCACCGTCGCCCCGGTCTACTGCCTGACCTCCACCCTCGGCTCCACCGCCGGCGAGGTCGGCGTCCAGATGCCGGCCGTCTTCCTGGCCGGCTTCCTCCCGATGCTGCTGGTCGCCTTCGCGTACCGCGAGCTCAACAAGGCCGTGCCGGACTGCGGCACCTCGTTCACCTGGACCGTGAAGGCCTTCGGTCCCCGGATCGGCTGGATGTGCGGCTGGGGCCTGGTGATCGCCACGATCATCGTGCTCTCCAACCTGGCCGGCGTCGCCACCTCCTACTTCTGGCTGCTGGCCGGCGAGATCACCGGCAACGCGGCGATCTCCGCCCTCGACGACGACAAGCTCGTCCACATCACCACCTGCCTGACGCTGATCGCCGTGGCGACCGCCATCAGCTACCGCGGCATGACGGCCACCAAAGGCGTCCAGTACGCGCTGGTCGGCCTCCAGCTCGTCGTCCTCGCGATCTTCGTCGCCATGGCCTTCCAGAAGGCCTCGGCCGGCACCTTCGACACCGGCCTGGACTTCTCCTGGCAGTGGATGAACCCCTTCGCGGTCGAGTCCATGGCGGCCTTCACCGCCGGACTCTCGCTCTCGATCTTCATGTACTGGGGCTGGGACGCCTGCCTGGCCACCAACGAGGAGACCACCGGCTCCGAGAAGACCCCCGGCCGGGCCTCGCTCATCGCGATGCTCGTCCTCGTCGGTTCGTACCTCGCCACCGGCATCGCGGCGCAGATGGCCGTCGGCTCCGGCACCGTCGGCTTCGGCCTCGGCAACCCGGAGACCTCCGGCAACGTCTTCGCCGCCCTCGCCGGCCCGGTGATGGGCCCAGCGCTCGGCATCCTGCTCTTCGTCGCCGTCCTCGCCTCCGCCACGGCCTCGCTCCAGACCACCTTCATCCCGGTGGCCCGCACCGTCCTGGCCATGTCCACCTACGAGGCGCTGCCGGCCTCGTACGCCAAGGTCCACCCGAAGTTCAAGACCCCCGGCCGCGCCACCGTCATGGCGGGCGTCGCGACCGGTGTCTTCTACACCGTGATGACCCTGGTCAGCGAGAACGTCCTGACCGACACGATCTTCGCGCTCGGCCTGATGATCTGCTTCTACTACTCCCTGACGGCCTTCGCCTGCGCCTGGTACTTCCGCGGCGACCTGCGCACGTCCGCCCGCGACCTGTTCTTCAAGGGCGTCTTCCCGGTCCTCGGCGGCCTGCTGCTCGCCGTCGTCTTCTTCAAGACCCTGATCGACATGTGGAACCCGTCGTACGGCTCCGGCTCCACGGTCCTCGGCGTCGGCAGCGTCTTCGTCATCGGCGTCGGCCTGCTGGCCCTCGGCCTGGTCGTCATGTTCGTCACCGAACGCCGCAGCCCGGCCTTCTTCCGCGGCGAAGTCCTGACGAAGTCCACCCCGGCCCTGGTCGTCGAGGACTGACCCCACCCCCTCCGCCCCTTTGCCGTGTCATGCCCGTGGCCCCGGATCGATCCCCGATCCGGGGCCGCGGGGCGTCGTGGCCCGCTTGCTGGACTCGGCCGACATCCCGTCGAGCCATCTGCCGGGAAGCCGACACCGCATCGTGCGACTCGCCGACGTCCTCGCGTTTCAAGAGCAGCGGGCACGCCGCCGAGAGGGTCGTCGACGTATCGCCGAGGCGGCGGAAGACGCTGGGCTGTCGTACTGAACGGCCTGAGCGAGGGGGTTCCGATGCGTGTCTTCGTCGATACGAACGTGCTGTTCCCGTTCTCCGACAGGGCGCGGCTGGGCGTCCGGGTCCTTGACCCGGACACGTACCTCTGCGAGCTGCACGCACAGTGGCCGAAGGAGGTCTTCGCCACCGTGACCGGGTTGGCGGCGGGCAAGCGGAACCCGCCGTTGACGTTCGGCGACGTCCTGGCCAGGCTGGGCAAGGCGGGGTGGACGCGATTCGCGGACCGACTGGGGCTGACCGGTGACCCGTAGCGGCGTGGGGTCGTTGGGCGGGGCATGAACGCCATCAAGCGCAGCCTTGCCGCACTGGTCCTGTCCGGGGGAGCGGCCCTCGCCCTCACCCCCGCCGTCGCGCACGCCGCCGACGAGCCCGCCCTCCAGGGGCCCCCGATCACCCAGCGCGTCGGCGAGATCGTCGACCACCCCGGGGGCGCCGTCAGGGACGCGAAGACGGCGGTGGAGGTCACCGCCTCGGCCGCCGGGTCCGCGTCGAAGGCCACCGACGCCTCGCTCGCCGGAGCCGGGACGGCCCTGTCCGCCGGCCTGCCGAAGACGCCGAAGGTGAAGGCCGGCTGAGCTCAGGCCGTACTCGCCGAGGTCTTCGGGGTCGCCGGGGTCTCCGAGGTCGCCAGGGTCTTCGGGGTCGCCGGGGTCTCCGGGGTCCGGGTCACCAGCACCAGCGGGATCTCCCGGCCGGCCGCCGCGGCCGCCGCGTCCCGGTACGCCGCGTACGAGGGCATCGCGGCCACCACCACCGGCCACAGCCGCTCCGCCTCCGCCGGGGTCGCGGGGCGGGCGGTCGCGGGGAAGGTCTCCGTGCCGACCTGGAGGGTGACCGCCGGGTCGGCCACCAGGTTCAGGTACCAGGCCGGGTGGCGGTCGGCTCCGGCGTTGGACGGTGTCAGGACGTACGCCGCAGCCGCCCCGGTGCGCTCCCGGGCGGCCCCGGCGTCGTCGCCGACCGCGTCCGTGCCCGTGTCGGCGCCCGTGCTCGCGTCCGGGCCCGTGTCCGTGCCCGTGCCCGTGCCCGCGTCCGGGCCCGTGTCCGCGTCCGGGCCCGTGTCCGTGTCCGTGTCCCGTACGTACGCCAGTGCCGTGCGCCGCAGCACCCTGGAGCGGCGCCCCCGCGTGGTCAGCAGCAGATCGCTGATCCCGGGGCGCGGCTGCCCGCCGGTCTCCTCGAAGCGGCGGATGTGGTCGGCGACCCAGGGGTTCGGGCTGTCGGTGCGGGCGGGAAACCGGGCCGGGGCCGCATCCCGGGCCGTGTGCGCATCCCGCGCCGTGGCCGCATCCCGCGCCGTGGCCCGGGCCGTGGGACCGGTCATGAGGCCGTCACCCCCGCGTGCACGTGGTGCACGGTCGGGGACAGGGCCTCGTCCAGGACCGCCCGCGCGAAGTCCGCGTTCGTGATCCGGGCCTCGGCGTCGGCCGCCGCGAAGGCGTAACCGTCCCGGGGGTCCTCCTCGGCGGTGAAGTCACCGGCCGGGCTCAGGACCGCCCAGTCCAGGCCCGCAGGCGCGGCCGCCCGCAGGGCCTCGGTACCGGCCGCGTGGCCGACGTAGAACTCCCGCCACTCCTGCGGGTACCCCGGGGTGTCCATCAGCAACGCCCCGGACTCCGTGGGCAGGACCGACGCCAGCCCGACGGACACGAGGCGCCGTACCCCGGCCTCGGGCAGGCCCGCCGCGAGGGCGCGGGCCGCCGCCGGGAAGAACGCGCCCGGGACGGCCCCCATGTCGTACACCGCCGCGACCGCCACGTCGTGCCCGGCGGCGAGCCGCGCCACGTCCGCCGCCGAGGGGACGTCCCCGTCGCCCCGCCCCGCCTCGGTGACCTCGTACCCCCGCGCCCGCGCCTCGGCGACGACGGCCCGGCCGACGCGGCCCCGTGCGCCGAAGACGATGAACTTCCCGGATTCCTTCTGCTTCTGCGTCATGCCACGGACCCTAGGGGGAGGGCTGGTTACCGATCGGATACCGGCCTACGGTGTGGATCATGACGCAGACGCCGCCGCTCACGCCCCCGTCTCAGGTCCCGGTCCCGCCCCTGGACCCGGAGATGTTCGACCCCGTCTGCCCTTCGCCCTTGGTGCCGTTCAAGATCGGCGACAAGTGGGCCACGCTGATCCTGCGCTGCCTCCAGGACGGCCCCCGCCGCTTCTCGGAGCTCAAGGTCCCGCTGCGCGAGATCACCGCCAAGTCCCTGACGCAGTCATTGCGCGGACTGGAACGGGACGGCTTCGTGGCGCGCACCGAGTACGAGGGCCCCGCGCGCCGCGTCGAGTACGCGCTCACCCCGCTGGGGCGCGGCCTGCTGGGCCCGCTGGACGCGGCGTGCGAGTGGACGCGCGAGCACTGGGACGAACTGCTGGACGCGCAGGAGGCGGGGGGCGCCGGCGGCGACTCGGCCTAGGGCCTGTATCCGGTGCTGCCGCAGCCGCTCGGGATACGGCCCGGCCGACCAGCCGATCGCTCCCGCTTCCCTCCTGCTCCCGTTCTCGATGTGTCGTACACCCAGTCGTACAACCATCAGCGCGGCTGGTGGGTCTCGTACCGCGAAAGAACGTTTCCCAGGGGGTTTTGTCTGTGAAGTTGTCCCGGATCGCCGCGGCGGTCACCACTGCCGCTCTGGCTCCTGTCGTCCTCATCGCGTCACCGGCCTTCGCCGCCGGCGAGGAGACCGCCACGGCCACCCACCCGACGTCTCCGACCGCACCCGACCGGGCGGCGGGAGACCAGGCCGACACGGACCAGGCCGGCAAGGACCAGGCGGAGCAGGACCGCAAGACCATCCGCGCGATCATCGCCGATCCGATGGCCAGCCAGTACATGAAGGAAGCCGGTCAGAAGGCCATGGCCGAGGGTCCCGCGGCCATGCGGAAGTTCATCGAGACCGACCAGCACAAGATCCGCCTCGACGACTACCGAGTGCTGATCGGCCGCCTCCTGAACGGTGCCGGTCCCGGCCTCAAGGAAGGCATCAACCAGCTCCTCCGGAACGACAGCGGGAACCTGGAGCAGCTGCGCCGCTTCTACGAGGTCACTCAGCACGAGCTGCGCGACGACGACAACAAGGTCGACATCTCAAGGCTGATCGGCGCCGGCGGCTCCCAGGTGAGGGAAGAGGGCAAGAAGGCCCTCAAGGGCACTCCCGCCGACCGCACCGCCTTCCTGCAGACGGGGCGGTACCTCGCGCAGGCCTCCGACGACCGGGTCGAGCTCGCCCGCATCGACGAGGCCTGGGACGGCCCCATCCTGAGCAAGGAGATCGGCAAGCTCCTCAGGGGTTCCGCGACCCCGGCCGAGCTGCGCCATTTCCTCGAGGTGACCCAGTACACGCTGCGCGACGAGGACAACCGCATCGCGATCGCGCAGATCCTCGACGGCGGGGGCACGGAGCTGATCAAGGCCGGCCGCGCCGCGCTGCACGGCACCGCCGCCGACCGCACCGAGTTCCTGAAGACGGGCCAGCACGAGGCCCGCGCCAAGGACAAGAAGGCGCAGCAGGAGAACGGCAAGGACCAGGGCAAGGACCAGGGCAAGGACCAAGGCACGGGCCAGGGCACGGGCCAGCAGGGCCAGAACAACGCCGGAACCGGCACCGGTTCGGGCGCTGGCACCGGCACGGGCTCCGGCTCCGGGACGACCACCGGCAACACCGCCGTTACGCCCCAGGGCGGCAGCGGCGCCCACCTCGCCGCCACCGGCGCGGGTGACTCGGCTCTGATCGCGGGCGGTGCGGGCACCGCACTCGTCGCCGGTGCGGGCCTCCTGCTCGCCGCGCGGATGCGCCGCGCCGCTTCCGCGCGCTGAGCCGACGGCCGCCGACGGTCGGGGACCGTCGGCGGCCGGACACGTGCTCGGTGGGCCGACGGAGTCGGCCGGTAGGACCTCGTCCTCCGGGACGACCGCGCACGCCCGGCCGGGAGGGCGCGATCGGCTACTTCCAGGGGTCCTCGAAGTCGTACGCGACACAGCCCAGCTCCCCGCAGCTGCGTATGCGTGTCCCTTAGGCCCTCGATGCCCTTGCCGATGTCCGCCCAGCCGGCGGCGGACACCTCCTCGGCCCGCTCCGGTTCCATTTTCGGTATGGCGAGGGAGGAGGCGGCGGCCACCTGGTGCAGGCCCGTGTCGAGCAGTTCGAGGGCCTTCGTCCACGATTCCATCGTCTGCGCGTTGGGGATCCGGGCGTACGCCTTGGCCTCTTGCAACTGGGTGGAGAGGAAGCTCAGGTCGATGACGTACTTGCCCGCCTCATGGTCGGCGTACACGCTCCTCGCCGCCGAGATCGTGAGGTTCACCCGTTCTTTGCCGCCGGACTGCCACCACTGGATGACGCCCACGCCGCTGGGCGTCGGCGCGGGCGCGGTGTAGGTCGGGGCGGGCTTGAAGCTCACGTGCGTGTCCGGCGGCTTGCTCTCGGGCTCACCGCCGCAGCCGGCGAGCAGGATCGAGCCGACGGCGGCCAGTACGAGTAAGCGGGCACGCATGCTTCCCCCAAGGGTGGTCGGATACTGCTTCGAGTCAGTCTTTGCGTCCGGTCGCGGCGACGGTGACGCCGAGACCGATCATCGCGAGCCCACCGGCCCCGCCGATCGCGGAGAGCCGCTGCGGCGACCGCGAGAACCAGCTACGGGCGGTCGCGGCGACCATGCCCCAGGCGCTGTCGCAGACCACCGCGATGAGGTTGAACACCAGCCCCAGAAGCAGCATTTGGGCCGTCACGTGGCCCTGGTCGCGGTCCACGAACTGCGGGAGGACGGCGGCGAAGAACACGATGGTCTTGGGGTTGGCCACCCCGACGGCGAACCCCTCCCACAACGACCGCCACGTCCCGTACTCGGCCCCGCCCGCCCCGAACTCCGCCTGAAGGGTGCGCCGCTGCCGGAAGGCCTTCACCCCGAGGTACACGAGGTACGCGGCGCCCGCGAGCTTGAGCGCGGTGAACACGATCACCGACCGCTCCACCAGAGACCCCACGCCGAAGGCCACGGCCACGACGAGCACGTAGGCACCCAGCGTGTTCCCGGCCACCGTCGTCAGCGCCGCCCGCCATCCCTGGGACAACGCCCGCCCGATGACGAAGAGCACGCTCGGCCCCGGAATGACGATCAGCAGCAACGACATCGCGGCGAAGGCGAGCAGTCGGTCGATGGACACCATGCGGGTCATCGTTCCGGACGGGTGCCGGGCAGGGAAGGGGTTTTCGGGTGGGGATGGTGGCGGGGCGGGGCGGGGCGGGGCGGGGCGGGGGTGTCGGTGGGTGTTGGGCTGAGGGGCTGGCGGGGGTGTTGACGGCGACTCGGGAGGCCGGGGCTTTGGCTGCGGCCTATCGGGTGCGTTGATGGTCCCTGGGGGCGTCCCGGAAGTCCAGCGTCCTTCCGGGGTGGGCCGGTCCGTCAAGAGCGCTCCTCCTTCGTCGTCGCGTCGCTGCGTGATGGCCTTCGGCCACTCTTGACTGACCGACCCACCCCGGAACGCCACAAGACTTCCGGGATCCCCCCGGGGGATGGCCTGGGGGTGACAGACGGAGGGACGGCCGTGGCCAGGGATGTGCGGGCCTGGTCCCGCCGGTCAGCCGAAGGTTTCTCCGGTCGGGACCGCCCCGCCTGCCCGGGGCCGGGGGCGCGGGACCCCCGGGACACCCCCACGGGGCCCATCGAGGCCCCTTCCCGGCGCTCCGCCCGCCAACCCGCACGAGAGGTCGTTCCAGTGGTCATCTGGGGCCCTGAGGCGCGTCAGATCGCTACACAGTTGCTGTCGGCTCAGCGACTGCGGCCCGGCAGGGGCTGGACATAGGCCGCCCGCCCTGGGAAAGCGTCTGAGGTGATGGGGCGGCGACAAGGCCGGCCGTGGGAGCCGCGCGAACCGCCGACCTGCGGGCGAGCCGCTTGTACCGCGCCTGCGGCCGGTCTCCTCGTCGCCTGACTACCGCAACCGCCCACCGTGCCGCCCACCGTGCCGTGTGCCGCCTGCCGCCTGCCGCCTGCCGCCTGCCGCCTGCCGCCTGCCGTGTGTGCGGCCGTTCACCAGCCGAGCCCCAGACGGTGGTCAGTCGCTATGCCGAGAGTGACCGTGTAGCGATCTGGCGCGCCTCAAGGCATCGGAGGGCGGTCTTGTCGTCCTGTTGTGCGGGTTGGCGGGCGGAGCACCGGGAAGGGGCCTCGATGGGCCCCGTGTGGGTGTTCCGGGGGTCCCGCGCCCCCGGCCCCGGGCAGGCGGGGTGGTCCTGAGCGGCTGGGGTGCGGCTGACCGGCGGGACCGTGGCATTGAGGGCTGTGATCCGGCCGTCCCTCCGTCTGTCATCCCCAGGCCATCCCCCGGGGGGATCCCGGAAGTCTTGTGGCGTTCCGGGGTGGGTCGGTCAGTCAAGAGTGGCCGAAGGCCATCGCGCAGCGACGCGACCGAAGGGAGCGCTCTTGACGGACCGACCCACTCCGGAAGGACGCTGGACTTCCGGGACGCCCCCAGGGACCGTCAACGCACCCGACAGGCCGCAGCTCAGGCCCCCGTGACTCCGCTTACGAACGTGGCCCAGGAGCCGGGTGTCACCGCCAGTTCGGGTCCGGCGTCCACCTTCGAGTCCCGGATGTGGACGGCGTCGGTGCAGGCCGCGACTTCGACGCAGTTGTCACCTTGACTACCGCTGCACGTGGACTTGTGCCAGGGCAGGGCGACCTCGACGCAGCTGCCGCTGTAGCTCGACTTCTGCCACGACAGGGCCACCTCCACGCAGTTGTCGCCCTCGCTGCCGCTGTAGCTGCTCTTGAACCACCGGAGTCCGGAGCTGTTCACAGGGATCCTCGCAATCGCATCAACAGGCCCGCACTGTCCGCGGGATTGAGGGCCTGGATGCGAAGTTTGGCATACCGCTGGTGGAGCACGCTGACGTCTTTCGGGTCATAGATGACCCGGCCCGTCTTCTGGCCCTCGCTGTACCCCAGCCACTCGTGATCCTCGGTTTCGAGGAGACAGAAGGTGCCATCGGGGCCCGCGTGTACCGGGCTGACCGTCGGCATGATCTGGAGATCAACATTGGGTAACCTGCCGCACTCCAGCAGGTGGTCGATCAGCTCGCGCGTCACCTCCGGGCCACCCGTCTGCCGCTCGATCACCGCCTGCTCGATGATGAAGCTGAATGCGATGAACGGCGTCCTGCGCAGCAGGGCCTGGCGGCCCAGCCGGAGAACGACGCGGGCCTCGGCGTCCTCCGGTGTCGCCAGCGGGGGTACGTCCCTGATCTGTGCCCGCGCGTACGCCTCCGTCTGGAGCAGGCCGGGGATCGAGCGGCACTCGTACGTGTTGAGGGCGATCGCCCGTTCCTCCAGCTCCGCCCACAGCCGGAACCACTTCGCGAGCCCCCGCCGTCGGGTCAGCTGGTTCGCCGCGATGCGGATGACGCCGAAGGCGTCCAGTTTCTCCTCCACCCGGTCGACGAACTTCGTCGACGGGTGACGGCGGCCCTGCTCCACGGACCCGATGTACTGCACCGAGTAGCGGATCAGGGGAGCGAGCTGTTCCTGCGTCAGGCCGGCCCGTTTGCGGAAGGCCTTGACCGTGTCGCCGAAGTTCCTCAGGTCGGCGTCGGGCTCGACCTCGCCGTCACCGCTGTCATCGACCCTCGCCATGGAGGTCACCTCCCCGCAGCTATGTTCACTGTCGGTGACCGAGACTGTCCAGAGCGCGAACTCGTACAGTTGAAAAGTAGCGGTTCGGTTGCTGTGGAACACCCCCCTTACCGCGGGACGTTGTCCTCATGACAGCGCCCTCAGGATCCCCCGCATCCCTCGTACGCGTGTTCACGCAGCGTTTCACCTGCACCCGTCGCGGTGCCCGGCTGGCCCGCCAGTTGGCTCTTGTCGAGCTGCACGGGTGGGGCGTCGCCGACCGCACGAGGCTCTCCGAGGAGGCCGGGCTCCTCGTCGCCGAGCTCGCCGCCAATGCCGTGACCCAAGGGCGGGTCACCGGACGGGACTTCGAGCTGCGGATCACCCTCTTTTCCGGGACCCTGCGCATCGAGGTGTCCGATGCCCGCCGTGACCGGCGACCGGTCGTGCGGCCCCGTTCGTACCAGGCGGGCGGCGGCTACGGGATGAGGATCGTCGACGCCGTCGCTGCCGACTGGGGGTCGTGGACCGGGTGGTCGGGAAGACGGTCTGGGCGGAGTTGAAGCGCTAGGGCCCTTCTCCGCCCGGACGGTTTCGGCTCAGTAGCTGGTCGGGAGGTAGGTGTGGCAGTAGCCGTCGCCCGCGCTGCGGCCGCTGTAGTACGGGTCGCCCTCGAACATCAGCATGTCGCCGGTCTTCGGGCCCACGATGCCGTCGGGGTTCAGGCTGCCGCCCGTGCCGTTTTGGACGCCGACGACGGCCTGGCGGGTCTTCGGGCCCCATACGCCGTCCTCGGCGACCTTGGCGACACCCCAGTAGCGGCCTCGGTCGATCGCGTAGTTGATCATGTGCTGCACGCACCACACCGCGTGGGTGTTGTTCGTGTAGCCGTTGCCGATGTACGGGGCGGTGGTCGAAGCGCTCGCGCTGCCGGCCGTCATCACGCCGGTGAGCAGGGCGGCGGACGCCGCGAGCACGGCGATCTGGGAAGTGAGCTTCCTGAACATGCGTGTCTCCTGTGGCAGTCGGAAGGTCAGCAGCCGCGCGAGATCTGCTTGGTGCCCACGTACAGGTCGCCCCCCCAGTTGAGGTCGACCGTCGTGCCGCCTCCGCCCGTCGTGTTCGAAGCCCACACCGCGTATCCGTTCTGGTTGTAGAGCACGAAGTTGCCGTCCTGCTGGTACGTCGCGTGGTTGGCGCCCGATCCGTAGGTGTTCGTTGCCCAGCACGGCGTGCGGGTGACGTCGCCTTGGGTCGGGTCGCCGCTGATGCGGTACTCGACGAGGTTGCCGTCGGGCTGCATCGTCACCAGCCAGAAGGTGTTGCTGCCGGTGGTGCGGATGATCGAGTCCCCCACGTTGAGGGTCTGGCCGCGGTACAGGGCAGATGTGACGTTCGCCGCCGAAGCGGTTCCGGCCAGGCCGACGAGGGATGCGGCCGCCGCAGCGATCGCGATGAGCATTTTGGTCGTCTTGCGCATGGAGTTCACGAATCCATCCCCGTTGATGCCGTTGCCACGCCTGCTCGTGGCCGGCTTGATGGAACGAGCATGGGCGAGGCCTCCAACGGGCCTCCAACGGGCCACCAACAGGGAACTAGCCGGGGCGCCTGTTGTGCGCACCCGCACCCGCACCCGCCCCCGCCGCCGCAGCCCCCGCCGCAGCGTCAGGGCGCGGCGGGGGAGGCGGCGGATCCGGTCAGTGGGCCGGCTCACGCAGGGGACGTGCTCCCGCCGTGCGCGGAGATGTCCCGCCACCGTGGGAGCCGGTCGTCCGGGGTCTCCGGGCTCGAGAAGTGGAACGGGACTCCCAGGTGGGCCGCGAGGGCGGTGCCGGCGCGGGTGGCGGCGGCGTGCGGACGCAGGGGGCCGGGGTCGGCGCCCTCGGCTTCGAGGGCGCGGGCGCCCGTACGCCAGTAGACGGTGGCCAGGTGGTGTTCCCCGGCGGGTTCCTCGGTGAGGGCTTAGAGCACCACGAACCAGTCGTGCACGGTGTCCCCGTCCCAGACGGCCTCGACCGCCGCCACGCGCGCCGGGATGTCGGCGGCGCGGGCGGCGAGGGATTCCAGGTCGAGCGGGGAGTCGGGGGTCCGGGCCACCTGGTCGCCGAAGTGCGCGTAGCGGGCCGAGACGAGCTCTTGGGCGAGGTTGAGGCCCACGCCCTGGGCGCGGCCCGCCTCCCACACGATGCGGACGGCGTGCAGCGGCCGGTCCTGGAGGACGTACCCGTCCGCCTCCCGGCGGATTCCCTCCGGGAGGCGCTCCCACCAGTCGGTGCCGTCGGCTCTGTCGGTCATGGCGATGTCTCCGGGACGAAGAGGCTGACCTGGTACGTGGTCGGGTGCACCAGGCGGCCGCAGGAGGTGTCGATCCGCAGCAGGTTCGGGTCGCTCACGGTGCCCTCGGCGGAGAGGCGGCGGATGTACGCCCGCAGTTCCGCCTGGTCTCCCGTCGAGAACAGCGGCTCCCAGCGGCCGGGGGTGTCCGCCGTCCGCCGGTGGGCCCGCTCCCCGCTGCGCTTGCGCTTTCGCTGTCCCGGCATGAGGTCATTCTCCGGGCGTGCGGGCGGCGTTGACCAACGGGTTTCGCGCGGGTCCGGGGGCAGCGGTTCGAGCATCCGGAGTCCGGAGTCCGCCGGTGCGGAGGTCCGGACGCCCGGCCGATCGGATCAGAGGAACTGGGCGAACTGGTCGAGGATGCCGAGGATCTCCGACTCGCCCGCCGAGGGGAGCTGGAGGACGACCTCCTCGATGCCCAGGTCCGTGTAGTGGGCGATCTTGCCGGGGCTGGGCTGGACCGCGTACGGGACCACTTGGAGGGATTTCGGGTCGCGGCCGGCGGCTTCCCAGACTTGGCGCAGGACGGGCAGGGACTCCGTCAGGCCGCCGCCGCCGATCGGGAGCCAGCCGTCGCTGTGGTCGGCGATGGCCGCGAAGAGCTTCGGGCCGGCCTGGCCGCCGATCAGGGTGCGGGGACCGTACAGCGGGACGCCCGGGGCGAGTTCGCGCGGGGCCTGGACGGGCTTGGGGTGGGCGGAGCTGGCCCGGACGGAGGAGAACTCGCCCACGTACGCCGTGGGCTGCGGGGACCACAGTGCCCGCATCAGGGCCATGTGGTCGCGGACCAGTTCGCGGCGGGTGCCCCACTCGACTCCGTGGTCGGCGGCTTCCTCCACGTTCCAGCCGTAGCCGATGCCGAGGGTGAAGCGGCCGCCGGACAGGTGGTCCAGCGTGGCGATCTGCTTCGCGAGGTCGATCGGGTCGTGCTGGGCCACGAGCGTGATGCCGGTGCCGAGTCGGAGCGACTCGGTGACGGCGGCCGCCTGGCCGAGGGCCACGAAGGGGTCCAGGGTGCGGCCGTACATCTCGGGGAGCTCGCCGCCCATGGGCGCGGGCGTGACGCGGGCGGCCGGGATGTGGGTGTGCTCCGGGAGGTAGAGGCCGGAGAACCCGCGTTCCTCAAGGGCGCGGGCCAGGCGTACGGGAGAGATCGTGCGGTCGGTGAGGAAGACGGTCGTGGCGATCCGCATGTGCGCTGGCACCTCCGAGACGTGGGAGGGCCACGGTACGGCTTCGCGTGCGAGGAGGGCAGGGGCGCGTGTCGGCCAGGCCCGGGCGGGCCGGGGACCGCCGAGGCCGTGCCGCCGGGCCGGGCAGCGCGCGCCGAGACGGTGCCGCCGGGCCGGTGGCCGAGCCGGAGGCCGCCGAGGCCATGACCCCGAGGCCATGACGCCGAGGCCGGGCCGGAGGCCGCCGGGGCGGTGTCGCCGCCGGTCAGCCTCGGGGGTAGCGGGTCAGCCAGCCCGGGGAGGAGAGGGACGGGCCGTGGAGGGCGGGGCCCTGGGTCATCTCCAGGGCGAAATCGTCGGCGAGCTCCAGAATCGTGGCGCGGCCTTCGAGCTCCGCGAGCCAGCCCGCCGGAAGGGCGGTCTCGCCGTGCTGGGCGCCGAGCAGGGCCCCGCACAGCGCGCCGGTGGCGGTGGAGTCGCCGCCGTGGTTCACGGCGAGGCGCAGTCCGTGGGCCACGTTCTCGGCGACGAGGGCGCAGTACACGGCGATGGCGAGGACCTCTTCGGCGTCGCGGCCCGGATGGCTGGATAGCCCGGCGTGGTCCTTGCCGGGGGACAGGGCCTCGACCGTCTTCGGGGACGGGGCGCCGAGGGTGACGGCCGCGAGCGCGCGTTGCAGGGCGTCGGTGACGGGCTGGTGGCCGGGGCGGGCACCGAGCAGGCCGAGCGCGCGCTGGACGGCGGAGTCGAGGGACTCGCCCCGGGTCAGGCCGTGGACGATGACGGCGAAGGCACCGGCCGAGAGGTACGCCGTGGGGTGCCCGTGGCTCTGCGCGGCGCATTCGACGGAGAGCTGGAGGACGAGGGCGGACTCCCAGCCGACCAGCAGTCCGAAGGGCGCGGAGCGGGTGGCGGCGGCCGCGTCCAAGGAGGTGGGGTTCTTCGGCTGGTCGGGGGTGCCGAGGAGGGGGTCGGCGAAGCCGGTCAGGCAGGCGCGGGCGGGGTCGCGGCGGGTGTAGAGCCACTCCTGTTGCGCGAGCCAGCCGTTGTCCTGGCGGCGCTCGTCGGGACCCCAGTCGTGCTGGGTGGCCGCCCAGCGGAGGTACGCGCGGTGGACGTCGGTCGGCGGGTGCCAGGCGCCGGTGTCCCGGCGGACGTGGGCGCGGATGAGGCCGTCGACGGTGAAGAGGGTGAGCTGGGTGGCGGCGGTGATGCTGCCCCTGCCCTGGCCGGGGGGCACGTGGCCGTGGTTCAGGCCGTGGCCCTGGCCCTGGCCTCGGCCCTGGCCCTGACCTCGGCCCTGGCTCGGGGTGGCCGGTTCCGTCAGGCCGGCCAGGCCGTGGGCTTCGTGGATGGCGTCGAGCGTGAGGGCGGCCACGGGGGCGCCGAGGGCGTCGCCGAGGGCGGAACCGAGGAGGGCTCCGCGGACGCGGCTGCGGAAGTCCTGCTGCTCGGCGCGTCCCCACAGACCGGTGGTGACGGCGCTGCGACCGCTGAGGGTGTCTCCGGCGGTGGGGCCGGTGGCGGGACCGAGGCCGGTGTCCGTGCCGGTGCCCGTGCCCGTTCCCGCCGTGGGGAGGGGGGCGGCCGTGCCGGCCAGGCCTTGTTGCGTCCCGGACGTTTCCGTCGCCGTGTCCATTCCGATCCCCCCGGACTGCCCGCGCGTGCTCTCGCGTGCTCTGGCGGCACTGTAGTGGACAGGATCGGTCGGGTCCGGAAGTAGTCGGTCATGCGGCGGGTATCCGGGCCGGGAACGGCCGGATCCAGTCGGTCCCGACGGGGGCCTTTCGGGGCCTGCTCCCGGCCCGGGGGCCGGCCCCCGGACCCGCGCTGGCGGGGCCAGGGGCCGATCCCTTCGGCCGACCCCTTCCCGTACCCGTCAGTCCAGGACCGGGAGCAGTTCCGGCAGATGGCCGTCCGAGGCGCGGGCCGCCGCCTGGCGCTCCTCGGCGACCTCGCCGTAGAGGGTCGTACGGGCCTTCGCCGGGCGGCCCGCCGCTCGCGCCACCGCGATCAGGTCCTGGACGGACTTGTACGAGCCGTAACTCGACCCCGCCATGCGGGAGATGGTCTCCTCCATCAGCGTGCCGCCCAGGTCGTTCGCCCCCGAGCGGAGCATTTCGGCCGCGCCCTCCGAGCCCAGTTTCACCCAGCTGGTCTGGATGTTGGTGATGTGCGGGTGCAGCAGGATCCGCGCCATCGCCGTCACCGCCCGGTTGTCGCGCACCGTCGGACCGGGGCGGGCGATGCCCGCCAGGTACACGGGGGCGTTGGTGTGGATGAAGGGCAGCGTCACGAACTCCGTGAAGCCCTCCACCCCCTTCGCCCGCGCGTCCTGCTGCATGCGGGCCAGCGTGCGGAAGTGGCCGAGCCAGTGCCGGGGCTGGTCCACGTGCCCGTACATCATCGTGGAGGAGGAGCGGATGCCCAGCTCGTGGGCGGTGGAGACCACGTCGATCCAGTCGGCCGTGGGCAGCTTCCCCTTGGTGAGGACCCAGCGGACCTCGTCGTCCAGGATCTCCGCCGCCGTGCCCGGGATGGAGTCGAGGCCGGCCTCCTTGGCCGCCGTCAGCCAGTCGCGCACCGACATGCCGGTGCGCGTCGCGCCGTTGACCACCTCCATGGGGGAGAAGGCGTGCACGTGCATGCCGGGGACCCGGGCCTTCACCGCCCGCGCGATGTCGAAGTAGGCCGTCCCGGGCAGGTCCGGGTGGATGCCGCCCTGCATGCACACCTCGACCGCGCCCACGTCCCAGGCCTGGGCGGCCCGGTCGGCGACCTGGTCGAGGGAGAGCGTGTACGCGTCCGCGTCGGTGCGGCGCTGCGCGAAGGCGCAGAAACGACAGCCGGTGTAACAGACGTTGGTGAAGTTGATGTTGCGCGTGACGATGTAGGTGACGTCGTCGCCGACCACCGATGCGCGCAGGTCGTCCGCGATCCGGCAGAGCGCGTCCAGCGCCGGGCCGTCCGCGTGGAGCAGGGCGAGGGCCTGGTCGTCGCTGAGCCGCGTCGGGTCGTCGGCGGCCTGCGCGAGCGCCGCCCGTACGTCCGTGTCGATGCGCTCGGGAACCATCCCGGGCGCCGCCGCCTCGCGCAGGGCGTCCCAGTCGCCGTAGACGTGGTCGAAGTCCTCGCGCCGGTCGCCGGTACGGCCCTGCGTGTCGATGGTGGTGTGCAGATCGGTGCGGCCGTACGCCGTGAAGCCCTCGTCCGGTTCCTGCCACGGTCGGCCCTCGACGGTCGCGGACTCGTTCGCGAGGCCCGTCCCGGCATCGGCAAGTGCCCGTACGTGCGGCAGCAGCCGGGGGTCCAGCCACGGTTCGCCGCGCAGCAGGAACTCCGGGTAGATCGTGAGGCGTTCGCGCAGCTCGAAGCCGGCGGCGGCGGTGCGCTCGGCCAGGTCGTCGATGTGCGGCCAGGGGCGCTCGGGGTTGACGTGGTCGGGGGTGAGCGGGGAGACCCCGCCCCAGTCGTCGATGCCGGCGCCGATGAGCAGCGCGTACTCGGCGTCGGCGAGGTTCGGCGGGGCCTGGATGCGGGCGGACGGGCCGAGGATGAGGCGGGCCACCGCGATGGCCGCGGCCAGCTCCTCCAGCTCGGCGTCGGGCATCGCGCGCATGGCCGTGTCCGGCTTGGCGCGGAAGTTCTGGACGATGAACTCCTGGATGCCGTGGTAGCTGCGCTGGATCCGGCGGAGCTCGAAGAAGGCGTCCGCGCGCTCCTCGTAGGTCTCGCCGATGCCGATCAGTACGCCGGTGGTGAAGGGGACGTTGGAGCGGCCCGCGTCCTCCAGGGCGCGCAGCCGGACGGCCGGGTCCTTGTCGGGGGAGCCGTGGTGCGGGCCGCCGGGCTCGGACCACAGGCGGGTGGCCGTGGTCTCCAGCATCATGCCCATCGACGGGGCGACGGGCTTGAGGCGCTGGAGCTCGGACCAGGTCATGACACCGGGGTTGAGGTGGGGGAGGAGACCGGTCTCCTCCAGCACGCGGATGGCCATGGCGCGGACGTAGGCGAGGGTGTCGTCGTAGCCGTGCGCGTCGAGCCACTCGCGGGCCTCGGGCCAGCGGTCCTCGGGCCGGTCGCCGAGCGTGAACAGGGCTTCCTTGCAGCCCATGGCCGCGCCCTGGCGGGCGATGTCGAGGACCTCGTCGGGGGACAGGTACATGCCGTGCCCGGCCCGGCGGAGCTTGCCCGGGACGGTGACGAAGGTGCAGTAGTGGCACTTGTCGCGGCACAGCCGGGTGAGGGGGATGAAGACCTTGCGCGAGTACGTGATGACGCCGGGCCGGCCGGCGGCTTCGAGTCCGGAGTCCCGTACGCGGGCGGCGGAGGCGGCGAGGTCCTTCAGGGCCTCGCCGCGCGCCTGTAGGAGTACGGCCGCCTCGGTCGCGTCGAGCGCGACGCCGTCGCGGGCGCGGCGGAGCGCGCGGCGCATCGAGTTCTCGGTCGGAGCGTCACTCGGAGTGGTCATGGGCCGAGCATACGATCCGCTCGAAGGGGGGTGGGCGGGCTCATCGCATCAGCTCACCGGCGTTGACCAGCAGGGACTGGCCGGTTATCGCCCGCGCCCGGTCGGAGGCGAGGAAGGCGGCGGCGTCGGCGACGTCCCCGTCAGTGGCCAGGTCGGGCAGTGCCATGCGGTCGGTGAGCCGGGCGTGGACCTCGGCTTCGGGGACGCCTTCGGTGTGCGCGGTGAAGGTGACGAAGGCCTGGACGGGCGGGCCCCACATCCAGCCGGGGAGCACGGTGTTCACGCGGATGCGGTAGGGGCCGAGCTCGCGGGCCATGGAGTACATGGCGGAGGTCAGGGCGCCCTTGGAGGCGGCGTACGCGGCCTGCCGCACCTCGTTGGGGGCGGCGATGGCGGACTGGGTGCCGATGATGACGACGGAGCCACCGGTCCGCTTGAGCGCGGGCAGGCAGGCGCGGGTCATCCGCAGCGTGCCGAGCAGGTTGACGTCGAGGATCTGCTGCCAGGTGCCGAAGTCGGCGTCTTCGAGGCCGCCGAAGGAGGAGTCCCAGGCGGCGACGTGGACGACGGCGTCGACGCCGCCGAAACGCTCCTGGGCGAGGGCGGCGAGGGCCTCGCACTGGCGTTCGTCGGAGATGTCGGTCGGCAGGTACGCGGTGTGCGTGCCGTCGGGGTCGATCTCGGCGGCGGCCTTGGCGAGGTTGGCCTCGGTCCGCGCGCCGAGCACGGCGTTGCCGCCGTCGCGGACGACGGTGGCGGCGACCTGGTGGCCGAGGCCGGCCCCCACGCCGGAGACGATGACGGTCTTCCCTTGCAGCAGCGGCATGGCGGGGGCCTCCTGGGGCGGGGCGGTGACCTATATCTGACGGGGCGTCAGGCTACGGCGCGGGGCGTGGTGAGGGAAGGGGCGGGATCCGTCCGACCGCCGGGCCCGTGCCGTGCCGGGGCCGTGCCGTGCCGGGACCGTGCCGTGCCGTGCCGGGCCCGTGCCGTGCCAGTGCCTGCGCGGCGCCGTTGCCGGGGGCCAGCCCCCGGACCCCCGCGCCTCAAATGCCGGCGGGGCTGGATTCGCCGGCGTCGTCCGCGTGCCAGGCGGAGCGATTTGCCCGGCGTCGTCCGCGCGCTGGGCGGGGCTGGATTGCCCAGCGCCGTGCCCGCGTGCGGCAACGGTGCCACTGCCGGGGTCTCGCCATCTGGCGTGCTATCAGCTAGACCGTCTTCCATGACAGCAGCAGACGAGCGCGACACCCGCGCCGACGACTACGCCGAGCTCGCCGCGGTCGGCCCCTACGGGGTCCGCCCCGGCCACGCGCTGATCACCATGGTCGAGCCGCACGCCGGGCACGAGTTCGCGTACAACCGCTGGTACGAGGACGACCACTACTACGCCGGGGCCATGGCGATGCCGTGGATGTACGCCGGCCGTCGCTGGGTCGCCACCCGCGAGCTCCAGGAGCTGCGCTACCCCGAGAAGTCGGCCGTCGCGCAGCCCGTCACGGCCGGGTGTTACCTCTCCACGTACTGGGTCACCGAGGGCCGCTACGACGAGCACATGAAGTGGACCGTCGGCATCAACAAGCGCCTGAACCGCGACGGCCGGGTCTACCAGGACCGCACGCACGTCTTCACCGCGTTCCAGGACCACGAGGTCACCGTCTACCGCGACGGCGCCGCCGGCCCCCGCGACTTCCACGCCCTCGACCACCCCTACGGCGGGCTCGTGCTCCAGGTCGTCGACGCGGAGGGGCCCGAACGGCGGGCCGAGCTGCTGGAGTGGTTGCGCTCGCGGGCCCTGCCGGAGCGGCTGGCCGGCTCCCCGGCCGCCATGGTCACGGTCTTCCGGCCGACGCCGCTGCCGGGCGACCGGATGACGTACGTGAAGCAGGTGGAGGGGGTCGACACGCGGCTGACCCTGCTGTGGTTCCTGGAGGCCGATCCGCGCGACTGCTGGGACCGCTTCCAGGGGCTCGACGCGGAGGTCGCGGAGACGGGGCTGGGGCGGGTGGAGCTGGTGGCGCCGTTCGTCCCGACGGTGCCGGGGACCGACCGGTACGTCGACCAGCTGCGGTAGCCGGACATGGCCGAGCCCCCTCGGCCAGGACGGCGGGCCAGTCGAGAGGGCTCCAGTCAGTGCTGCGGTGGTGCTGTTCGTGCTGTTGGCGCTGTACTCGTGTCGGCCGGCTGGGGTGTGCGCCTCGATGTTCAGACGAGGCGTCCCAGCCGGCCCTCGGTCACATCGGCGACGAAGGAGGTCCAGGAGCCGGGCGCGAAGGTGAGCGACGGGCCGTCCTGCACCTTCGAGTCGCGGACGGCGATGGCCTCCACGAGGGGGGACCTGACTTCGACGCAAGCGCCGTTGGCAGAGTAGGAGGACTTGGTCCAGATTTCCGTGGCGCCCTGACGAATAGCCATGTTTCTCTCCGGTTCAGCGAGTAGTTCCGGTGTCTGCCGGCCATTGCTCCTGCCGACGTGATCGACGCTACCCGCAGCGCCCCATCGGTGATGGGGGCGTTCACCCGACCGAGTGGCATATTCCATTCAGGTCTTCTGCGGCCGGGGAGTGACGGTGTACCGTACCGGCCTTCCGCGGAAGGGGACCTCGATTTCCCTTGCTCCTGCCTACTTTTTCTTGCCCGCGAACTCCTCGATGATCCCCGTGATGAACTGCCTGGTCTGGTCCACATTGAGGGCCTGCGCCCGCAGATGTTCGTACATCACGCTGTATTTCTGAACATCATTGGCCTTTTCCAGGTACAGATCGCTCGTCACGCCCTCGATGTAGACGACGGTCGAGTCGGAGGCGTCCGGGAATTCCAAAATGGCGTACTGGCCGTTGACCCCCGGGTGGGCGCCCACCGCGAACGGCATCACCTGCACCGTCACGTGCGGCTTCTCCGATTGCTCTATCAAGTACTCCAGCTGCCGGACCATCAACTGGGGATCCCCCACGTGCCGCTGGAGGGCGGCCTGGTCGATGACCGCCCACAGGCGCAGCGGCCCGAGCTCGGGGTTGTTGTTGTCGGTCTCGGAGAGCCGCTTCTGGCGGTGCATCCGGACCTGGACGCGCTTGTCCACGTCGGCCGGAGCGGTCTCCGGCCACGCGCCGCGGACGAGTGCCTGGGCGTACTCCGGGGTCTGGAGCAGGCCCGGGATCACCAGGGGCTCGTAGGTGCGCAGGCTGGCCGCGTCGGTCTCCAGGCCGATGTAGACGCTGTACGGGATGTCGCCGAAGGCGTGCCACCAGCCCTGCTGACGGGAGTCCTTGGCCATCTGCATGAGGGAGTCGACGAGCCGCCGGTCCTCGACCTCGTAGACGTCGCACAGATCGCGGACGTCGCGCTGACTGATGGAACGACGGCCGTTCTCCAGCCTGCTGATCTTCGACTGGGAGACGAGCAGGCGCTCGGCGACCTGCTCGGCCGTCATGCCCTTGTCCTCGCGGAGCTTGCGCAACTCCATGCCCAGTCGGCGGCGTCGGACGGTGGGATTGACATTGGACGCCACGTGAACGGCACCTCCGCCTTCTTCTGTTGCTGTCTCTCTGCGTGTCTGATGGTGAGCAGACTGCCACCGAAACATGCGGCCGCGCTGGGGAACGGTCCGGAACGGGCACGCGACCGGGCCCCGGCCGGGACGCGAACGCGAACGCGCGGGGTGGCGGGGCCGGTGGACCGGCCCCGCCACCCCGCGCGCCGGCGGCTCCCGGACCGGGTCCTGGGGACGTCGGTCACGGTGGTGGCGTTACGTGTGCTGCGTGCTGCGTGCTGCGTGCTGCGTGCTGCGGTGCTTCGGTGCTGAGCGCTGCGTGTCCCGCCGGTGGATCAGTGCGCGGCCGCGCGGGCCATCGCACCCGTCCGGCGCGGCTGCAGCGGAACGGCTGCCGTCGCGGCCCGGGCGGCCGGCTGGGCCGGTGCCCGGTCACGGCGCGGCTGTACCGCCACACCGTTCTGGACGTCCATGACGGCGTGCGCCACCAGTCCGCCCATCGGGTCGTGCCGGATCAGATCCCGCAGCCGGGATCTGGACGACCGCCCCTCGTTGCCGGGGTACAGGTGCTTGCCGAGTCCGACCGCGTGGGCCAGTGCGGCAAGCGCCGCGGTCCGCGGGTCCGGTGGTACACCGGTGCGGATCGCACTGTCCAGCCGGGCACGGATCTCCCGGCTGATCGCCGTATCGGTCGCTTGGTAGCGAGTCGTCGGCAGCACCCCGCACATCTGGCCCGCGACGGCACTGACCATGCCGCAACGCTCCAAGTGGGCGAGGTACACCTGGCGGAGCCCCAGTCGGGGTCCGCCGATCCAGTGGACCGCCCGAACCGGACTGCCACGCCTGCGCAGCAGCTCCAGTGCGGAGTCCAGAGTCGGATCTCCTGTCGGCCGTGGCATCACCACGGCGATACGATCCCCATCAGGGGCTATCCGTCCTGCCAGAGCCAGCTCCACTAGCTGTGCCCCGGCCAGGCCGAGGTCGAGCGACTGCGGCTGCGCCGTGGTACCCGTGGTCGGGTCCAAGGCGAGCAGCAGAAGCTCCTCCGGAATTGTTCTGCGGCTCCTGCCCATCCATGCCTCCCCGCGTGGATGAGTGACAGGGTGACGCCTCTCACATTCATCTGTCGAGAGCGCCTGACCGCTTTGCGGGGGAACCGTCAGCTATGTCGTTCTCGTCTAGCACGGGGGCGATGCCCCCTAGACGGGACACTGTTAGACATTCGGACAGCCGGACGTGGTGGCGATCGAGGAGGAACTGGTGGCGGGCGAGTCCCCCGACAAGTCGGTTGATGAAGGAACGTCGGGGGCGGCGGAGTCCTCGGAGGGGCGCGACCCGAGGGTGTCGGTGTTCCGGCCCCGGGACCCCGAAGACGGCTCCGGCCGGTCCGCCGGTTCCACGGCGCGCGACCGCGATCCGCTGAGGGAGGCGGTCGCGGCCTGGGTCGCCACCGCGGAGCCCTCCGAGGGCGAGCCGGACGAGGCCGCCCCGGGCGGGGAGACCGAGATCTTCAAGGCCCTGCCCGAGGACGCGGCGGACGGCGTGGATGCCGTGGATGCGGCGGATGCCGTGGGTTCCGCTGCGCGGGGCGAGGGTGGCGGGAGGGATGCCGCTGCCGGCTCGGACGTGGGCGTGGATGCGGGTGTCGGTGCGGGAGCTGACTCCGGCTCCGGCTCCGGCTCCGCTTCCGGCTCCGACGGCGCGAAGGGCCGTTCCGGTGCTGCCGGCGGGCCTTCGGTCGAGCGGGCCGCCGGACCGGCCGACAGTGACCGTACGGCCGTGTTCCGTGTGCCGACGCCTCCGGCCGGCGTTGCCGAGAAGCCTGCCGCCGCTGATTCCGATTCGGATTCCGCTTCGGCTTCCGGCGCCGCTTCCCGCATTGCCTCCGCCGCCGGGTCGGGCGGCCCGGTCAAGGATTCCGGTTCTGCGGCTGAGGACGCCTCCGGCGAAGCCGGGGCCGCGGACGGGCCCGTCGCGGGATCCGCCGGTGAGCCTGCCGCGAGCGACCGTACGACCGCCTTCCGGGCCGTCAAGCCTGCGGCTGCGGCCGAGCCCTCCGGGCCTGCCGAGCCCGCCGCGCCCGCCAAGCGCGCCGAGCCTGCCGCGCCCGTCGACAGTGAGCGCACGGCCGTGTTCCGGGCCGTGAAGCCCGGCTCCGCCGATGGTTCCGCTTCTGCCATCGAGCCCGGGGACAGCGAGCGCACCGCCGTGTTCCGTGCGGTGAAGCCCCCGGTTCCGGTTGAGCCGTCCGCACCCGCCGCCGATGAGCCCGTCGACAGCGAGCGCACCGCCGTGTTCCGGGCCCTCAAGCCCGACTCGCCCCGGCCCGGGACCTCCAAGGAGGTGACGCCCGGCGCCGTCGGCGGGGAGCGGGCGAGCACCTTCGTGCCGCTGCGGACCGATGACGCGCCCGCGCGTCCCGCCGCCGGACAGCCGGCCAGGACGGCGCCCGCCGGTAGCGGTGCCGGTACTGGTACCCGTACCGGTGCTCCGAAGCCGACCCCGGCCTCGATGCCCGCCCCGGCTCCGAAGCCCACGCCCGCCCCGACGTCCACGCCCGCGTCGAAGCCCCCGCGGCCCACCCCGGCCTCGATGCACTCGCCCGAGCGGACCACGCAGCAGCCGCTGCCGCCCAAGCCGCCGCTCGACATGCTCGCGGACCTCACCAACAACCCGCCCCCGCCGCCGAGCGCGATGCGCACGACGCTGCGGCGGTTCAAGATCTACGCCCCGATCGTCGCGCTGCTGGCCGTGGTCCTCGCCGTCGTGCAGCTGGTGCGACCGCTGCCCGAGCCGGTCCTGAAGATGACCGCGAAGGGCTCGTACACCTTCGACGGCGCGGCCCCGTCCCTGCCGTGGCCGAAGGAGGGCCAGGCGTACATGGCCGCGGCCGGCCTCGGCCCCGTCGGCACCTTCGGCGAGCAGAAGCCCGTGGCGATCGGCAGTGTCGCGAAGGCGATGACGGCGTACGTCATCCTCAAGGACTTCCCCCTCAAGAAGGGGGAAAAGGGTCCGATGATCCCGATCGACAAGACCGCGGTCGACGACGGCAAGAAGGAGACCGAGGGCGAGTCCACGGTCAGCACGCTGAAGGAGGGCGACAAGATCTCCGAGTACGACGCCCTCGCAGCGATCATGATCCCGTCCGCCAACAACGTCGCGCGGCTGCTCGCGCGCTGGGACAGCGCCGGCGCCGGGCAGGAGGCGTTCGTCAAGAAGATGAACGACGCCGCCAAGGAACTCGGCATGACCAACACCACGTACACGGACCCCTCGGGTCTGGACGCGACGACGGTCAGCACCGCCGAGGACCAGGTCAAGCTCGGCCTCAAGATCGTCGAGATGCCCGAGCTGCTCGCCATCACCAAGCTGCCGAACTGGACCGACCCCTCCGGCAAGCCGTGGCGGAACTACAACACCCTCATCCCGTTCAACGGCTCGGTCGGCATCAAGACCGGCTCGACCACCAAGGCCGGCGGCAACCTGCTCTTCGCCGCCGAGAAGAAGGTCGGCAAGACCAACCAGCTGATCGTGGGCGCGGTGCTCGGCCAGCACGGCGTGCCCATCCTCGATACGGCGATCGCGGCGAGCAAGGACGTCATGCTCGCCACGCAGAAGATGCTGACGGCCGCGGCGGTCGTCAAGAAGGGCGACGTCGTCGGCTACGTGGACGACGGCCTCGGCGGCCGCGTCCCGGTCGTGGCCACCGCCGACGTGGAAGCGGTCGGCTGGCCGACGCTGACCGTCGCCGTCAAGCTGGGTGACGGCGCGGCGAAGATCCCGCAGACCGCGAAGGCGGGCTCGGAGATCGGAATGCTGACCATCGGAGAGGGCGCCAGCCAGGTGAAGGTTCCGGTGGCCCTGCAGAGCGACCTGGCCGCCCCGGGCATCGCCGAGAAGCTGACGCGCGTCGGCTGACGGCTGACGGCTCCGCCGTCGTCGGATGCGAGCGCGGACGGCCGATCCGGCGTCCCGGGACAACCCCGGGACGCCGGATCGCGTCTACGGACTGAAGGGCTGACCGAACAGCGGGCCGCGGAGCGGACCGAGGAGCGGGCCGAGGAACGAACGACCGGAGACTCATCGTGCTGGGGAGTACGGCGGCGTGACCATCGCTGAGTGGCATGGGCCCGGTCAGGGGCGCGGGCGCGGGCACGGGCACGGGCAGGAGCCGGCGCTGGAGCCGGAGCCGGAGCAGGGCCCGCGGGCGGAGCCGGGCGAGCCCACCGAGCCGGGCGAGCCCACCGAGCCGGCCGGGCAGCCGGGCCCGGTGGTCCCCGCTGCCGGTCCGGTCCGGCGCGCTCTGGGCTGGGCGCGGCGGCGTCCCGTCGTCGTGGCCACCGGGGTGGCCGCGCTGCTGCACGTGGTCTGGTTCTTCGCCGTCGCCAACAGCGGCGGCGATCTGGCCGCGCAGGACGCCTGGGCCGAGTTCGTGGGGCGCCATCCCGACTCGGCGTACAACCTCGCCTGGTACGGCGGCATGCACCCGGTCTCGTACAGCGTCGTCTCGCCGTACGTGATGCACGTGCTCGGTGTCCGGACCACGATGATGATCGCCGGCACGGTGTCGGCCGGGCTGCTGGCGTTGATCCTGACCCGCTGCCGCCGAGCCGTGCGCGAGCCGCTGTGGCCCGCCCTCGCCGGGGTGTACGGGCTGCTGTGCAACGCCCTGTCGGGCCGGGTGACCTTCGGGCTCGGCGTGATGTTCGCGCTCGGGGCCGTCGCCGCCGTCTTCTGCTGGCCGCGCAAATGGGCCGAGCGGCGCTGGGCCAAGGCCGCCGTCGCCGCTCCCCTCGCCGGAATCGCCACCGCTTCCAGCCCGGTCGCCGGTCTGTTCCTCGGGGTGATCGCGGCCGCGCTGTTCCTGAACGGGCGGCGCCCGGGAGCGTACGCGCTGGGTCTGGCCCCGGCGGCGGTGGTCGGCCTGTCGGCGTGGCTGTTCCCGTTCTCCGGGACGCAGCCGATGAAGGTGCTCTCGGCGGCGCTGCCGTTCGCGTGCGCGCTGGCCGCGCTGTTCCTCGTACCGAAGGGCTGGAAGACGGTCCGGACCGCGTCCGCGATCTATGCCCTCGGTGTGGCGCTGACCTGGGCGATCGACTCGCAGGTCGGATCGAACGTGACCAGGCTGGCGATGCTGTTCGGCGGGGCGGTGCTGCTCGCGGCGCTCCCGTACGCGTCCCCGGGGCGGGTGCGGGGGGCTGGGGGCGGGGTCGGGGTCGCGGTCGGGGGTGCGGCCGGGGATGTCGGGGCAGGGGGCGCCGGGGACGGGGGCGCCGGGGCCGCCGGAGCCTCCTCCGCCAGGCCGGCGCGCGGGCGCACGCGCCGGTGGTACGGGCTGGTGCTCGCCCTGACCGGCGTGACCGCCTGGATCACCGTCAACAGCGTCACCGACATCGTCCGCACCACCCCGCTGGCCTCCTGGAGCCGGGAGCTCGCCCCGCTGGTGGACCAGCTCCAGAAGGCGGGCGCCGACCGGGGCCGCGTCGAGGTGGTCCCGGCCAGCAGCCACCGCGAATCCTCGGCCTTCCCCGCGTACGTGAACCTCGCGCGCGGCTGGAACCGCCAGGCCGACCTGGAGCGCAACCCGCTCTTCTACGACGACACCCTCACGGCCGGCACCTACCGCGACTGGCTGGAACGGTGGGCCGTGCACTACGTGGTACTGCCCGCCGACAAACCCGACGAGGGCGGGCGCGACGAGGCGACGCTGGTGCGCGAGGGGCTCCCGTACCTCCAGCAGGTGTGGGGCGACACGAACTGGCAGCTCTTCAAGGTGGTGGACCCGACGGACCTGGTCGCCGGACCGGCGACGGTGGTGCGGGCGAGCGCGGACCAGCTGGTCATCGACGTGAAGCGGGCCGGGCGGGTGCTCGTACGGGTCCCGCACTCCCCGTGGCTGGGGCTCCTGGACGCCGAGGGCAAGCCGGTGGCGCCGCCGCAGGAGACGGCGGAGTCCAAGGAGGCGGCGAAGGAGACGCCGAAGCCGGGCGAGAGCCCCGTACCGAAGCCGAAGGAGTACGCGAACACGGCCGGGTGCCTGTTCAAGGCGGCCCCGGACGGCACCGGGGACGTGTGGACGGAGCTGCTGGCACCGGCCCCCGGGGAGTACCGGGTGGCGGCGAAGTACCAGCTGCCGCGGGGGACGCCGTGCCCGGACGAGCTGGTCTACGAGGTGCTGGACCCGGCGGAACGGCCGGCTCCGCCGCGCCCGTGAGCGGGAGGGGAATGCTCCCGGCCAATAAATTCTTTACGTCCGGTCCGGGTGCGTTGGTCCGCATATCTGCATACCATCCGAGTAGTCCAATCGGGTATCCCGAGTCTTGAGGGAGTTGACGGCGGGATGAGCAAAGAGCAGAAGCAGGACTTCCAGGCGACTGTGGCGAAGGCCGTGGAGGCGACCCACATGCCACGTACCACCCAGTCGCACGGCTTCGACGGTCCGCTCCGGAGCAAGGTCAAGGGCGGGGCGCACACGAAGGCGGAGCTCAAGCGGGCCGGGACCCCGCAGGGTGACCGCATCGGCGAGCGCAGCAGGGGCCTGAGCTGAGGGCCGCGGCCGGGCCCCCGCCCGGCCCCCTTCGGTCGTGACGCATCGCTGACGCGGCCCTCCCGGCTCCGGCCGGGAGGGCTTTTCGCGAGCCCGTGCCCTGTCGTGACGGCTGTGATGACTGTGACGGCTGAGACGGCTGAGACGGCTTCGCGGTGCCGTGACGGCTTCGCGGTACGGCGTCAGGCCAACTGTTACGTCGCCGAGGCCCGACGAGAACACGACCCTCGTAACCTCTGGGTTGTCACCGAGAAGCTGCCGGGACGCCCTCCCGCAACGGGGTGGGAAGCCGGCACAGGGACGACCTACCACCAACCACCTACCACCTACCGCCAACCACCTACCACCCGCGACGCCGACCCGAGGGGAAACACTCATGCGCGCCACCTTCCCTCCCGCCGCGCCGGGCACCCGTCGTGGGCCCGTCCCCCGGGTGGGGCCGGGAACCCGCCGGGCGGCCGTCCCCCGGGTGGTCGCCTCGACCGCCCTCGCCCTGGCCGTCGCGGGAGCCCTGTCCGCCTGCGGCAGCGGCGCCGCCAAACTCCCGCCGGACCCCAAGGTCGGCAGCACGGCCGCCCCGGCCCCCGCCGCCGCGGCCGCGACCCCCGCGCTGCCGAAGTCGAAGCCGACCGGCATGAAGATCGCCGCTGCGGGCGTGGACGCGAAGAAGATGGTGGACCTGAAGGTGGACCCGGCGAGCGGCGAGCTCGGCGTCCCCAGCGCCGAGACCGACGCGAACAACCCCGGCTGGTGGACCGAAGGCGTCACCCCGGGCGAGCAGGGCGTCTCGGTCCTCGTCGCGCACTTCGACACGAAGTACGGCCCGGCCCTGATGAAGAACGTCAAGGACATCGAGCTCGGCGACGTCATCGAGGTGCCGCGCGAAGACGGCAGGACGGCCCGTTTCAAGATCCGCGAAATCGAGGACGTAGACAAGAAGCAGTTCCCGACGGACAAGGTCTACGGCGCCACGAACCACCCCGAGCTACGCCTACTGACCTGCGGCGGCACCCTCAAGAACGGCCACCGCACCAACAACGTCATCTTCTACGCCGACCTATTGGCGTGAGATGGGAAGACGTGGGGCGCCCTGGGGTGGAGATGTGGCGTCCGAGACAAGGAAGGCCCCCCGGCCGATCATGGCCGGGGGGCCGAACGCAGGCCTCCTACTTGTGCCCTCGGCAGGATTCGAACCTGCGACACCCGCTTTAGGAGTGGGATCGAATCCCTGCCGGGCGGTCCCGGGTTGTGCCGCGTGGTGCTGAACGTCCTGGTCAGCGCCACGCGGCACGATGCCGTATCCGGCGTGTGATGCCTGATGCCACACCGTCCGCTCACGCATCGCGCACGCATTCAGGGGCGCCGACCTGGGCCCTCGTGCCCATCATCAGGTGACAGATCAGCGGTCGCCCCCGCTTCGCACCACGACCTCAGCCAGGCGCAGGTGAATTGGGTCAGGGACCGCCCGAGCCGAGGCGGATGCATGCCCCGGGAAGCGGCCGTCTGGGATGACGCTCAGGCGGTCTCGCCAAGAGCCTGGGCGGCAGTCGTGTCCGCGCTGACCTGGTGGAGCAGGCGCAGCACCTTGGCGTAGACGCTGTCCGGGTCACCGGTCTCCAGGATGAGCAGAGCCACGAATTCGAGGGCACGGCTGATCTCTCCGCCCGTGCTCTTGTTGGCTTGCTCGATCTGATCCAGGGCACGGGCCACCTTGGGTCGGGCAGCAGCGAAGCTGGCGGGGAGACGGGCGCGGGCGTCAGCCAGGTCCCAGCCCTCCGGGACGAAGTAGACCGCCTGGTTGGGGTCCTCGCGACTCTTCACGACGGGTTCGGTGATCAGCCGCCCACTGGTGGTCTCGACGTTCAGGAGCAGCTTGGAAGCTGCGTAATGAAGGGCCGTCAGGTCCGGCGCGTGACCTTCGAGGATCACCTCGGAGACGGTGATCCCGTCGATGGAGAGGCGGACGCGGGCGAGAGAGACGGCTGCTTCAAGGGAGGCCCGATCCGGGTCGTAGGTGACCGTGAAGGCGTCCCCGTCGTGGTGCAACCTGATGGCCATGTCCTGCGAGGCCCCGCCTTGGCGCAGGTGGAGTGATGCAATGCGAAGGTGCGTGAGGGACTGATCCGTCATGTCGAATGCTCCGTCCGCTGCCATGCCCGCGCAAGGGCATCTCGGTGGTCGCCGTTGTGGCTGTGCTGCCGGGTGCACGGCAGGCGGTCGGCGAACGTGTCGTCGGTGTCGGGCCGGCCGAAGAGCCTATCGCCGGTCAGGGGGTCGCGGTCGGGGCGCCGCTGGAGGCATTGCGAGCCGGCAAGGCCGGTGAGGGCTGTGCGCAGCGGGCTGAGCTCGCTGGTCGGGCGCTGATTGGCGATCTCTCTCATCTGCTTGGGGATGCTCTCTCGGAGCACATCGAACGCGGCCTGTGGGTCGTGGGATTGTTTACAGATGGCGGTTAGATCTTTAGCCACCCTCGCGATGATCAGTTCCCCGATCGGGGTGATCTGGCCGTTCCATGCGGCGAGGGTGTCTGGAGGCAGCGCATCGAGGTCGATGCCGACGTCGGTCATGTCACTCCTCGGGCCCGTCGGGGTGGCCACAGCACACTGCGAATGTTCGCGTGGCCCCATTGACGCATCCACAGGTTGAACTGAGATTGGCTGGTACCACAGAAACCGCTGCCACTGCGCTGACTAGTTCCTTGGCGCTGGCGGCTCGCTGAATATGCTTCAGGCTGTCGAAGGTCATTCCTTGCAGATTCCGGCCAATGCTCACGAACAATGCGCCGCACTTTAGGGACCTATACCAGCGTGGGTAGTAGTTGAGATTGTTCATGCGGAAGAGTTCTGCACCTTCCGAGGAGATGAGCATTTCGCCAGACTCGAAGTGTGCGGTCAGTCCTGGTGTGTGCTCAGTCTCGTCGATTGCCTGAGCGGCCTCACTGTCCTCGCGATCGATCCAGTCCGGGTAGTCGAACCCGAACCTGGCGAACCCGGCGAGCAGCGTGTCGTGCACTTCGCCGGATCCTGTGACCTTGTAACCCCCGTAGGCGTCCACGATGAGTGCGGGCACAGCACCTCGTTCTCCGGCCATGAGAGCGCACTCGATTTCGAAATACACCCGGCTGTCGTCTGGTGCGATGCTCGTGGTGTAGATTCCCGAGTTCCCGCATTGTGGATGCACGAGTGCAGCCCATTTGATGCGGCTCTCGCGGTGAATAACGGCGATCAGGTTGGCGGGGCTGTTTGAGCCGATTGATTTTCCGCACGCCCGGCAGCATTCCTTCTTGGTTGCCAGGCGTCGCTTGATTCCGGGTAGATCCACACCCTTGAATTGTTCGCGAACAAGGGCCGCTACTTGGATTCTTCGCGCCATAACGCCTCCCTCTAGGTTGCACGCCTGAAACTAGGGTCACGGTCGGGTCAGCAATTGCTCACGTCACCCGTTCAGTCGGGAGCGCGTTAGGGTGCCGGAGTCGTACAGCGCGCCCGACGTCGCTTCTGGGGGCGCAGCGAAGCCAGCCCATCTGACGGGTGAGCTGATCGCCCCGTGGCGCCGGCAGGCTCCGATGGCAAGGGTCGGCCGGGTCCGCCGCACGATCAGGGGGTCTGCCGCTCGATCCGCTTCGGACCGGGTCTTCGCATCGCATCCACTCCTGCACCTGACCTGCACGGCTCTCGCCGCAGTGGCACAAGTAGTTCGCCCGGAGATCCGGGTCTGCTAGCCACCCACTGGCTTGGTTAGGCAGCTCTTATACGTAAGTGCACTCGATCGTGTGGATCGTCCTTCCTAAGCGCCGCCCGGCACTTGGCCTAGCCTCGCAGTGTGCCGAAGAAGTCTCCCGTGGGAGCGAAGATCCATAAGGTGCTGGCCGAGGCCCGCACGATTGAGCCGTACCCGGTCTGGATGACCTGGGAAGGTGTTGCTCGCCAGGTGTACGGCTACTCGTTGGACACACGCAACGCGCAGCAATGCGTCAGCAGGTTGTCCTCGGTCGGCGTGGTGCGCTACACAAACGGCCGTACAGCAGGGCCGAGGATCTGGCCCAGTCTCGCCGAAATGTGGATGCTCCATCAGGTGAGTCGGGTGTTCGCCAACGCCGTGCTCCCCGTTGACAATCCGCGTTACCGGCCGCCGACGAATGAGGAGGTCGTGGAAGCGTTTGTCAGCGGCTTGCGCGACCAGAAGGTGTCGGTGAACCTCGGTGAGGTCGTCTCCCTGGTCAATCAGCACTGCAAGACATCGTTCGATGCCGCAGAGGTGATGTGGTGGCGTTTGGGTTTGGAGAGGCGTCGAGCGCAGGAGCGAGAGGTCTGCTTGCACCGCCTGGGCGTCGCGATGAGGAATCTCTGTACTAAGAGGGAGCGGCAGGAGATCGAGGCGCGCAAGGTGTGGCTAGGCCCGTGGCGCGTGGATCCCGAGCGACTGACCGAGTGCCCGTGTTGCCATCAGGAGATCGCAGCGCCCTCGGTGTTCTCGCAGGGGGTACGAGCGGGGTAAAGAGGGCACTCCTGCTGACATGTAGTGCCACACCCCTGTGTGGGGACAGGGGAGATCGCCGGGTCTGATGCAGGTGGCCGCCGACTTGGGGGTCCACGCGATGACGCTGTGGAACGGGGTACGCCGGCGGACATCGACGACGGGTCCAAGGCCCAGGCGCGGGTGGGTGATGTTCTCGTGAGCGCGTCGAGCTTGCCGCGGGTGTTCTGGCTAGCTGCCCGGGGCGAGGCGGCCGGTGTAGCTCTCTCGGGTGGTGCTTGGCTCAGCTGAGAACCAGGGAGCTACCCAAGACGTGTTGTGCGACGACACGGCACCAGCTGAGTTGAGCATCGCTTCCCGTTGGAATCGTCCCCTCTCGGAGGACTTCACATGACGAACGAGACGCGCACCACAAGCTTCTGGGGCACCGACAACGAGAGCTTTCAGGAGGAGCCTGCACCTTCCGTAACCTCCGTGGGCCTTGGGGAGGGGCGCGGCGTCGTGACCATCTCGTCGCTGGAGTACGAGCGGATCCAGGCGGCTGCCGAGCTATGCGTCTACGCCGAGAGGCGGGGGCTACGGCTGGTGCGGGCCGATGGCCCGAACGGACATCTGGTCTCCCAGGCGCTGGTACTCGCTGACATCCTTCTGCTCCCGCTCGGCCGCCACCCGAGGGACGCGCTGCTCGACCTCAGGGCTGGTTCGGGAGTGGCTTGCTAGGCCGGATCAGCCGACGGAGTTAGTCGGGCAGCGAATGCGGCGAACCACGCACGGTCTTCTTGCGGATCGGGTAAAGGGGAAGGGTGTCAAACCCGAACACGTCCGCCCGGCGCTGATCTTGGGCGGCGGCCTGAGCATGAGGTGTGGGATCAATGCATCGGTGGGCTTCTTTGAACGAGCGGCAGTTGGAGCTCCTACGAAGGCTGCAGGGTGACGAAGGCGTCGGTTCAGATCCAGGGCTGCGGCGTACGGCCTACGCGCTACGGGACCGGGGGCTGCTCGCAGTGACCCGGCAACAAGGCGCAGGCGTAGGGACGAAGGTGACGGAGGCCGGCGCCTTCTACCTGGAGTACGGCTACCACCCAGATGATCCGAGGCATGCCGTAGCTGAACGGAAGGAAGGCGCAGGGGCGAGGTCGGTGTCCTACGCGGACCGGCCGGTCGCGCGGGCTCGGCGGGCCAAGGCGGAACAGTTGGTCGAGCGGCTGGTCGTCGAGCGCAGGGTGGTCTTCCCCAACCCCGATGAGGCCGAGGTGGGTGAGTGGCGGAGGGTGGTCGACTATGCCAAGCGTCACGGGCTCGTTCCTTCGGGCCGGCGCATCGAAAAGCAGCGGCTGTGGAACCGGGAGCGTGACCTACAGATATCCCTTGAAGAAGGACCGCACCCCAACGAGAAGAGCCAGCGGCCGGGGGAGGCCCCTACCGTCCGGGTACCGCCACAGATCCGCAAGCCGCATCGTGCGATGGCCGCCTTCATGGAGGACGACGCCTGGCTGCACATGCCTTCTGCACCCCGGGCACGCTCGCTCCGGATCCTTCAGGCTCTGTGCTCCGAGGCTGACCGACGTGGACACCAGGTCGCCGGACCGGCCGTCCGAGGGCGCACCCAGCGTTCCACCGCACACGGAAGATGGGCCGCGCAGCGGGAAGGGTACGTGGAGCTCACCGTCGACGGCTTCTCTTGCCGAGTGACGATCAAGCGAGAGTATCCGGAGTCGCTGGATCCGGATCGGGCGGTCGTGCTGATGATCGAGCTGCCCTACAGCCGTTCGGGGCGTCAGAGCAAGTGGGCCGATCGCAAGCGCTGGAAACTGGAGGACGTCCTCGGAATCGTCCTCCGAGAGATCGAACTGCGAGCCGTCGATGACGGGCAGCGGAAGGCGGACGAGGAGCGGGCTGCGGCTGAGCGCAAGGCCCTGTGGACAGCGGCCATGGATGAGGCCCGGGGCCGGGCAGTCGAAGCGCAGCTCGCAGGAGTCCTGCGCGAGCAGTCAGAAGCCTGGCGGGGTTCCCGGCTCCTGCATGAGTACTGTGACGCGCTGGAGCAGCGTCTTGCTGCGGCGGAGCCGGAGGAGAGCGGGCTGGTAGACGCTCGGCGGTGGCTTGACTGGGCCCACCAATACGCGCGATCCCTCGACCCGCTCGTTCTCCTGCCCGGCATGCCGAAGACCCGTGAGGTGGAAGCCGAAGACCTCAAACCGTTCCTCCAAGGGTGGAGTCCGTACGGGCCGAGCCGACATGGAGGTTCCTGAACGGCGCCCGTGTGCAGAGAGGAGCGATTCGGCCGCCCGGTCCGGAACTGATCAAAAAAGGACTGTCCGGCAGCCATGGCCGAGGTGTGCAGTGGGGAGCAGGACAGCAGAGATCGGCAGCGTCGGGGCCTGGCGATCCGGAGGGGGAGCTCATGACGGTCAACGTGGTTCTGGTGTCGGGTGAACAAGCGGAGCTGATCGATGCTGCTGTGGCACTCGGGGACCGCTACACGAAGCGGCTGGGGCTGCTGACCCCACCCGCATACCGGCAGGCCGCGGACGAGGGCGGCCTGCTCGTAGCCCTGGAGGGCGAGCAGGTCATCGGTTACGCGCTCTTCGGACTGCCGAAGCGGAGCCCGTACGTAAGGCTGGCTCACCTATGCGTGGCCGAGGAGCACCGCGGCAAGAGGGTAGCGCGCCAACTGGTGCAGACCATCCGGGAGCGTCAGGCCCACCGCCTCGCCATCAAGGTGAGGTGCCGGCGCGACTACGAGCTCAGCGGAATGTGGACCAGCCTGGGCTTCGTACCCCGTGGTGAGGGGCTGGGGCGAGGCCTGAAACGGAAGACCCTGGACTCCTGGTGGCTGGACCTCGGGCATCAGGACCTGTTCTCGGAGGCCGAGAGCGAAGCTCTGCTGGTGGTGACTGTGGACCACTCGGTGTTCGACGGCCTGAGCGGACGCGGCTCCGAACGCGAGGTCGAGGAGGCCCGCGCTCTGGAGGCAGGCTGGCTCACCGATCTGGTCGAGCTGGCATTCACGCCACAGCTCCTTCATGACGTGCGCGAAATGGCCGACAGTGCCGAGAGGCAGCACCGGCGCGCCGACCTGTCGAGCCTGCGGCTGATCACCCCGGACCCGGATGCGGTGGCGGCCCGGTACGCGGAACTCATGGCAGCTCTGTCCGGCGCACTCCCTGACGTGCCGGCCGATGCGCGAACCCGTGCACGGCTTCGGTACGTGGCTGAGACCTCCTGCACCGGCCTGCAGCTGCTCGTGACGCGCGACCCAGGGCTTGCAGATATGGCTGATGTCGCCTGGGACGTCGCTGGAGTCAAGGTGGTGGCGCCCTCTGCCGTCACCCTCCATGTCGATGAGCTCAGGCAAGCGCAGGTCTACCGGCCCAGGGACCTGTTGGGCACCGTGTTCTCGGCGGAGGAGGTCACTGTCGGCAGCGAGGCCGATCTGGTCCCGTTCTTCGACGAAGGGCAGCGTGAGGGCGGGCCCGTTTTCGAGCGGCGTCTGCAGAGCTTTGGCCCGGGCGCGATCCTGTGGCGACGGGAGCTGCTACGGGACGGAGAGGGGCAGCCGGTCGGTTTGTACGTATGGTCTCTCGACGGCAGGACCCTGAACGTTCCCGTTCTGCGCACTGCCGGCCACGTTCTGGAAGAGACATTGGCCCGGCAGTTGCTCTTCATGCTGAAGCGTCTCGGCCGTGAGCGCGGGGCACAGGTCATCCGGATCACCGACCCGTACCCGTCGGCGGCAGCCAAGGCGGCGGCGGGCGCGGACGGATTCGCCGCTCATACAGACGGTCTCACCGCCCTGCTCGTGGATGTCTGCGGTGCCGCCTCGGAGGTGTCCGGCGCCGCCGCTGACATCGCGCAGCGCCTGGCTCTCACGGTGCCCGACCTGCCCGCTGACCTGTCTGCCGAGGTAGCGAGTGTCGCCGAGCGCGCTTGGTGGCCGGCGAAGGTCATGGATTCCGGACTGCCGTCGTTCATCGTGCCCATCGAACCCCGCTGGTCTGCCGACCTGTTCGACTTCCCCACCATGCTGTTGCCGAGGGACGAGGTCCTCGGCATCAGCCGCGAGCACGTCTACTACCGCTCCCCTGGCCACCGGAACGAGAGCGTTCCGGGCCGCCTTCTCTGGTACGTAAGCCGGGGGAACCCCGGTGAGCAGGGACAGATGGTGATCGGTTGCTCCCGCCTCGATGAGGTGGTGATCGACGAGCCCGACACCCTCCACTCGCAATTCGAACACCTGGGCGTATATGGTCGGGAGCAAGTTCGGAAGGCGGCCGAACCCTATGGCAGGGCAATGGCGTTGAGGTTCTCGGACACCGAGCTCTTCCCCGAGCCGGTGCCCTACAGGCGTCTGTGTGTGCTGGCTGAGGATCTGGGGCTAGCGTTGTCGCTGCAACAGCTGTCGAAGATCAACAACGCGCTGTTCCAGGCGGTCTACGAAGAGGGGCACCGAAAGACGTGAACGATCCGGAACGCGCGATGCTGCTGTCCGTCCACCCTCGGTTCGCGACCGCCATCCTCGCCGGGAGCAAGACGGTGGAAGTGCGGCGGCAGCGTATCGCCGCGCCTCCCGGCACCGCTGTCCTCCTGTACGCCACCGCGCCGACGATGGCCATCGTCGGCGCGGCCCGCATCGCTTCGGTCCAGGTGGCGTCCCCTCGCGAAGTGTGGTCGACCAGCCGTACCCGCGCGGGCATCAGTCGTCGTGAGTACGACGCGTACATGAGTGGTGCGAGCCGGGCCAGTGGCCTCACGCTGACTGAACCGGTGACCTTCCAGGAGCCGGTCCCGCTCGCGGCCCTCCGAGCGGTCGGTTCCTTCCACCCTCCGCAGAGCTACCGCTACGTCAAGCAGATCGATCTCCGTCAGATGGCGGAGGCCGCACCGAACGGCGTCGACGTGGCTCTGCGTGGCCTACTCGGCGACATGGTCCCTGCCTGAGAGACGCATAAGCCACAACACCTTCCTGGTGAAGGCTGGTTGAGCGGTTTGATGGGGATGCAGCAGACGCCAGGTTGATGAAGGCCTCCCGCTTCGCGTCGACGTCGCGCAGCCAGTCGGCCTCACCTCCCCACCGCGCCAGCCCGGCGGCCTTCAAGCGCACCCCACCCGTTGGCCATCCCGACGGGTACGAACCCCCTCGCCCTGCTGAGGCCCGCAGGTAGAGCGCGACGCTGACAGACGATCACGCCGTTGCCGCCTCACGCGCCCGATGGTGTGATCCAGTGGCGCGTTTCATGACTCAGAAGTCATCTGTGCGCTTATGGGACGGAGTTGACCTGGTCGGAAAGGTTTCCCCAGGCCGCTGTTGCGGGGTTAAAGTCCGGCAATGGCGGATCGGGAACCAGGGGAGGGGCCGACATGCTGGAGATCATCGCGCTCAGTGCACTGACCGCATTCCTCACCGCGGTGGGAAACGGCGCGGCAGGTGAAATGGGCAAGCAACTGCTGCTGTCGACCGGCGCGCTGGCGAGAAGGGCCACGGGGCGCGAGACGCCCTTGCCCTCCAGTAGGGAAGGTTGGGAGGCGCTAGCCGGCCACGTACACACCCGCCTGGGTGATGATCGGCGCCAGGCGGACGAATGGTCCCTCCTCCTCCGGAGCCTTCCGGAGTCAGCTGCCGCCCTTCCTTCCGTAAGCGGGCTTCCCCCGGCCACACGCCACTTCACGGACCGCAAAGACGTCGTCAAGCAGTTGAAGCGGGAGGCGACCCGCCCGGCCGCCGGGCGTCCGCGCGTAGCTCTGCTGTACGGCCCCCCGGGAATCGGCACCAGCGCCGTGGCCCTGCACTTGGGTGCCGTGTGCCGTGACCGGTTCCCCGACGGACAGTTCTACATCGACCTCCGTGACGGCTCCGGACAGCTGGCTCCGGCGCCGTCAGCGGTCCTGCTGCGGCTGCTCAGGCAGATGGGCGTGGAGGCCGAGCGGATCCCGCCCACCGAGGCGGGCCGGGAACAGCTCTACCGGCGGCTGACGGACGGCCGTCGGGCGATGGTGGTGGTCGACCACGCCTCCACGGTCGCTCAGGTCCGCAGCCTCATCCCGGCCACGCCGGAAGTCTTTCTGCTGGTGGTCGTTTCCGGCCCTCGCTTCGCTCTGGAAGCGGAGGCCGTTCCCGTGTCCAGGCTGAGCGACCGGGACGCCCTGGAGCTGATGAACAAGGTCGCGGGCCGGGAGAAGGTCGCGCGCGCCAAGCCGCGGATGCCGGGTGTACTGGCCCACTGCGCCGGAAACGCCTTCGCTGTGAGGGCGACGGCGATGCGCCTGTTGACCGACGACATGGAACTGGACCTCCTGGACCGGGCGGCGGGAGGGCCAGGAGCCGATCCCGTACGCGCCACGACCGAGGCTGGCTGCCGCCGGGTCCGACCGGAGACCGCACGGCTCTGCCGGCTGACGGCCCTCGGCGGCTGGCCGTCCGTCACCGCACCCCTCGCCGCGGCCGCCGCAGGCGTCACCGAGGACGAGGCCGCCCGCATGCTGGCGGAAGCGGCTGACTTCCAGCTCATGGAAGCCCTGCCCGATGAGCGCTACCGGTTCCGGCCCGAAGTGCGCCGCCACCTGGCCGATGCTGCCGGACCGGAGCACGGGATCCCCGAGTGCTCAGCGGCTGTCGCCCGGACCCTGGACTTCCTGCTCAACCGGGCCCTGCACGCGGCGCACGCGGCCCTGCCCCAGAGCTGGCGGACCGAGCCGGCACCCGCGCGTGGGGAGCCGTACCGGGACGAAGCCGAGGGCGTGGCAGCGCTGGTGGCGGAGGTCGGCAACCTGGTCCGCGCCGTGTTCGTGGCCCGTGAGTACGAGCACACCACCACGGCGCTACGGCTGGGGCGCGCGCTCTGGCCCCTTCAGCTCAAGGCGGGCCACTGGGACGACGTACTGCCCGCCCTGCGCCTCGCGGCCCGCTGCGCCGACGAGCACCAGCCGGCCTCCCGCCTCGCGGGTGCCCTGCACTTCCAGCTTGCCCACTGCCTCGGGGAGCTGGGCCGCTGGGACGAGGCGAATCGGGAGGCGGGCGCTGCGGCCAGGGCGGAGCGCGAGGCCGGCCACCTGCGCGGTGAGGCATCCTCCGTGGAGCTACAGGGTCTGCTGAACCTGAACCGCTGGCTGTACGAGGCGGCGCACGAGCGGTTCGTCGCGGCAGATGCCATCTACGGCTCGATCGAGCCGGATCATGAGGGCGCGCACGACCTGCCGCGCGCACGCGCCCTGTCCCAGCGCCACCAGGGACGGGCCCTGCGCGGAATGGGGAGGCTTGACGAGTCGCGCGGTCTGCTGGAGGCCGCGGTGGACTTCTTCGCCGAGCAGGGCGAGCCGTACAACCAGGCTCGCGCTCTCACCGACCTGGCCGAGACCTTGCACGATGCAGGAGACAACACCGAGGCACTGATGCGGATCGCGGACGCGGAGCGGCTGCTCACGCCGGCCGCGATCCCACACCTGGGGTACCTGGCCGCCCTACGGCTGCGCTGCGAGGTCGCTCGGTAGCACCGGCTCGACCGACACCGGGTGTACTCCACCGGCGACCCGCATTCGAAGCGTGGTCCCACCTGGGGGCACTCGGCCACCCGTGGCGAGCCACCCGGCGAGCGAGGACGCGTACGCCGCCGGGTCGGCATCCGACTCCGGGTCGGCCGTCAGCCGGTACACGCCGTGCTCCCGGCTGCGGACGGTGCACGTGTGCGGCCCGGTCACGTACGCGGCGACCGTGCAGTGAGGATGCCGGCCGAGCACCTCGGACGTCCATGCCCGGGGGCTGCCCAGCCGGGGATCGTCAGGGCGGCCGTCCCGTGTGATCACATCGGCCGACTCCAGGATGCCGGGGTCGAGGGTGTCCTCGTGGACCGCGAGGTGCGTGACGCCGCAGGCCCCGTACGGATGCGCCGTGGAGCGTTCGACCGCGACCTGCGCCCCCTGGACCTCGGTCCGTACGTGCAGCGGGGCGGTACGCAGAGGGGGATCGTACGGCGGCAGGGGCAGCGGCTCCAGCAGTGCGGGTACCTCCGGCTCTGGAAGGTCCATCAGAGCGTAGAAGTGCCGCCGCAGCAGCGTCGCCGAGGCGCCCGGCGCCGAGCTCGTGAACTCGGCCGGCCCGGCGAGCGGCCGGTGACCGGCGATCACCCTCTCCACCTGCTCCCTCAAGGCGCGGTGCGGATCGAGCCGGGGCGCGTCCCGTACGAACGATGAGAGCGGCGCCTCCGGGTCCAACCGCTCCTGTCCGGTGGCCGCCAGCATCACGGGGATGTCGAGGGCCGCCGCGTAGTAGGAGACCGCGCCGAAATCGCCCAGGACCACGTCAGCGGCAAGCAGGGCCTGCCGCCAGGCATGAACGGGGTTGATCAAGGCCAACCCGCTCCTCCGTGCCTGATCCAGCCAGGCGCGGACCTGGCCCGGCCCGTGCCCGTACCAGACGTTCGGGTGCAGGATGGCAGCCAGCCGGTAGTCGTCGGCAGGCAACTCGGCGGTGAGCCGGGGCAGCAGGCTCGGCAGGAGGTCCTCACCGCCCCCGTTCCCGAAGAACCCTTCCGGATTCCAGGTGGAATTCAGTACGACGAGACGCTGCCCACGGCGTACTCCGAGGGCTCGGCGGAACCTATCGCGGTACTTCCGTGCGGCCAGCATCCGGTCGTAGCAGGGGTCCCCGGCGAGCACCGCCGCGTCCTCGGCTTCCGGGCATGCGCGGCGCAACCGCTCCAGCTGCTCCGGGTGGGACAGTACGAGACCGTCGACGAACGGCTTGCCATCGTTGAGGAGCCAGTCCGCCGACAGACCGAAGGTCGGCTCCCGGCTCCCGGCTCCCGG
>NZ_JAGGOW010000109.1:48569-68750 GCF_018614135.1 Streptomyces sp. ISL-66
CGGCTCCCGGCTCCCGGCTCCCGGCCTCGCCAGTCTCTTAGTATATCCAACACCATGCGACAAAATGCTCAATTTGCCCTGAAGGTTATGGAGTTCTCCGCCGAAGCTCGCTGATACGGCGAGGTCGACCGGTATCGACTGGGCCTGCCCCCAAGGCACTATGGGCAGCTCCAACCCGGCGAACAACTCGTGGAGCCCCGACCGGAACGCTGACGACCCAGTGGCGGTCACCAGCATCTGCACGCGAAAGTCGTCGCGGAACAGCGGCAAGACGTCCAGGAGGCGTCCGGCAGAAGTGACGTTGTGCGCAACCAGCAGCACCTTGTGACTTGTGGTCCTGCTGGTCCACAGGTGGGAGTCCTCCCCTACTGGCACCCGTATCGCCAAGGGATCAGCAACACCCACTCGCTACCTCCAACTGGCTGCCCAGCTGCCTCGCTGTTTCGGGTCACCTTAGCCGCGACGTTGCTCGCTCCCGCCCTCGTCAGTAACCGCGTTGCACGGAGGGGCAGCGCCAGGTCGGAAACTCGCCGCTGGTACCAGCCTTGGACCATGGGCACTCGGATCAGTGGGATGCGGAGTCCTCCCGTACCTCTGACGAGTTCGGCGCGCGATAGCGTCCCTACGACACCAATGACGGAAGGACGGTCACAGGATGCCGCGCAGCACTGACACCGCCAACGGGAGCGCTCCTCGTGGGCTGATCCTCGACTTTGCCGGAGTGCTCACAGTCAACCCCCTCGCTGTCCACCGTGCGTGGTGCGTATCCGAAGGACTGGCCCCGGAGGCCTGGCGCAGCACCCTCAACGACCACCCGGAAGGCCGGCGTCTGTACGCGGCCCTGGAGATCGGGGAGATAGGCCAGGCGGAGTGGAACGAGGGCACTGCCCCTCTCCTCGGTGCGCACGTGGACCCGGTGAACCTGATGGGCCGGGCGTGGGCCGGGGTGCCAGCGGCTCGTCGGATGGCGGCCCTTGCCCGTGCGGCACGGGCGGCTGGTCATCGGGTCGCCCTGCTGTCCAACAGCTTCGGCCTGGACCCGTTCAACCCGTACGAGCACGTCGGAATCTGGGACCTGTTCGATGTGCACGTCGTATCCGAGCTGGTCGGCATTGCCAAACCTGATCCGGCGATCTACCGGCTGACCCTGGACCGCATTGGCCTGCCCGCCGAGCGGTGCGTGTTCGTGGACGATCACGCGGTGAACCTGCCGCCGGCCGTCGAGCTGGGCATCACCACCGTCCACGCCACTGGTGAGGACGAGGCCGTTGCGGAGCTTGAGGCCCTTCTGGGAGTCAGTGCGGTCCTCGCCGCGTGACCACAACTTCCGGCTGATCAAGGGCTGTCGGCCCCACCGCTCCTGCCAGTACCGTCCGTGTGAAGCCAATCACACGGAGGTGCTGGAGCATGCAGTGGTCGGAGTACACCACCTCTGAGCGTTTGAAGGCGCTGCGCGGCGGGATGACGCAGGAGCAGTTAGCGGAAGCCGCCGCCGTGTCCGTCGGCGTGATCCGCAAGCTGGAACGCGGGGGTACCGCGTCGCTGCCGTCGCTGCTGTCTATCGCCGACGCCCTCGGCACGGACATCGCCGTACTCCTCGGCCAGCAGGCGCCCCGCCGGTCCATGGACCGCGACGAGCGGGCCGCGCTTCGGATGGTGTCCGCGGCCACCCACGACGCTGCCATAGGTATCCCCGCCGACATCGAGCCGGGCACCGTCGAGGAGCTGCGTGCCGTCGTCCGCCGTGCGGATGAGGCCTACTGGGCAGGCCGGTACACCGAACTCGGTACGCTCCTGGGTCAGCTCCTCCCCGAGGCAAAGGCCCGGTTCGATGCCGCCGACCCCGCCGAGCGGGAGGCCGCCGGCGGCGTCCTGATCGACACCTTCCAGACAGCGGGTATGGCTGCCAACGTGCTGGGCTCTCGCGATCTGGCCTACGCAGCGCTGACGTACGGCCGCCAGATCGCCGTGCAGGCCGGGGACGACCTCCGCGACGCCCACCTGGCCGCCACGACGGCGTGGGTCAACCTGCGCGACGGCCGCACCACGCAGGGGTTCGCTCTTGCCGCCGCGCAGGCCGATCGGATCGAACCCAAGATGAGCGAGCACGACCCCGACCGGCTGAGCGTGTACGGGCAGCTCGTCACGAACGCCGCCGTGGCCGCATCACGAGGCGGTGCGAGCGCGGACAGCGCCCGCGAGTACCTCTCCCAGGCCCACGCCGTGGCCGCCCGCATCGGGGAAGAGCACGCCCGCGGCGCCCACGCCCAGCCGTACGGGCCCATGTACGCCGCCACGCAGGCCATGAGCATCGCCGTGGCCCTCGGCGACACCTCCGGAGCACTGCGCCTCATGGACACCGTCCGCCTGGACGACAGCGTGCCGCTGGCCACCCGGGCCCGCTACGGCTTGGACGTCGCCCTCACCCACGTGGAATGCCGCCGCTGGGAGGCTGCCGCCGACACCCTCGAAGCCGTCTGCACGATGGCCCCCGGCTGGGTGCGCCACCAGATGCTCCCCGGCGTCATCATCGGCCGGCTCGCCGGTGTTTCCGTCGGCCGCCTGCGCGGTCTCGCCAACATCGCCGGGGTCCCCCTCGGGGTGCGCTGACCCGGGGCCCGGCTACCACGCCCCGTAGCAGTCGGTCGGCCACCACCTGCCTGACTGCTACGGGGCGTTGCACTATCTCGGCCTCCGGATCCGACGCTGCCACGCCCCATGGCAGTGAAACCCGGCGCGGACTGCCACCACTGCCACGGGCCGTGTCTGGGCCCGCGTGCCGGTGCGCAGCAGCCTTGTGGGCATGCCGAACAACCCGCCCGGCGGCCTCGGGCACGTACCCGTCGCCGTCTACGCCTGCTCTGCCATCGCCACTGCCGTCCGAGACGGTGAGAGGCGCAGTCGCCACTACGCCGATGCCCGACACTGGCACGTTGCCGGGGCGTGGTCCGATACCGACCCTGCGGTGCTGCTCGACGAGCGGCCCGGTTGGCAGGCCATAACGTCGGCCCTGTCCACCGGGATGATTCGGGGAATCATCGTCGGAGCCCTCTCCCATGTCGCTTCCGACACCGCTCAGTTCGCCAGCCTTGGAGTCCTCATCCGAGACCGGGGCGGGTTCCTCGTGCACGCCGCTGATACACCCTGCCCCGCCGCACCCGCGGCCAGCAGCACCGGCGCCGCGACATCGCTGACGCCTCCTCGGGGTGGTCCCCGTGGGGCGACATACCGCAGGCGGACAGCTCATGAATGCCGAGCGCCTCTGGCCGACCGCGGCCGACAGTATCGAGCCCGCCCGATGAAGCAGCACTTCGCGGTCCTGGCCTACGTCATCGCTGTCACCGCCGTGGTCCTTGCCCTGGCCATCGCCGGAACCCCGGACTACTGAGACATCGGAGGAGCGACATGACCCGCACTGCGAACCGTGGCTTCAACCACCAGCAGGCGATGACCGAGGAGTGGTTCCGTACCCGGGTTCTTCCCCGCGTGTCCGGCATACGGTTTCTCCCCTACCAGGTGCGGCAGATGAGCCGCGAGCACCTTCCCACGATGCTGCGCGACGGGGACAGGAAGAGCGTGGCCCGTATCGCCGGGGATCTGGTGATGGTCTCCGCGCGGTGGCGCTGCCTGCCGTTCCACTACTTCCGCTACGGCGGGTACCGGCGCGAGGTGTCTGCCGAACGGGCCTGTTCGTACCTGCCGGAGACCGCCTTGTTCCATCGACTCCTTCCCCGTGTGAACCGCGACACCGTCGACCTGGACGACAAGGCGGTCTGCAAGAAGATCCTCGCCTCCGCAGGCATCCCGCAGCCCCCACTGATCGCGAGCGGTGACGGCCGTGCAGCCGTCACTTCCGAGGGGGAGGCGGTTTCGCTGGCGGACGTCCTCGATCACGCCTCCGGCTTCGGGCGCGTGGTGTTCAAGCCCTCCCGCTACTCCAGCGGCGGCTCCGGAGTCGTGATCGTGCGGCCCGGCGAGGACGGCTTCGACCTCGCGGCCTACGCGAAGCGGTGGGGCACCTGGCTGGTGGAGCAACACGTACCGCAGCACCACGACCTGGACGCGCTGAACCCGTACGCCCTCAACACCTTCCGCGTCATCACCCTGCTGACCGCCGGCACCGCCGAGGTGCTCTACATGATGCTGAAGCTCGGCGGCATCGACAGCACGACGGACAACTCGGCCGATGGCGGCTTGCAGATCCGGGTGCACCCCGACGGGGAACTGGACAGCCACGGCTACGACCGGTACCTCAACGCCCAGACGTGCCACCAGGTCAGCACGGTGCCGTTCGCCGGCCACCGGGTCGCCCACATCGGCGAGGTTCGTGAGCTGGCTGCCCGCTGCGCCCGTCTCTTCCCGCAGGTGCCCTTCATCGGCTGGGACATCGCGGTCACTCCCGGCGGACCTGTGGTCATCGAGGGCAACAGCAGCCCTTCGCTCGCACACATCCAGCGCACCCATGGCGGTGTCGCTCCGGATCTCGTCCCGGCGCTCCGCGCCGTGATGGATCGCCCGATCATCTGACAAGGGGTTCCCGTGGAAGACCTGAAAACGCAGGCCCGCGCCGCAGCCGCCGGCCTCCTCGACACTCTCCAGTCGATGCCCGAGGTCCAGGCGCTTTACGTCCTTTCCTCCTCGGCCGTCGCACCCAACAACGTCACGAGGTTCAGCACCGACTCCGATCTCGACCTCGCCGTCGTCCTCGACGTCCCCCTCAAGGAGGACGAGTGGAGGCCGTCGCCGGCGGACACGTACGCCCTGGTCCGCGAACGGCTCCCCGCCTGGGTCCCGGAGTTCAGCTTCTACCTGCCGGTTCCCTGGGGGAGCATGGAGGTCAACGTCCACCAGCTCCTGTTCCAGTACGAGGCCGACCCGCGCACGATGTGGAACAGCGACAAGTGCGACGCCTACGCGAACAAGGGCGAACCGCTGCTCGACCGCGAGAACGCCTTCGGGGCGCTGATCTCCCGCAAGACGCAAGAACAGCTCTGGCGGCTGGAGACCGAGACCCACCGGCTCCACAACCGGATCACCTGGGATGTCCGCGAGATCCCCCTGCGCATGGCACGCCGCGTCGGAACACCCACCGGCCACTTCGTCCTGTCAGGCGCCCTGGACGAGATCGTGGACTGGCTGTACGCCCGCTCGGGCCGACTGCTGCCGAACATGAAATGGAAGCTCCACTCCCTCGGCGCGCTGGGCCTGATCACCACCGAGCAGGAAAACCTCCTGATCGAAGCCCAGCAGTGCGACCCCCTGTCGATGGTTGACCTGGAGCGGCGGTGCGAGGCCCTGGAGGCGTTCTGCCGCTCGGCCGGAATGGACCTGAGCACCCGGGCCATCGAGACCGTGCGCAAGGCGTACCAGCGGGCCAACCACCACATTCTCGGGGACCACGCATCGGTCTTCGCTGACCGCCCCTCCCCCCGATTCGTCTCCTGAGGTGAGTACGACGATTCCAATTAGACGCTGTTGTCAGCACGTCAGTACGCTGCGTGATCCGCTCACCCAGGAGGAACGATGGCGATCAAGGTCCACAACACACTGACCGGACGGACGGAGGATTTCCGCCCCGAGCGGGAGACCGAGGTGCGGATGTTCGTGTGCGGACCTACCGTCTACGGCCCCAGCCACGTCGGGCACGCGAAGACGTACACGCAGTTCGACTTCATCGCCGCGTATCTGGAAGCGAGCGGCTACAAGGTCACCTACCTCCAGAACATCACCGACGTGGACGACAAGATCATCCGGCGTGCGAAGGAGGAGAACGTACCTCCGGAGGACATCGCGGCCCTCTTCGAGAAGCAGTACCTGGAGGACATGGTCGCGCTGGGGAACACCCGCGTCGACGTCCACGCACGGGCCCACGACCACATCGACGCGATCGTGGACCAGGTCAAGAGGCTCATCGCCCGCGGCCATGCCTACCAGCTCGATGACGGCTGGTACTTCGACCTGGCCTCGTTCCCCGCGTACGGCAAGCTGTCCGGCCGCACCGACCTGCGCCCCGAGGACTCGGTCTCACGGATCGACGACCACTCCAAGAAGCGCAGCCCCGGCGACTTCGCCCTGTGGAAGGGACGCAAGGACGGCGAACCGTTCTGGGAGACCGAACTGGGACCGGGCCGACCGGGCTGGCACATCGAGGACACCGCGATCACGGAGACTTTCTTCGGCCCCTCCTACGACCTGCACGGCGGCGCCGTCGACCTCATCTTCCCCCACCACGAAGCCGAGGTCGCCCAGATGGAGGCCGCCTCCGGCGTCGAGCCCCTGGCCCGCTACTGGATGCACACCGGTCTCCTGCGGGTCGACGGCGACAAGATGTCGAAGAGCACAGGGAACTTCCTCACCATCCGTGACGCGCTCGCCAGGACGGACTCCCGCACCCTGCGGTACGCCTTCCTCTCCCAGCACTACCGCTCCTCCATGGAGCTGAACGACACCACGCTGGAGCAGGCCCGAGCGGCACGCCGCCGGATCGAGAACTTCGCCCGGACCATCGACCCCGCTCACACCGACAGCCCGGCGAACACCGCACGTGCCGAAGACGCCTGGAAGGAGATGCGTGAGCACCTGGACGACGACTTCGACACCCCAGGCGCCCTCGCCGTCCTCTTCCAGTGCATTCGCGAGCAGAACCGCACTCAGGAACCGTCCGGGCCGGCCTCTCTGCGGCTGATCCAGGACGTCAACAACCTCTTCGGAACCTTCGACATCGCCGGCGCCGACCAGGGCGACACCGCTGTCGACGACCTCGTCAAGGAACGCGACCGGCTCCGCGCCGCGAGGAAGTTCACCGAGGCCGACGCGATCCGCGAGCAGCTCACCAAGCAGGGCATCACCCTCGAAGACTCGCCCGAAGGCACCCGCTGGTGGAAGGAAAACACCCAATGACCTGGAAGACCCGGTTACCCCTTCTCGTAGAAGGCGCCATCCCTCTCAGCCTCTGCGGCGCTCTGATGGACCACGTGAAGAGCGAGACCGCCCGGCCGCGCACCTTCCAAGGCGTCGTCGACGAGACGCTGCGCAAGAGCGAGTACGTGGAGATCCCGACGCAGCTGGAGGAAGCGGTCATCTCCCACTGCGCTCCGTACATCCGCAGCCACTTCCAGGCCGATCCGTCGCGGATACCCACCCAGCCGGCGGTGGTCTACCGCTACGGCCCCGGCGTCGGGTTCGTGGCGCACCACGACGAGGTCACCGACATCGAGCGCGAGCGTGCCCGTACCAACGGCCAGCCCGTCGTCGGAGGCGACCTCACCCTGCTTGTCTGGCTCAACACGCCGGACTCCTACGCCGGGGGCGAGCTGTTCTTCGAGAACCCGCCCCAGGAGATCAAGCCTCCCTGCGGCACCCTGGTCGCCTTCCCGGCCACCCGCGACCACATCCACGGCGTACGGCCGATCACGAGCGGCGAACGCATCACCCTCGTCATCCGTACCGATGCCGAGAACCTGTAGGGCCGCCGTACCGCGGTGAGCCGCCAAGGGTATGGCAGCTCAATGCTGAGCCGTCAGCAGTATTGCCATGGCCTGGACAACACGGCCCCGGTGGTCCATGAACCCGGCCAGGACCGCACGGCCCCACCCGCAGGGCCGACCCGCACCCGCCGGGCCGGCCCTGCGTTTGTCTCAGGCGCGCACAGCAGCGGAACCCACGGCTGACCAGCCGCGCCCCCACTTCCTCGCGGGCTCGGCCTGCTGGCGGCTTCCTGGTACCGCCAGCTCGAAACGCGCCTTCGGGTCCACGGCTGGTAGCCGGCCGCGCGGTGTATCGCGTAGCTCTTGGTGAACCTTTCGGCAACCAGATTCGACGTGCGATCACGGGCGAGGACGTGGCGAGGGTGCCGGACGGTGCCGATCCGTCGGCGGCAATCCCGGAGGTAGACGGCACGTCCGCTCACGCACCGCTCACGAAAACGGCCCCGGACCAGGGGTCCGGGGCCGAATAGAGCGCTCGGCTGGGAGGAAATCCCAGGTCAGCGCCTTGCGCACTGTGCCCTCGGCAGGATTCGAACCTGCGACACCCGCTTTAGGAGAGCGGTGCTCTATCCCCTGAGCTACGAAGGCGGGCCTTGCGTGAGGCGTGGCCGAAATGCTCTGCGTGAGATTCGGGCTCGCCCCTGCAAGGTCCTGGGCTGCCGCAAGGGCAGCCCAGGGACAGGGTAGCGGATCCGGGCGGGGCGCTGCGGCTCAGTTGTTGGGGGGCCGGGCGCCGCATTCTGCGGGGTCTTGGTGGCGGCGTCGCGGGGAGGCTTGTTGAAAATGATTGTCATCTGCTACGGTCACACGTCTTGACCGTTCCTTTGCCTGAAAGGGCTCCCGTGCGCCTGCCTGCCCGCCTGCTCCCCCTGGTTGCCGTCACTGCCGCGTCCTCGCTGCTGACCGGCTGTTTCGCCGCGAACGACTCGGCGTCCGGCGGGGCCGGGGGCGAAGGCAAGCGGATACGCGTGGCGATGATGCAGCCGCCGCGTTCCGGTCTCTCGCCGCTCTCCGACGACGCCTTCAAGCTGTCGCGGTGGTCCACCGCCGAGACGCTCGTCCGCCTCGACCGCAACGGCGAGGCCCTGCCCGCGCTCGCCACGGCCTGGACGCAGTCCGGCACGACCTGGACCTTCACCGTCCGCGACGGGGTCACGTTCCACGACGGGACGAAGCTCACCGCCGACGCGGTCGTACGCTCCCTCACCGAAGCCGCGTCCGCGTCGCCCAAGCCGCGCATCCTCGACGGCGTCGAGCTGACGGCGAAGGTGGACGGCGACGAGGTCGCCGTCACCACGGCCGCCGAGGATCCGCTGGTCCCGCAGCGGCTCAGCTCCCCGCAGCTCTCGATCCTCGCGGCCAAGGCGTACGAGGGGAAGACCGTCAGCCCCCTCGGCGCCGGCACCGGCCCGTTCGAGCTGACCGACGTCAAGGGCACCTCGTCCGCCGCCCTCGACCGTTACGACGGCTACTGGGGGGAGAAGGCCAAGTCCCCCGGCATCGACGTGAAGTTCGTGCCCGACGGCACCGCGCGCGCCGCCGCGCTGCGCAGTGGTGAGGCCGACATCGTCGAGGCCGTCCCCGTCTCCCAGGCCTCGCTCCTGGACGAGGGCCAGATCACCGAAGTGCCGATGCCACGCACCAACACCCTCTACCTGAACACCGCGAAGGGCCCGTTCAAGGATCCCGGCCTGCGTGCCGCAGCCCGCACGGCGATCGACGCGAAGAGCCTGGTCGAGGGCGTGTACGAGGGGCGGGCCGATGTCGCGCAGGGGCTGCTCGGACCGGCCCTGCCGTGGGCGGCCGACCTGCGGTCCAAGGACATCCGGCGGGCGAAGGCCGGCGATCCGGACGGCGTAACCGTCACCATCGGCACCTTCACCGATCGTGCCGAGCTCCCCGAGGTCGCCGCGACGCTCCAACAGCAGCTTCAGAAGGCCGGGTTCAAGGTGAAGCTGGAAGTGCGCGAGTACGCGGCCATCGAATCCGACGCGCTGGCAGGTGAGTTCGACGCGTTCATCCTCTCCCGCGCCACCGTCCTCGACTCCGGCGATCCGGCCGCGTACCTCTACAGCGACTTCGCGTCCGACGCCTCCTTCAACATCTCCCAGCTCGACGACCCGGCCGTCGACAAGGCCCTGGACCAGGCCTCCGCCGCCCCGGCGGGCGACGCACGCCGCAAGGCCGTCATGGAGGCGGAGCGCGCGGTCCTCGCCACCGACGCCGCGATCCCGATGCTCCACGAGCGCGTGATCCAGGGCGACGCGGCCTCCGTGGTGGACGCCGCGCACGACCCGCGCGAGCGCGAGCTGGTCACGGCCAAGACGTACGTCAAGTGAAGGTCACGACCAAGAAGGCGGGCCCGCGCGCCGGCTCGCGGGTGAAGGGCGCGCTGACCCGCGCTGGGTGCCTGGCCCTCGTACTGGCGGCCGTGGGACTGCTGCCCTGGCTCTCCGGGAACGATCCGGCGCTCACCGTGCTACGGGCCCGGTCGGCCGAGCAGGAGGCGACGGCCGAGGCGCTGCACGCGATCCGCGTCGACCTGGGCCTGGACGCGGGGCCCCTCGCGCTGCTGGGGAACTGGGCCGCCTCGCTGGCCCGCGGTGACCTCGGCACCTCGTGGGTGTCGGGCGCCGAGGTGCTGCCGTCGGTGACCGCCGGGTTCCAGGTGTCGCTGACGCTGATGGGGGCCGCGCTCGTGGTGGCGGCCCTCGTGGCCTGCGCGCTCGTCGTGCCCGTTCTCGTACGGGGGCGCGGGTCGGCAGGGGCAGGTGCCGCGATGCTCGCCGCCGTGCCCGAATTCCTGCTCGCCACCGTCGCGTTGCTGGTGTCCGGGGTGTGGCTCGGCTGGCTGCCGACGTCCGGCTGGCAAGGGCCCGCCCACCTCGTGCTGCCCGCCCTCGCGCTCGGTGTTCCCGCGGGCGGGCTGCTGGGGCGGCTCCTCGCGGACGCGCTGCCCGGTGTGCTCGACGAGCGGTGGGTCGAGCTGTGGCAGGGCTCCGGAGTGAGCCGCGCACGCGTGGCAGGGGCCGCGCTCAAGCGCGTACTGCCGCCGCTGGTACCGCAGTTCGGGATGGTCGCGGTCGGTCTGACGGGCGGCGCGGTCGCCGTGGAGAGCGTGTTCGCGGTGCCCGGCATCGGCCGCACCGCCCTCGGCGCGGCCAAGGCGCAGGACCTGCCGCTGCTGCAAGGAGCGGTCCTCGCGCTGCTCGCCCTCGGTCTGACCGCGGGCGTGCTCGCCGCGGGCCTGCGGCGTCGGCTGCTCGGGCCCGCCCTGCGCGACACCGGACTCACGCTGCCCGCGCCGCGCCCGGTGCGCGGGCACCCCCTGGTACCGATCGCTCTCGGCGGCGTACTCCTGACGGCCGTCGTCTGGGGTCTGCTGCGCGATCCGTACGCCGTGGAGACGGGCGCCCGCCTCGCGGCGCCGTCCTGGGCGCATCCGCTGGGTACGGACGGACTCGGCCGGGACGTGCTCGCCCGGCTCGGGCACGGGGCCGCGTCGACCGTGGGCACGGCGGCCGCGGTGTGCGCGGTCAGTTTTCTGCTGGCGCTGGTGCTCGGCTTCCTGCCGACGTTCGCCGCGGGGGCCTCGGACATCGCCAACGCCTTGCCGCCGGTGATCGTCGGCATTCTCGTCGCGGCGGTAGCGGGTCCCGGCACGGGCGGTGCCGCGCTGGCCGTCGGGCTGATCTCCTGGCCGCCGCTCGCCGCGCACGCCGCGGCGCTGGCACAGGAGGTACGGGCCTCGTCGTTCCTCACCGCACAGAAGGCGATCGGCGCGCCGCCGCGCTGGATCCTCACCCGGCACGTGCTGCCCTCGGTGGCCGGCCCGGTGGCCCGGCACGCGGTGCTCCGGCTCCCCGGCATCGCGCTCGCGCTGGCCTCGCTCGGGTTCCTGGGCCTGGGGGCGCAGCCGCCCGCGCCCGAGTGGGGACTGCTGCTCGACGAGTCGCGGGCCTACGTGGAGCGCGCGCCATGGGCCGCGCTCGCACCGGCGGTGGCGCTCGCGCTCCTGGCGGGCCTAGCGGTGGCGCTGGGGTCGGTGCTCGGCGGCGCCGCAGGGCTTGGCGGGTCTCGCGCGACGCGGATGCGATACCGATTCCGCGACCGTACTCGTACTCGTACCCGTACCCGTACCCGTACCCGTACCCGTACCGGTTCACGAGCCCGTACCCGTTCACGAGCCCGTACTCGTATCCGTTCACGAGCCCCCGAGGAGCTCTCCCTTGAAGCCTGAGGCATCCGTGTCCGAGCCCCTGTCCGAGCCCCTGTCCGACCCCCTCCTTTCCGTCCGGGACCTGACCATCGCCTTCGACTCCGGGCCGGCCGTGCGCGGGCTCTCCTTCGACGTGCGCAGGGGCGAAGTCCTGGCCGTGGTGGGCGAGTCGGGAGCGGGGAAGTCCGTCACCGCGCGGACCGTGATCGGCATGGCGCCGCGCGGCGCGATCGTCGCGGGGAACGTGACACTGCACGCCCCGGGTTCCGGTGCCGTCGAACTCGTCGGCGCGGACCGTTCGGCGCGGGCCGCGCTCTGGGGGCGCCGGGTCGCGCTCGTGCCGCAGGACGCGCTTTCCGCGCTGTCCCCCGTGCACCGTGTGGGCGATCAACTGGCCGCCGCCGTACGGTCCGTGCGCGGGCTCTCCCGCAGCCGGGCACGGGCGGCCGCGGTGACCGCGCTGGAGAAGGTGGGGATCGCGGACGCGGCGCGCACGGCGCGTGCGTATCCGCACGAGTTCTCCGGCGGGATGCGGCAGCGGGCCGTCATCGCGATGGCCACGGTCAACGAACCGGACCTGGTCGTCGCCGACGAGCCGACGACGGCCCTGGACTCCGAACTGCGCGACCAGGTACTGGAACTGCTCGTGCGGCGGTGCAAGGCGACAGGCGCGGCGCTCGTCCTGGTCACGCACGACCTGGAGGCGGTGCGTGACCACGCCGACCGGGTGCTGGTGATGTACGCGGGGCGGCATGCCGAGTCCGGGCCGGTGGACGAGGTGTTCAGGCAGCCGCACGCCCCGTACACCGCCGGGCTGCTGGCCTCCCTGCCGCCCGAAGAACCACTGGCCGGAGAACCACCGCCCGAAGGACCGTCGCCCGGAGGACCGCCGCCCGAAGAACCGTCGCCCGGACGCCGACTGCCCGGACGCCGGCTCCCGGCGATCTCCGGTGCGCCGCCCGCGCTCGACGCCCTGCCCCCCGGTTGCGCCTTCGCGCCCCGCTGCCCGCTGGCCGAGGAGCGGTGCCGCAAGGAGCTGCCCGAGCCGGAGGAGACGTACGGCCGGCGCTCGGTCTCCTGCCACCGCTGGCGCGAACTGACCCCATCGCTCGCCGAGTCGTTCCTGGAGAGGGCCAGCCCCGCATGAACCCGCTCATACCTCTGCTCTCCGTACGCGACCTGGTGGTCCGCTTCGGCGAGGCGCTCGCCGTCGACCACGTCTCGTTCGACATCGCCGCCGGTGAGACCGTGGCGCTGACCGGCCCTTCGGGCTGCGGCAAGTCGTCCACCGCCACGGCCGTGCTCCAGCTGCGGCGTCCGGACGGCGGCGAGGTGTGGTTCCAGGGGCAGGAACTCACCGCGCTCGACGAGCGCCGCCTTCGGCCCCTGCGCCCGGCGATGCAACCGGTCTTCCAGGACCCCTACGGCTCCCTCAGCCCTCGCCTGCGCATCCGCGACGCGGTCGCGGAGCCCCTGCGGGTGCGGGGGCGTACCAAAGCCGACTCCCGGGCCCGTGTCACCGAACTGCTCGACCTGGTCGGCCTGACCTCGGTGCACGGTGACCGGCTGCCGCACGAGCTGTCCGGCGGCCAGTGCCAGCGGGCCGGCATCGCCCGCGCGCTGGCCTGCGACCCTCGGCTGCTCGTCCTGGACGAGCCGGTCTCCGCGCTGGATCCGTCGCTGCGCGCCGGCATCCTCAATCTCCTGGCCGAGCTGCAGGAACGTCTCGGGCTCGGCTATCTCTTCATCAGCCACGACATGGCGGTGGTACGTCACTTCAGCGACCGCGTGATCGAGATGCGCGCCGGCCGGGTCGTCGCCGCGTCCACCAGGCGGGGTCCGGCCCGGTGAGTCCGCTGGCCCGCCTCCTCGTCTCGAGCCAGTTCGCCGGGAGTACGGCGGCCGCCATCGGGGCGCTCCTGCTGTCCGGCGGCTTCCGCGCGGCCTGCCTCGCGGGGGCGGGGGTCTTCGTACTGGTCCTTGCCGGGCACTGGCGGCTGATGCCCCGTGGCGGCTCCGCCCCGGCCCGTCGGGAGCGGGCCGACGTCCGCGAAGGGGCTGCGGACGGACCCGCGACGTGCGATGAAGTCGCGACGTGCGATGAAGCCGATTCGCCGGACGGAGAGCGCGAACCCGCCTCGCGGGTCGTGCGGGGCGGATTGCAGATGCGCGCCAACATCGGTGGAAACCGTTCTCGTACAGCGGAACGCAGGGGGGTGGGTGTATCCCCGCTGGTTGGATTGCGGGCAATTGGTCAAGAGGTACGGGGGCAGTCTTGGATCGGACCGCGATGCGGGTGTGCCCTCTGTGCGAGGCGACCTGCGGGCTGAGCATCACGCTGGTGGACGAGGTGGTCACCCGGGTCCGGGGCAATCCGGACGACGTGTTCAGCAAGGGGTACCTCTGCCCGAAGGGCGCTTCGCTGGGTCGCTTCGACGGTGATCCGGACCGGCTGAGCGCGCCGCTGGTGCGCCGGCCCGACGGTGGGTTCGACGAGGTGGGCTGGGCGGAGGCGTTCGAGGCCGTCGAGCGCGGGTTGCGGGCGGTGACGGAGCGGCACGGGCGCGACGCCGTCGCCGTCTACATGGGGAACCCGGTCATCCACACGCTGGCCCTGCCCCTCTACCTGCTGGTGCTGCGGGAACGGCTCGGGACCCGGAACGTCTACTCCTCCACCACGCTCGACACCATGCCCAAGAGCGTGGCCTGCGGCCTGATGTACGGGGATCCGCTCGCCTTCACCCTGCCGGACATCGACCGCACCGACCACATGCTGATCCTGGGCGCCAACCCCATGGAGTCCAACGGCAGCCTGTGGACGGTCGCCGACCTGCCGGGACGCCTCAAGGCGCTGCGGGCGCGGGGCGGGCGGCTGGTCGTGGTCGATCCGCGCCGGACGCGTACCGCGGACCTCGCGGACGAGCACGTCCCGGTCCGCCCCGGAACCGACGCGCTGCTGCTGCTCGGCATCGTCCACACCCTGTTCGACGAGGACCTCGCGACCGATCCCGGCGCGGGCTTCGCCGGGTTCGCGGAGCTGTCCGGCCACGTGAAGGCGTTCGCGGCCGAGGAGGTCGCGGAGGCCTGCGGCGTCCCGGCCGAAACGATCCGTCGGCTGGCGCGCGATCTGGCCGCGGCGCCCACGGCCGCCGTGTACGGGCGACTGGGCACCTGCACCACGGAGTTCGGCACGCTCACCAGCTGGCTGGTGGACGTGGTCAACATCGTCACCGGCAACTTCGACCGTCCCGGCGGGGTGCTCTTCGGCGAGGCGCCGCACGCCACCCGCCGCCCCGCCGAGCCTTTCCGCACCGGGCGCTGGCACAGCAGGGTACGGGGCCTGCCGGAGGTCAACGGGGAGCTCCCCACCGCGACCCTCGCCGACGAGATCGACACGCCCGGCGAGGGGCGGGTACGGGCCCTGCTGTGCATAGCCGGGAACCTGGTCCTGGCCGCGCCGCAGGGCGAGCGGCTGGACCGGGCCCTGCCCGAGCTGGACTTCATGGTCTGCGTCGACCCGTACCTGAACGAGACCACCCGCCACGCGTCGGTGATCCTGCCGCCGCCGAGCGCCATGGAGTCACCGCACTACGACGTGGTCCTCGCCGGCCGGTCCGTACGCCGCAACGCGCGCTTCTCGTCACCGGTGCGCGCCCTCCCGCCGGGCCGTCCCAGCGAGGCGGAGATCCTCGCCCGGCTGGTCCTCATCGCCTCGGGCAAGAGCGCGGCCGGGGATCCGCAGAGCGTGGACGAGGCCCTGATCGACCTGACCCTGCGGGCGGCCACCGGCCGGCCGGACTCGCCGTTGCGCGGCCGCGAACCAGCCGAGCTGAAGGCTCGGTTGACCGGGGACAACGCCCTGGAGCGGCGGCTCGACTCGATGCTCAGGCTGGGAGCCGCCGGCGACCTGTTCGGCGTCCGCCCGGACGGCCTGAACCTGGCCCTGCTCAAGGAGAACCCGAACGGCATCGACCTCGGGCCGCTGCGGCCCCGCCGCCGGGAGGTCGTGATGACCGCGTCCGGCCTGGTGGAACTGTGCCCGGCCGGCATCACCGGGGACCTGCACCGGCTCGACGGGCGGATGCGGGACCTGCGTTCCGGTGAGCTGGTGCTCATCTCGCGCCGCCAGCTGAAGTCCGTCAACAGCTGGTCCCACAACATCCCGACGCTGTCGGGCGGGACCAACCGCTGCACCCTGGAGATCAGCACGCGGGACGCCGAGCGCCTGGGCGTCACCGCCGGCGAGCGGGTACGGGTCCGGGGCCGCGGCGGTGAGGTGGTGGTGCCGGTGGAGCCCACCGACCGGCTGCGCGAAGGCGTGGTGAGCCTTCCGTACGGCTGGGGGCACGGGCGCGAGGGCAGCCGGCTGTCGCACGCGGCCACCCAGCCGGGCGTGAGCATGAACGCGGTCACCGACAGCACGCTCGTGGATCCGCTGTCGGGGACGGCCGTCTTCAACGGGGTGCCCGTACGCGTGGAAAAGGTGACCGAGGGCGAGCGCGGAACGGAAAGCGGAAAGGCTGATTCCGAGTAGTCGCATTCCGCTATTCGAATTCCTGATGGTCTCCGGCCAAAACTTTTCTTCCATTCCGGACGCCTCTAGGCTGTGCGGGTGAGCCCAATCGTCAGTCAATGGGAGATTTCGTGAATCTCGTCCGTCGCATCATGGTTCCTGCTGTTTCTCTCGTACTCCTGGCCGGAGTGGCCACCGCGGCGAATGCGTCGGCGGAGGACGAGGCCTCGCTGGCTCTCTCGTGTTCTTCCACGCAGACCGCCATCACCGATGTTCCGCACCGGCTGTTCGACGCCTGGAACCGGGGTGACGCCGCCGGTGTCGCCGCGCAGTTCACGACCGACGGGCACATGATTCCGAGCAATGGTGCCTACCTCACCAGCCGGGATTCGATCGCGAGCTTCTACACCTCCGCCTTCGCCGGTCCGCTCAAGGGCACCCGCATGATCGGCAGGCCCCTCACCGTGCGCTGCCTGTCGACCAGCACCGCCGTGATCGACGGGCTCGGCGGGCTGCTCAAGCCCGGTGACACCTACACCGACCCCGAGCAGGTGCCGATCGGCCAGCGCATCATCGTCTCCTGGACGGCCGTGCGGGTCGGGAACGCCTACTACATGAAGGAATTCCAGAGCACTTCCATCCAGGGCTGATCCCAGGGCTGATCCCAGGGCTGATCCCAGGGCTGGTCCCAAGGTTGGGTAAGCGAGGAATCAAAAAAGGAACGGAGCGTTTCGTTGCCACGCACGGTGCTGGTCACGGGAGGAAACAGGGGCATCGGCCTGGCCATTGCCGAGGAATTCCTCGCCAATGGAGACCGGGTCGCGATCACCTATCGCAGCGATCCGCCGGACGGGAAATTTCTCGCCGTGCGGTGCGATGTCGCCCATCCGGAACAGATCGACGCCGCATTCAAGGAGGTCGAGGCGGAACTCGGGCCGGTGGAGATCCTGATATCCAATGCCGGGATCACTGACGACCGGCCGATGCTGCGGATGCGGGAAGAACACTTCTCCCGGGTCATCGACACCAATCTCACCGGTGGCTGGCGCTGTGCCCGGCGGGCGCTGCCCAAAATGCTCCGCGGCCGGTGGGGTCGCATCGTCTTCGTGTCGTCCGTCGCCGGGCTGCGAGGAAACCAGGGCCAGGTCAACTACGCCGCCAGCAAGGCCGGCATGGTCGGCATGGCACGGTCCCTGGCCCGCGAGTGCGCCACGTCCGGGATCACCGTGAACGTGGTGGCGCCCGGTCTCATCGAGACCGGCATGACCGCGGCCATGGCCGAGACCCGCAAGGCCGCACACCTGGCGGAGATCCCGGCAGGCCGGGCGGGCAGCCCCGAGGACGTGGCCGACACGGTGGCCTGGCTCGCGGGCGAGCGGGCCGGCTACGTCACCGGTGCGGTCATACCGGTCGACGGCGGCCTCGGAATGGGGCACTGATCCCATGACGACCACCGCATCGAACACCGCCGCATCGACGAACACGACCGCATCGACGACCACCACCGCCTCCACGATCACCACACCCGCCACCGCCACCGCGCCGCTCGCCCCGGGCGGCGGTCTGCTCGCCGGCAAGCGCATCGTGGTCACCGGCGTGATCACCGAGCGTTCGATCGCGTTCGCCGCCGCCAAGGTCGCCCAGGAACAGGGGGCCCGCATCGTCCTCACCGGCTACGGCCGGATGTCACTGGTCGAACTCGTCTCCCGCCGCCTGCCCGAGAAGCCGCAGGTCGTGGAGTTGGACGTCACCGATCCGCGGCACCTCGAACGGCTGCCGGAGGCCGTGGGCGAACACCTCGGCGGTGTCGACGGAGTACTGCACTCCATCGCCTTCGCCCCGCCGAGCTGCCTCGGCGGATTCCTCACCGCACCCTGGGAGGACGTGGCCACCGCCGTCCACACCTCCGCCTACTCCTACATGTCGCTCGCCAAGTCCCTGCTGCCCCTCATGGGCCGCGGCGGCTCGGTCGTCGGGCTCACCTTCGACGCCACGAAGGCCTGGTCCGGTTACGACTGGATGGGCGTGGCCAAGGCCGCCCTGGAATCCACCAACCGGTACCTCGCGCGGGAACTGGGGCCGCACGGCATCAGGTCCAACCTCGTGGCCGCCGGACCCCTGCGGACCACCGCCGGGAAGGCCATACCGGGCCTCGCCCGCACCCAGGACGACTGGGCGGCCAAGGCACCGCTGGGCTGGAACATCACCGAGACGGAGTCCACGGCGCGAGCCTGCGCCGCGCTGCTCTCGGACTGGTTCCCGGCGACCACGGGCGAGATCGTCCACGTCGACGGGGGACACCACGCGATGGGCGCCTGACCGGCGCGACCGGCCCGCGAACGGCGTGACCGGCGCGCGAACGGATGGTGCCCCGGGCCGCAGGAGCGGTCCGGGGCACCATCCGTTGCGACTGCCGGGCGGGTCAGCCCGGCCCGCGCCTCAGAGCGCGAAGCGGCTGCCCGCCTCGGGAACGACGAGCCGCTCCGTCCCGCCCGCCTTCGCGAACGACGCGGCGACGGCGTCCTGGCCCTCCGTGAAGTGCTGCCAGCCGTCCTGGTGCACGGCGAGCACCTTGCGCGCGCCCAGCAGGTCCGCCGTCTCCACCGCCTGCTCGGCGGTCATCGAGAGCAGCGTCGGTCCGAACGGGGCGAGCTGGGCGGCGCCCACGTGCAGCACCGCCAGGTCGATGCCGTTCGCGCCGACGCGCTCCGCGAGCTCCCGTACCGGCTCCAGGGAGACGTTGTCGCCGCTGACGTACACCGTCGGCAGACCTTCACCGGTCAGCAGGAAGCCGGTGACGGAGCCGAGCATCGGCTCGGTCCCGGCCGGACCGTGCTGCGCCGGGACGGCGGTGACGACGAGCCGGCCGCCGTCCGGGCGCTCCAGGACGTGCTCGGCCCAGGGCGCGAGCCCCGTACCGCCGACGCGCTCGGCGGACTGCTCCGTGGTGAGGACCAGCGGAACCTCCTTGAGGAAGGCGCGCCCGGCCCCGTCGAGGTTGTCGGGGTGCTGGTCGTGCGAGAGCAGGACGGCCGCGACCGTGCCGAGCTCGTCCGCGGCGAGCGCGGGGTCCGCGGTCTTGCGCAGGGCCACCGGGCCCATCTCGTAGGACGAGTCGGCGGTGTCGAAGGTCGGGTCCGTCACGAACCGCAGCCCGCCCAGGTCGATGACCACGGTGGGACCGCCGACCAGCGTGACGGCGAAGTCCGCGGCGGTGTTCTCTGACGTCATGGAACTGCTCCTTGGAATGCGAAGGGGTGGGAAGGATGGGAGAGGGATGGGGGACGGATCGGGCGGATGGGACGGATGAGGTCGGTGTGGAAAGGGAAGGGGCCCGGCCGGTCAGGCCGGAGGCACGACCACCAGGCCCCCGGTGAATCCGCGCGGCAGCCGCAGCGGATGCCAGACGTGGCCGACGTCCTGGTCCGGAGCGGAGGCCATGGCGCGGACCCCGGTGCCGAGGGCCTTCACGTACGCCTCCCGCCTGGTCCAGATGTCCAGCCACAGCAGGTCCCCGGCCCCGCTCGGGGCGGCTCCCAGGCGGGCGCGTTCGGCGGGGGAGAACAGCCGCCGGGCCATCGCTCCGGCCCCGGGCACGGGGCGGACCTGCTCGACGTCGACACCGATCCGGGTACGGGGCGCGAGCCCGGTGCCCACGGCGACGGCGACCAGGCCCGCGGCGTGCGCGATGCTCACGTCCACGCCCGGCGCGCCCGCCACCCACGGGCGGCCGGCGCGGTCGGCGGCGAGCCGTACGCGGGCGGGCGGGCGGCCGAGCACCCGGCCCAGCGCGCGGCGCAACAGGAACCGGGCCAGGACGAACTCGGCCCGGCCGAGCGGATCGGAAACGGCGTCGTACCTCAGGCGTTCCCGCGGCGGCAGCACGGCGGCCGCCAGCTCCGCCACCGCGCCCGCCGAGAGGCCGCGCCCGTCGGCCCACCAGGCGCGCACGAGGCCGGAAC
>NZ_JAGGOW010000110.1 GCF_018614135.1 Streptomyces sp. ISL-66
CCACTGCTCGTCGGTGAGATCGCCTCGTGCCATGACTGATGGCCTATCAAGACCAAGACCCTGCGCGCAGGCGATCTACCAAACTCATGATCTGGACTCCAGACAGGACCTAGGGGGCCGCGGGACCGACCTCCCCGGACGCCCTGCCCAGAGGCAGGTCACCCCGCGTAGACTGCCGCGCGTGGCCAAGGTGACGCGGGATGACGTGGCACGACTTGCGGGTACTTCTACCGCCGTCGTGAGTTACGTGATCAACAACGGACCCCGGCCGGTTGCCCCGGCCACGCGCGAGCGTGTCCTCGCCGCGATCAAGGACCTGGGCTACCGCCCGGACCGGGTCGCGCAGGCGATGGCCTCACGGCGCACCGACCTCATAGGCATGATCGTCCCCGATGCCCGTCAGCCGTTCTTCGCGGAGATGGCGCACGCGGTCGAACAGGCCGCCGCCGAACGCGGGAAAATGGTCCTGGTCGGGAACTCCGACTACCGCGACGAGCGCGAGGTCCACTACCTGCGGGCGTTCCTCGGCATGCGGGTCTCCGGACTGATCCTCGTCAGCCAGGGCATGAGCGAGCGGGCCGCCTCGGAGATCGAGGCGTGGGACGCGCGGGTGGTCCTCCTCCACGAGCGCCCGGAGGCGATCGACGACGTCGCCGTCGTCACCGACGACATCGGCGGCGCCCAGCTCGCCACCCGGCACCTGCTGGAGCACGGGCACCCGTACGTGGCCTGCCTCGGCGGCGTCGAGAGCACCCCCGAGGTGGGCGACCCGGTGGCCGACCACGTCGAGGGCTGGCGCCGGGCGATGCTCGAATCCGGCCGCTCCGTGGAGGGCCGCCTCTTCCAGGCCCCGTACAACCGCTACGACGCGTACAAGGTCGCCCTGGAGGTCCTGGCCGGCCCGGACCGGCCCCCGGCCATCTTCTGCGCCACGGACGACCAGGCGATCGGCGTGCTGCGGGCGGCGCGGGAGCTGCGCATCGACGTTCCCGGGGAGCTGGCCGTGGCCGGCTTCGACGACGTGAAGGAGGCGGCCCTCACGGACCCGCCGCTCACGACGATCGCCTCGGACCGCCCGGCGATGGCCCGCGCGGCGGTGGACCTCGTCCTGGACGACGCGCTCCGCGTGGCCGGCTCCCGCCGGGAACGCCTGAAGCAGTTCCCGTCGGCCCTGGTCATCCGCCGCTCCTGCGGCTGCCACTGACCCTGCGGGGAAACGCCGGCGAGGCCGAAGTCACCCGGGCTTATATCGGGCATACACGGTTCTGTCGGGCTTCTCAGCGGGGATTCAGGAAGCTCTCATGATCCGGGCGCACCGTCGTATCCATGACCGAGAACTTCCGCCGCGAAGGCGAGTACCCCCAGGAGAACCGCCCGGCCCAGCCCGCGCCCCTCGGCGAGGACTGGCAGCGCGGTCGTGACCGGTTGGCCCACGAGGCCTCGTACCCCCCGCCGCCCGCCTACCCCCCGGCCTCCCCGCCCGCCCCGGGCTGGCACGAGGCCCACACCCCGCCCGTCATCCAGGGCGAGACCGTCCCCCCGAGCGCCGGCGGAGCCGGCCACGGCGGTTGGGCCACCTGGGGCGAGGCCGCCGCCGCGGCCCCCGCCCCGGTCCCGCACCACGGGCAGGCCCGCGCCAAGCGCCCCGTCGCGCTCCTCGCCGCCGTCGCCCTGGCCGCGGCGGTCATCGGCGGCGGCACGGCGGCCGGCGTACAGCAGCTGCTCGCCGCCAACGGAAGCGTCGGCGGCGCCGGGGTCAACGGCAACACCATCTCGCAGTCGAACAGCGGCACCGTCTCCGGCGTGGCCGAGAACGTCAGCCCCTCCGTCGTCCGCATCGACACCAGCACCGGGTCCGGCCAGGGCACCGGCTCCGGCGTCGTGATCACCGCCGACGGGGAGATCGTCACCAACAACCACGTCGTCGACGGCGCCTCCCAGATCCAGGTGACGATGAGCGACGGCAAGAAGTACCAGGCGAAGATCGTCGGCACGGACCCGGACAAGGACCTCGCCCTCATCAAGCTCCAGGGCGCCACCGGCCTCAAAGCCGCCGCTCTCGGCGACTCCGACAAGCTCAAGGTCGGCGACGAGGTCGTCGCCATCGGCTCCCCCGACCGCCTCACCGGCACGGTCACCAGCGGCATCGTCTCCGCGCTGAACCGCGAGGTGAACGTCCCGAAGTCCGAGCAGCAGCAGTCCCCCCAGGACGGCTTCCCGTTCTCCTACGGCGGCAAGCAGTTCAACGGGAACACCGGATCGGACACCACCTCGTACAGGGCCATCCAGACCGACGCCTCCCTCAACCCCGGCAACTCCGGCGGCGCCCTGGTCAACATGAACGGCGAGATCGTCGGGATGCCCTCCGCGATCTACTCCCCCTCCAGCGGCAGCGGCTCCGCCGGCAGCGTCGGCCTCGGCTTCGCCATCCCCGTCAACACGATCAAGGCCGACCTGCCCTCCCTGCGCAAGGGCGGCCCCGGCGGCGCGGGCGGCGGCGACAGCACCGGCAACGGTGGCGGCAGCAGCAGCGGCACCACCGGTTTCGGGACCTCCTACTAGGGCGACCGTGCGAGCCTGTGAGGAGACCGACCACCACCCCTGGGGGACCGAATGACCGCCGAAGGCGACCAGCAGCGCATCCTCGTCGTCGACGACGAACCGGCCGTGCGCGAGGCCCTGCGCCGCAGCCTGGCCTTCGAGGGGTACGGCGTACAGACCGCCGTCGACGGGCTCGACGCCCTCGACAAGGCGGCCTCCTACGCCCCCGACCTGATCATCCTGGACATCCAGATGCCCCGGATGGACGGTCTGACGGCCGCCCGGCGCCTGCGCGCCGCCGGCACCACCACCCCGGTCCTGATGCTGACCGCCCGCGACACCGTCGGCGACCGCGTCACCGGCCTCGACGCCGGCGCCGACGACTACCTGGTCAAGCCGTTCGAGCTGGACGAGCTCTTCGCCCGCGTCCGCGCACTCCTGCGCCGCAGCTCCTACGCCGCCCACGGAGGCGCCCTCCCCGAGGACGCCGACGCCCTGGTCTTCGGCGACCTGCGCATGGACCTGGTCACCCGCGAGGTCACCCGCGCCGGACGCCCCGTGGAACTGACCCGTACCGAGTTCACCCTGCTGGAGATGTTCCTCGCGCACCCGCGCCAGGTCCTGACCCGCGAGCAGATCCTCAAGACCGTGTGGGGCTTCGACTTCGAGCCCAGCTCCAACTCGCTGGACGTGTACGTGATGTACCTGCGCCGCAAGACCGAGGCCGGGGGCGAGCCCCGCCTGGTCCACACCGTGCGCGGGGTGGGCTTCGTACTGCGGGCCGGCGAGAGCGGCCCCGAATGAGCCCGGCCGCCAGATTCCGCGCCCTCCCGCTGCGCTCGCGGCTCGCCCTGCTCGTCACGGTCGCGGTGGCGGTGGCCGTCGCGGCCGTCGCCGTCATCAGCTGGTTCATGGTCCGCACCCAGCTCAACGACCAGCTGAACAGCTCGCTGCGCTCCACCAACGCCAGGGCGCAGGCGAGCCAGACACTGAACCGGCTCGGCTGCCAGGAGAAGGTGCCCGGCCCCTTCGAGAACAACCTGAGCGCGCAGGTGCAGATCGTGCTGCCGGCGGGCGGGCGCTGCTGGGTGGACGGGAAGAACACCCTCCCGGTCACCGCCTACGACCTCGAAGTGGCCAAGGGGCTGCGCGGAGCGGTCATGTACGACGGCAAGACCACGGACGGCACCCCCGTGCGCATCTACACCCAGCCCGTGGAGCTGACCTCCGGACCGGGTGTGCAGAACGCCGCGATCTCGGTAGCCAAGCCCCTCTCCGACATCGACAAGCCCCTGTCCACCCTGGCCTGGGTGCTCGTCCTCGTCTGCGGCATCGGTGTCGTCGGCGCCGGCGCGGCCGGCCTGTGGGTGGCCCGTACGGGGCTGCGCCCGGTCGACGAACTGACCGGCGCCGTCGAGCACATCGCCCGCACCGAGGACCTGACCGTCCGGATCCCCGACGAGGGCGACGACGAGATCGCCCGCCTGTCGCGGTCCTTCAACTCCATGACGGCCGCGCTCGCCTCCTCCCAGGAGCGCCAGGCGCAGCTGATCGCGGACGCCGGGCACGAGCTGCGCACCCCGCTCACCTCCCTGCGCACCAACATCGAACTGCTGGCGCGCAGCGAGCAGACCGGCCGCGCCATCCCGCCCGAGGACCGCAAGGAGCTGCTGGCCTCGGTCAAGGCGCAGATGACGGAACTGGCCTCGCTGATCGGTGACTTGCAGGAGCTGTCCCGCCCGGACGCGGCCGCCCCCGGTCCGCTGGGCGTGGTGGCCCTGCACGAGATCGCGCGCACCGCGCTGTCCCGGGCCCGGCTGCGCGGCCCGGAGCTGGAGTTCACCTCCGACCTGGCGCCCTGGTACGTACGCGGCGAGGCGGCGGCCCTGGAGCGCGCGGTGGTCAACGTCCTGGACAACGCGGTGAAGTTCAGCCCGCCGGGCGGCGAGGTCGCCGTGGTGCTGCGCGCGGGCGAGCTGACCGTACGCGACCACGGGCCCGGCATCCCGGCCGACGACCTCCCGCACGTCTTCGAGCGCTTCTGGCGCTCCCCGTCGGCCCGCGCACTGCCCGGCAGCGGCCTCGGCCTGTCGATCGTGGCCCGTACGGTGCTGCGCGCGGGCGGCACGGCCGAGCTGCGGGCGCCGCGCGACGGCGGGCCCGGCACGGAAGCGGTGCTCCGCGTCCCGGGGGCCCCGACTCCGCCGCCGAGCCCGGCTCCGGCCGACGGGCAGGAGCTCTCGGGGCAGCCGTCAGTTGTGCCGGATCAGTGAGGCGACCAGGCCGGAGCGGGTGTTGGGGAAGTCCATCGGGACGATCCCGAGCCCGGTCCGGCCGGCCAGCTCCGAGCCGTCGACGAACGAGTGCACCTGCGGATTGAGCCGGTCGGAATTCCACCGGGGCGGCAGGCCGGCCGCCGTGCTCGTGTAGTTCATGAAGAGCTTCCCCGGCTGGGCGACGGCCTTGCGGAACTGGTTCTCGATCTTCCCCCGCTTGCCGAAGGGCTCGGCCATGTAGTCGTCCTGGATGTCGAAGACGTTGCCGTCGCCGTAGCGCAGCCCTCCGGGCAGGCCGCCGTTGTCGGGGAGCAGCAGGACCTTTCCGCGCGTCTGGCCGAGGGTGGGCAGCGTGTTCGCGATCTTGAACAGCGGGCTCCAGCCCCGGTTGTTCAGGTAGTCGTCGAAGACGGCGCGGAAGGTGGCGTCGCTCTCCTCGGAGTACTCCTGCTTGAGCCGCATCAGCACGGTCTCGGAGGGGTGGGCGGCGAGGAAGTTCCAGCAGGCCACGAGCACGTCCCCGAACATCAAGTTCTGGTAGTAGGCGCCGTGGTGGATCGCGAACGAGCCGCCGCTCACCCGGCAGCGGACGTCCAGGAAGCGGATCCCGGAGTCGAGCTGCTCGGCGACGGAGGTGTTCTGGCAGGCGACGTAGAGCCCGCCCCTGGTCGCGCCCGAATCGTGGGTGCCGGGGATGGTCATCCGCTGGAGGGCGGTGGAGTCGCCGAGCCCGCCCATCCAGTCCTGGGTCCCGAGCGCCTGGGCGGAGGCCGGTGCGGCACTCGCCCCCAGCGCCACCCCGGCCCCGAGGGCCGCCGCCCCGGCCAGAAACCCGCGCCGCCCGATCCCGCCGCCCGTACGCGCTTCCACGCCCATGCCCGCCCCTTTGTCGACCCAGTGGTGCGCGGATTATGGCGCGCGGAGCCGGCCATTACTACCCACCGGTAGCCCTGACCTTCGGTCAACTCCCGGCTTGGTAGGGCCCGTTGAGCGGCATACCGGACCACGCCTCCGCCAAGGCTCCCGTTCCACCCGCAGGACACCGTCGACTCCGAGAACGCCGTCCACGGCGACCACCGGGAGGCCTGGCTGGCGAGCGACTGCCCGGCGCTGCTGGTCCACGGCCGACGCAGCCAGGTGCTCGGGCAGGAGCAGGCCGACGCCATGGTGTCGCGCCGGCCCGGGACCTCGTACGCCCCCGTGGACTCGGACCACTTCGTCCAGCTCCAGGACCCGGAGGGCTTCACCCTGGCGGTGAAGGGCTTCCTCGCCGGCCTCTGATCGGGTACGGGTTGCGGATTTCCCCCACCCGACCGCAGTCGCGTCACTACGCTCGGTAAGAGACCGAAACGAACGCCGCACGGCGTGTACTTGGGGGTGACCGCTCCATGGTCAACATCCGCGATCTCGATCCCAGCGCGTCCCCGCTGGACTACTACGGCTCGGAACTGCGCCGCCTGCGGGAGGCCGCCGGGCTGAAACAGGGGCAGCTGGGGGACATCGTCTTCTGCGCCGCCTCACTCATCGGCCAGATCGAGACGGCCCGGAAGGTACCGACCCGCGACTTCTCGGAACGGCTGGACGCGGCGCTCGGGACGGGCGGCGTGTTCTCCCGGCTGGTGGGGCTGGTGCTCCGGAGTCAGCTGCCGACGTGGTTCCAGGCGTATGCGGAGATGGAGGCCAAGGCCACACACATCTCCTCGTTCCAGGCGCAGCTGGTGTACGGGCTGTTGCAGACGGAGGCGTACGCACGGGCGGTGCTCCAGGCCGGATGGTCGGACAAGCTAGACGAAGCCGTGGCCGCAAGGTTGGAGCGGCAGCGCATCCTGAGCAGGGAGCGCCCGCCCCTGACCTGGGTGGTGCTGGACGAAGCCGTCCTACACCGGCCGTTCGGCTCCCGCGCGATCATGCGTAACCAACTGGACCACCTGTTGGGCTTCCGAGACCAGCGCGCTGTCCGTGTCCAGGTCTTGCCCTTCACGGCCGGCCAACATCCGGCGACCGTAGGCGCGTTCAACGTCCTGAGGTTCGAGAGCGACCCCGATATCATCTATGCCGAGAGCTACGGATCGGCCAATGTGACCGCCAATCCCGACACAGTCAGGGACTGCGCGCACCGATACGATCACCTGCAGGCTGCGGCCCTCTCTGTGGAGGAATCCGCGGAACTGATCGCCTGTGTACGGGAGGAACGTTATGGGGACCAATCAGGACCTGAAGGCCGTTCTGTGGCGTAAGTCGAGCTACAGCGGTGGCACCGGCGGCGACTGCGTCGAGTGCGCTCCTCTCGGCACCGCCGACTGGCGCAAGGCCTCGTACAGCAGCACCACCGGCGGCGACTGCGTCGAGGTAGCCACCCAGCCCTGCCGGATCGCCGTCCGGGACTCCAAGAACCCCGACGGCCCCGCCTTCACCGTCGCCCCGGCCGCCTTCGCGGAGTTCGTGCGCGCGCTCTGACACGCCGAAGGGGGGTGGGCCGTCGTGGCCCACCCCCCTCGCGCGTACTCGCGTACGTACTGCCGTCGCCCTACTTGACGACGGTGATCCGGTCCGCCGTCGGGACGGCCAGCGGGGCCGTCTGCGAGGAGTGCCCGGCCAGGTAGGCGTTGAAGACGTCCAGGTCGGACGCGCCCACCAGCTTGTTCTTGTGCTCCTTCAGGACCGTGAAGCCGTCGCCGCCGCCCGCGAGGAACTCGTTCATCGCGACGCGGTAGGTCTTGGCGGGGTCGATCGCCGCGCCGTTCAGCTTCACGGAGTCCACGACGATGCGCTCGGCGCCCGCCTTGGTGGTGTCCAGGGTGTAGGTGAAGCCCTTGGAGACCTGCAGGATCTTCGGGTTCGGGCCGTTGACCGTGCCGCTGACCTGCTGCTGGAGCATGGTGACCAGCTGGGCGCCGGTCAGGTCGACGACGTTCATCATGTTGGTGAACGGCTGGACCGTGTATGACTCGCCGTACGTCACCACCCCGTCGCCCTCGCCGCCCGCCGCCTTGTAGGCGAGGTCGGCGCGGATGCCGCCCGGGTTCATGACGGCGAGCTGGGCGCCGCCCTTGTCGGCCGGGGCCAGGGCCTCGAGCTGCGCGTCGGCGATCACGTCGCCGAGCGGCTTCTCGAACTCCGCCGAGCCGCGTCCCGCGATGTCCCCGGCGATGTAACCCATCGGACGGCTCGCGATCGGCGCGGCGAGCGCGTTCCAGCGCTGGATCAGCGCGGTCAGGTCCGGGGCCTTGGGCTGGTCCCGGTTCACGACCTTCTGGACCGGCTTCGGCGCGGCGACCGGCGTACGGACGATGTCCTTGGTCTTGCGGTCGTACGTGAGGGTGGTGTCCGTGAACAGCCGGCCGTAGGAGGCGGCCGAGGTGACCGTGCGCGGGTTGCCCGCCGGGTCGGGGATGTTGCAGGCGTACGCCTGGTGCGTGTGGCCGGTGACCAGGGCGTCGACCTTCGGCGAGACGTTCTTCGCGATGTCGACGATGGCCCCGGAGATGCCGGCGCCGGCGCCCGGTACGTCGCAGTCGTAGTTGTACGCGCCGCTCGCGGGCAGGCCGCCCTCGTGGACCAGCGCCACGATCGACTTCACGCCCTGCTTGTTCAGCTGCTCGGCGTACTTGTTGATCGTCTCGACCTCGTCGCCGAACGTGAGGCCCTTGACCCCGTCGGCGGTCACGACGTCGGGGGTGCCCTCCAGGGTGACGCCGATGAAGCCGATCTTCACGTCCCCCTTCTTCCAGACGAAGGTCGGGCTCATCATCGGGCGCTTCGTCTTCTCCTCGACGACGTTCGCCGCGAGGTACTGGAAGTCCGCGCCGTCGAAGCCCTTGCCGTACTCGAAGCAGCCCTCGACCGGGTGGCAGCCGCCGTACTGCATGCGGCGCAGCTCGGTCTTGCCCTCGTCGAACTCGTGGTTGCCGACGCTGGTGACGTCCAGTTCGAGGTCGTTGAGGGCCTCGATGGTGGGCTCGTCGTGGAAGAGGCCAGACACCATCGGGCTGGCGCCGATCATGTCGCCGGCCGCCGCGGTGACGGAGTACGGGTGGCCCTTTCGGGCCTCGCGCAGGCCGGTCGCCAGGTACTCGACTCCGCCCGCGGGTATGGATTTGGTGGTGCCGTCGGCCTGCCGCTCGGCCACGGTGCCGGAGGAGCCCTGCGGGGGCTCCAGCGTGCCGTGGAGGTCGTTGAACGACAGCATCTGCACGTCGACGGTACGGCCGTTGTCGTGGCCGTCGCCGCCACCACTCGCGGCACCGGCCGGAAGGGCGGCGGCGACCAGCGCACCGGCCGCCGTCGTGACGGCGAGGGCGGTGAGGGTCAACCGGCGGGTTCGGCGGTGCCGTTGTGGCGTCGCTGACATTTAGTCCCCTTTGCGGACAGCGATACGTCTTGGGAGGTCTGGGGAAGCCTAGAGTCAACGCGCGTAGCGCGACAGGGGGTAGCTGGTATCGAGCTGGTTACGCACACGAGACGCGAGGCCGTCGCGCCCGTGCCAGCGCGGGCTCCCGCCGTGGTCGTAGGCTCGGCTCATGACTGACGACGCAGCAGCGACCCTGGAGCCGGGACGCCAGATCGAGACCCTCGACGAACTGACGGAGGAACAGGCCGACGCCGTCCTCGCCCTCATCGAGGAGGCGGCACGCAGCGACGGCACCACCGCCGTGTCCGAGCAGGGCCGACTCCAACTGCGCGGCGGGTCGCGCGAGGGGATCCGGCACTTCCTGCTCACCGAGCGCGGCCGGCTCGCCGGATACGGGCAGCTGGAGGACACCGACCCGGTGGAGGCACCCGCCGCCGAGCTCGTCGTCCACCCCTCGATGCGCGGCCGCGGTCACGGGCGGGCCCTGGGCACCGCCCTGCTGGCCGCCTCCGGCAAGCGGATCCGGGTGTGGGCGCACGGCGGCAAGTCCGCCGCCCGCCACCTCGCGCAGGTCCTCGGCCTGACCCTGTTCCGCGAGCTGCGCCAGCTGCGCCGCCCGCTCGGCGCGGGCGCCCCGCCGCTGCCGGAACCGGTCCTCCCGCCGGGCGTGACGGTACGCACCTTCGTGCCCGGCGCCGACGACGCGGCCTGGCTCGCCACCAACGCCGCCGCCTTCGCCCACCACCCGGAGCAGGGCTCCCTGGTGCAGCGGGACCTGAACGACCGCGTCGCGCAGCCCTGGTTCGACGCCAAGGGCTTCTTCCTCGCCGAGCGGGACGGCGAACTCGTCGGCTTCCACTGGACGAAGGTCCACGCCGAGCAGCAGCTCGGCGAGGTCTACGTGGTCGGCGTCCGCCCCGACGCCCAGGGCGGCGGCCTCGGCAAGGCCCTCACCGCGATCGGCCTGCGCCACCTGGCCGCCGCCGGCCTCCCCACGGCCATGCTCTACGTCGACGCCGACAACCCGGCCGCACTGGCCGTCTACGAATCCCTGGGCTTCGTCACCCACGAAACGGACCTGATGTACCGCACCGAAAGCTGACCGCGCGCGGGGGAGGGCGGGGGCCGCGCCCCGCCCGCAGCCCCGGCCCGCACGGCGCGGCCGTCCGCCCGGACCCTGGAAGCCATACGCCATTAACCGGGCATTAACGCACGGTCGCGAAGCTGACGACATGCAGCCCCGACTCCGACTGACGGCCGACACTTCCGACGCGCCTGTCCTCCCGCGTGCGCGGAAGAATGGAGTCATGAGCCACAAGCCCAGCGCAGCGGCGCCCACCGACGTTCCCTCCCAGCTGCCGTCCCACGCGTCCGCGGCCTCCTCGGAAGCCGTGGCCTCGCGCGCCGCCAGCGGCGCCCACGCGCGGCTCGGTTCCATAGCCGCCCACCGCCCGCACGTGGACCTGGAACCGGACATCGACGCGGATCTGGACTCCTACGAGGACAAGGACACCGGCGAGCTCCCCGCGGGCCGCTTCCTGGACCGGGAGCGCAGCTGGCTGGCCTTCAACGAGCGCGTCCTGGAGCTCGCCGAGGACCCGGCGACGCCCCTGCTGGAACGCGCGAACTTCCTGGCGATCTTCGCGAGCAACCTCGACGAGTTCTTCATGGTCCGCGTGGCCGGCCTCAAGCGCCGCATCGCGACCGGTGTCGCCACCCGTTCGGCCTCGGGACTGCAGCCCCGCGAGGTGCTGGACCAGATCTGGACCCGCTCCCGCGAGCTCATGGCCCGCCACGCCGCCTGCTTCCAGCAGGACATCTCCCCGCAGCTCGCCGAGGAGGGCGTCCACCTCATCCGGTGGCCCGACCTCACCGAGAAGGAGCAGGCCCGCCTCTTCACCCTGTTCCGCAACCAGATCTTCCCGGTGCTGACCCCGCTGGCCGTGGACCCCGCGCACCCGTTCCCGTACATCTCCGGCCTCTCTCTGAACCTGGCCGTGGTCGTACGCAATCCCGTCAGCGGCCACCGCCACTTCGCCCGGGTCAAGGTCCCTCCGCTCCTCTCCCGCTTCCTGGAGGCCTCCCCGCAGCGCTACGTCCCCCTGGAGGACGTCATCGCCGCGCACCTGGAGGAGCTGTTCCCCGGCATGGAGGTGCTCGCGCACCACATGTTCCGCGTGACCCGCAACGAGGACCTGGAGGTCGAGGAGGACGACGCCGAGAACCTCCTCCAGGCCCTGGAGAAGGAGCTCATGCGGCGCCGCTTCGGGCCGCCGGTCCGCCTGGAGGTCGAGGAGTCCATCGACCCCGGCGTCCTGGACCTCCTCGTGCAGGAGCTGAAGGTCAACCCCTCCGAGGTGTACCCGCTGCCCGGCCCGCTGGACCTGACCGCGCTCTTCGGGATCGCCTCGCTGGACCGGCCCGAGCTGAAGTTCACGAAGTTCGTCGCCGGCACGCACCGCGACCTCGCCGAGGTCGAGTCCGCGTCCGCGCCCGACATCTTCGCCGCGCTGCGCGCACGGGACGTGCTGCTGCACCACCCGTACGACTCCTTCTCCACCTCCGTGCAGGCCTTCCTGGAGCAGGCCGCCGGCGACCCGGACGTCCTCGCCATCAAGCAGACCCTGTACCGGACCTCCGGCGACTCCCCCATCGTGGACGCCCTGATCGACGCCGCCGAAGCCGGCAAGCAGGTCCTCGTACTCGTCGAGATCAAGGCCCGCTTCGACGAGCAGGCCAACATCAAGTGGGCGCGCAAGCTGGAGGAGTCCGGCTGCCACGTCGTCTACGGCCTCGTCGGCCTCAAGACGCACTGCAAGCTCTCGCTCGTCGTCCGCCAGGAGGGCGACCAGCTGCGCCGCTACTCCCACGTCGGCACCGGGAACTACCACCCCAAAACGGCACGGCTCTACGAGGACCTCGGCCTGCTCACCGCCGACCCGCAAGTCGGCGCCGACCTCTCCGACCTCTTCAACCGGCTGTCCGGCTACTCGCGCCGCGAGACCTACCGCCGGCTGCTGGTGGCCCCGCGCTCGCTGCGCGACGGGCTGATCTCCCGGATCGACAAGGAGGCCGCACACCACCGGGCCGGCCGCCCCGCGTACGTCCGCCTCAAGTTGAACTCCATCGTCGACGAGGCGCTGATCGACTCCCTCTACCGGGCCTCGCAGGCGGGGGTCCCCGTGGACATCTGGGTCCGCGGCATCTGCGCGATCCGCCCCGGGGTCCCCGGGCTCTCGGACAACGTCCGGGTCCGCTCGATCCTCGGCCGCTTCCTCGAACACTCCCGGGTCTTCGCCTTCGGCAACGGCGGCGAACCCGAGGTGTACATAGGCAGCGCCGACATGATGCACCGCAACCTCGACCGCCGTATCGAGGCACTGGTCAGGGTCGCCGACCCGGCCCACCGCGCGGCCCTGGACCGGCTGCTGGAGACCGGGATGTCCGACGCCACCTCCTCGTGGCACCTGGGCCCGGACGGCGAATGGACCCGGCACGGCACGGACGGCGAGGGCCAGCCGCTGCGGCACGTTCAGGAGATGCTCATAGACGCCCGGAGGCGCCGGCGTGGCTCAGTCAAACCATGACCCGACCGCGATCACGGCAGGCGACGTACTCGGTGCGTACCTGCGCGCACAGGCCACCGCCTTCCTGCGCGGGCTGCGCCTGCACGACGAGGGCGCGGCGAGCGGGGCCGCCGAGGGCGGCGAAGCGGCGCGCGGCCTGCGGGGGGCGGCGCGCCGGATCTCCTCGTCCCTGTCCACGTTCAGAGCGGTGGCCGAAACCGGCTGGGCGGACTCGCTGCGCACGGAGCTGGTGTGGCTCTCGGCGACGCTGGCCGACGCGCACGCGTACGGCGCCCGCCTCACGCGGCTGATGGACGCCCTGCACCGGCTGTCGGGAAGCCCCGAGGTGCCCGCGCCCCGGGGTACGGCGGGCTCGCTGACCGTGGGCTCGGCCCGGGCGGGCGCGCTGCTGGAGCGGCAGCTGACGCTGTCCCGCACGCGGGCGCACTCGGCGGCGCTCCAGGCCCTGGGCTCCTCCCGCTTCCACGCGGTCGCCGACGCGGTGGCCGTGCTGGCCTCGGAGGTCCCGCTGGACCCGGTCGCGGCGCGGGGCCGGGTGGACGACGTCCTGGTTCCCCTGGCGGAGGTGGCCGGATCCCGCCTGTCGGCGGCGGTGGCCGCCCTCCCCGCCCCCTCCCCCTCGCACCCGTACGACGCGGACCACGACGGCCCGTGGAACGAGGTGCGCCGCCTGCTGCGGGTCCACCGGTACGCGCGGGAGGCGCTCGGCGAGGACGTGGCCCGGCTGGCGGCCGCCGGCGAGGCCCTGGACCGCCACCGGGACGCCGCGGAGGCCGCCGGGGCCTCGGCCACGGCGGCCCGCACGCCCCGTATCGCCCCCGCGACGGCCTACGCCCTCGGCGTCCTGCACGCGGACCAGCGGCACGAGGTCGAGGCCTCGCGGCTCGCCTTCCAGCACATCTGGCTGCCGGCTCCGGCGCAGGCCTGACCTTTCGGCCCTGCCCCTTCGGCCCTGCCCCTTCGGCCCTGACTACTTCCGGCCACGACGTCCCGCTTCCGGGCCGTCGGCGTGGTCACGCTACGGTAACGGCGGGACAACGGGGGATGTCGTCGGATGGCGAACCCTGCCTCCGCACCACCCCGCCCGCCACGGTTCACCATCCGTTCACCTACCCCGGTCGGCCGCTTCACCTGATCTGCCTAACGTCGTAGGAGCAAGGAGAGAGTCGCGGCCACGGCGAGCGGTTCCCCCGGGCAAACCGACGTAGTCCTCTTCGCACGCCGCCCCGATCCAGAAAGCGGCCGGCGGCTTCTGGAAGGAAACACCCGAAAGTGACGCTTCAGCGCAAGAGCATGCTTCGTGCCTCCGCCCTCGGGGCGCTCGTCGTGTCCGGTGCCCTGGTCCTCACGGCGTGCGGCTCGGACGACAACACCAAGAACGACGCCGGCACGCCCGGCAAGTCGACCGCAGCGGTGAGCGACATCAAGTGCGACGGCGCCAAGGGCAAGGTCCTGGCCTCCGGCTCCTCCGCGCAGAAGAACGCGGTCGACCTGTGGATCAAGAACTACATGGCGGCCTGCTCCGGCGTCGAGGTGAACTACAAGTCCTCCTCCTCCGGTGAGGGCATCGTCGCCTTCAACCAGGGCACCGTCGGCTTCGCCGGTACGGACTCCGCGCTGAAGCCCGAAGCCGTCGAGGAGTCGAAGAAGATCTGCACCGGCGGCCAGGGCATCGACCTGCCCATGGTCGGCGGCCCGATCGCCCTCGGCTTCAACGTCGCCGGCGTGGACAAGCTGAACCTCGACGCCACCACGATCGCCAACATCTTCAACGACAAGATCAAGAAGTGGGACGACGAGGCGATCAAGAAGCTGAACCCCGGCGTCACGCTTCCCCCCACCGCGATCCAGGCGTTCCACCGCTCCGAGGACTCGGGCACCACCGAGAACCTGGGCAAGTACCTCAAGGCCGCCGCTCCCGAAGCCTGGACGTACGAGGCCGCGAAGAAGTGGCCGGCCCCGGGCGGCCAGGCCGCCTCCGGCTCCGCCGGCGTCGCCTCGCAGGTCAAGGCCGTCGACGGTGCGATCGGCTACTTCGAGCTCTCCTACGCCTCCTCGCAGAGCATCAAGACCGTGGACGTGAACACGGGCGCCGCCACTCCGGTCAAGGCCACCGGCGAGAACGCCTCCAAGGCCATCGCCGCCGCCAAGATCTCCGGCACCGGTTCCGACCTGGCGCTCAAGCTCGACTACACCACCAAGTCCGAGGGCGCCTACCCGATCGTCCTGGTGACCTACGAGGTCGTCTGCGACAAGGGCAACAAGGCCGAGACGCTCCCGACCGTGAAGTCCTTCCTGAACTACACCGCGTCCGACGCCGGTCAGAAGGTCCTGACCGAGAACGGCTACGCCCCGATCCCGGCCGAGATCAACACCAAGGTCCGCGAAGTGATCGCGACCCTCAGCTAGGCCTGACCCCCGGGACCACCGGTCCGCTCCCCGCCGGGGGACGGACCGGCCCCGGGGACCCTCCCCTTCGCCCAGGGGATCCGGTGCACCGCCGCCAGGGGGCCTGCCCCCCATCAGACCGGAAAGATCATGGCTTCCACCACACCCACCCAGATCGCCACGGCTCCGCCCGTCACTCCGAGCGGAAGGTCCACCGGCCGCGCCGGTGACAAGATCTTCGCCGGCCTCTCCAAGGGCTCCGGCATCCTGCTCCTGGTGATCATGGCGTCGATCGCCGTCTTCCTCACCTACCGCGCTTCGATCGCCCTGGCCGACAACGAGGGCAACTTCCTCACCACGTTCGACTGGAACGCATCGGCCAAGCCCCCCGTCTTCGGCATCGCCGTCCTGCTCTTCGGCACCGTCGTCAGCTCGATCATCGCGATGGCCATCGCGGTCCCGATCGCCGTCGGCATCGCCCTCTTCATCTCGCACTACGCGCCGCGCAAGCTGGCCTCCCCCCTCGCCTACGTCGTCGACCTGCTGGCCGCCGTGCCGTCGATCGTCTACGGCATCTGGGGCGCCCTCTTCCTGGTCCCGCAGCTGGCCGGCCTGAACCTGTGGCTCGACGAGTACATGGGCTGGACCTACGTCTTCGACAAGACCCAGATCGGCGTCGCACGCTCGCTCTTCACCGTCGGCATCCTGCTCGCGATCATGATCCTGCCGATCGTCACCAGCGTCAGCCGCGAGGTCTTCCTCCAGGTCCCGCGCATGAACGAGGAGGCGGCCCTGGCCCTCGGCGCGACCCGCTGGGAAGTCATCCGCATGTCGGTACTGCCCTTCGGCCGCTCCGGGGTCATCTCCGCCTCGATGCTCGGCCTCGGCCGCGCGCTGGGCGAGACCATGGCCGTGGCGACCGTCCTGTCCCCGAGCTTCCTGATCTCCGGCCACATCCTGGACCCGGGCGGCGGCACGTTCGCACAGAACATCGCCGCGAAGTTCGACGAGGCCAACGAGTTCGGCCGCGACGCCCTGATCGCCTCCGGTCTCGTCCTCTTCCTGCTCACCCTGCTGGTCAACGGCACCGCCCGGCTGATCATCGCCCGTCGCGAGGACTTCTCGGGGGCGAACGCCTGATGAGCCACGCACTCCAGGACCCGCGCCCCTCCCGGGCCCGCACGTCCGTCGCCCCCACCAGCCTGACGCAGGGCCACCTGCCCCGCTGGGCCCCGGCCGGCATCGCGGTCCTCTCGATCGCCCTCGGCTGTGGCATCGGCGCCGCCGCCGGCCTCCACAGCAAGATCCAGTGGGGCCTGCTCGCGGCCGTCCTCTTCGTGGCCGTCACGTACACGGCCAGCTCGGTGATCGAGAACCGCCGCCAGGCCAAGGACCGGGTCGCGACCTCCGTGGTCTGGGTCTGCTTCGTCCTCGCCGTCGTCCCGCTGCTCTCGCTGCTGTGGACCACCATCAGCCGCGGCGCGAAGGTCCTCGACGGGGACTTCCTCGGCCACTCGATGAACGGCGTGACCAGCTTCGAGGCCGGCGGCGGCGTCTACCACGCGCTGCTCGGCACCATCGAGCAGGTCGCCCTGGCCACCGCGATCGCGGCCCCCATCGGCCTGCTGACCGCCGTCTACCTGGTCGAGTACGGCCGGGGCGCGCTCGCCAAGTCCGTGACGTTCTTCGTCGACGTCATGACCGGCATCCCCTCCATCGTCGCCGGTCTGTTCATCCTGACGACCTGGAACCTCATGCTCGGCTTCGGCCCCTCCGGCTTCGCCGGCGCGATGGCCCTGTCGATCCTGATGATGCCCGTCGTGGTCCGCTCCACCGAGGAGATGCTCAAGCTCGTCCCGAACGAGCTGCGCGAGGCCGCCCTGGCCCTCGGGGTGCCGAAGTGGCGCGTGATCCTCAAGGTCGTGCTGCCCACCGCCATCGGCGGCATCTCCACCGGCGTGATGCTGGCCGTCGCCCGCATCGCCGGCGAGACCGCCCCGATCATGCTGCTGGTCTTCGGCTCCCAGCTGATCAACAACAACCCCTTCGAAGGCGCCCAGTCCTCACTCCCCCTGTACATCTGGGAGCAGTACAAGGTCGGCAGTGAAGCCTCCTACGACCGGGCCTGGGGCGCGGCGCTCGTCCTGATCGCCTTCGTCATGATCCTCAATCTGGTGGCCCGCGGCATCGCCCGCTGGAAGGCCCCGAAGACCGGTCGCTGACGCGACTCATGAAAGCGAAGTGACCCCTCATGGCCAAGCGAATCGACGTCAGCGGACTGTCCGCCTTCTACGGCACCCACAAGGCCATCGACGACATCTCGATGACCGTCGAGCCCCGCTCCGTGACCGCCTTCATCGGCCCGTCCGGCTGCGGCAAGTCCACCTTCCTGCGCACCCTGAACCGCATGCACGAGGTCACTCCCGGTGGCCGCGTCGAGGGCAAGGTACTGCTGGACGACGAGAACCTGTACGGCCCCGGCGTGGACCCGGTCGCGGTCCGCCGCACGGTCGGCATGGTCTTCCAGCGCCCGAACCCCTTCCCCACCATGTCGATCTTCGACAACGTGGCGGCGGGCCTGCGGCTCAACGGCTCCTTCAAGAAGTCCGAGCTGGCCGAGGTCGTCGAGAAGTCCCTCCAGGGCGCCAACCTCTGGAACGAGGTCAAGGACCGCCTGAACAAGCCCGGCTCCGGCCTCTCCGGCGGCCAGCAGCAGCGCCTGTGCATCGCCCGCGCCATCGCGGTCGAGCCCCAGGTCCTCCTGATGGACGAGCCCTGCTCGGCCCTCGACCCGATCTCCACCCTCGCCATCGAGGACCTGATCGGCGAGCTCAAGGAGCGCTTCACGATCGTCATCGTGACGCACAACATGCAGCAGGCCGCGCGCGTCTCCGACCGCACCGCCTTCTTCAACCTGTCCGCGGTCGGTCAGCCCGGCAAGCTGATCGAGATCGACGACACGGACCGGATCTTCTCGAACCCGTCCGTGCAGGCCACCGAGGACTACATCTCGGGCCGCTTCGGCTAGACCCGGATGTGCGAACGTCCCGCGGTGCTGCATGGCGGTGCCACCGCGGGGCGAGAGAAAGAAAAGGGCCGGCTCCCCCTGGGTGGGGGGAGCCGGCCCGCTTCCTTCGCCCTCGCGGGCGGACCTGGCCGTCGGTTAGCCGACGGCCAGGTTCACGATCCAGAAGCTGACCGCGGCGACCAGGCCCGCGGCCGGCATGGTGATGAACCAGCCCAGGACGATGTTCCTGCCGACGCCCCAGCGGACCGCGTTCACCCGTTTGGTAGCGCCCACACCCATGATCGCCGAGGTGATCACGTGGGTGGTGGAGATCGGTGCCTGGTACAGGTACGAGGCGGTGTACATGATCGACGCGCCCGTCGTCTCCGCGGCGAAGCCCTGCGGCGGGTCGAGCTCGATGATCTTGCGGCCCAGGGTGCGCATGATGCGCCAGCCGCCCGCGTACGTACCGAGCGAGAGCATCACCGCACAGGCGACCTTGACCCAGACCGGGATCGGGTCGCTCGAGCTCTGGACATCCGCGATGACCAGGGCCATCACCACGATGCCCATCGTCTTCTGCGCGTCCTGCAGACCGTGGCCGAGGGCCATGGCGGCCGCCGAGACCGTCTGGGCGATGCGGAAGCCGCGCTTGGCCTTGTGCGGGTTGGAACGGCGGAACATCCACATGATCGCGACCATCACCAGGTAGCCCACGATCAGGCCGACGATGGGCGAGAGGAACATCGGGATGACGACCTTCTCCAGCACCCCGTGCCAGATGACGCCGATCCCGCCCGCCAGCGCCGCGCCCACCATGCCGCCGAACAGCGCGTGCGAGGAGGAGGAGGGCAGGCCGAAGTACCAGGTGACGAGGTTCCAGACGATCGCACCGACCAGCGCGGAGAAGAGGATCCACATCCCCTTGTCGCCGTGCGGCGTCTCGATGAGCCCCTTGCTGACCGTCTTGGCGACCCCGCTGCCGAGGAAGGCGCCGGCCAGGTTCATCACTGCGGCCATCGCGAGCGCGGCGCGCGGGGTCAGCGCGCGGGTCGAGACCGAGGTCGCGATCGCGTTCGCCGAGTCGTGGAAACCGTTGGTGTACGTGAAACCGAGCGCGACACCGATGGTCGCGATCAGAGCGAAGGTGTCCACGAGGTTCAGGACTCCTTGACCGCGATGGTCTCCACCGTGTTCGCAACGTGCTCGAACGCGTCGGCCGCCTCTTCGAGCACGTCGACGATCTGCTTGAGCTTCAGCACCTCCATGGCGTCGTACTTGCCGTTGAAGAGCTGGGCGAGCAGCTTGCGGTGGATCTGGTCCGCCTGGTTCTCGAGGCGGTTGACCTCGATCCAGTACTCGGTCAGGTTGGTCATGGTCCGCAGGTGCGGCATGGCCTCGGCGGTCAGCTCGGCCGCGCGCGCCAGTACCTCGATCTGCTGCTCGACTCCCTTGGGGAGCTCCTCCACGTTGTAGAGGACGACCAGGTCGACCGCCTCCTCCATGAAGTCCATGATGTCGTCGAGGCAGGACGCCAGGTTGTAGATGTCCTCGCGGTCGAACGGCGTGATGAAGGAGGAGTTGAGCTGGTGGAAGATCGCGTGGGTCGCGTCGTCTCCGGCGTGCTCCGCCGCCCGCATCCGCTCCGCGATCTCGACCCGGGCGGAGGAGTCCGCTCCGAGCAGTTCCATCAGGAGTTTGGAGCCCGTGACGATGTTGTCCGCGGATGCGGCGAACATGTCGTAGAAGCTCGTCTCCCTGGGGGTCAGACGAAATCGCACGTGAGGTCCTCGGGGTGCATTGGATTCGGTCAGGCTGATGCTAGGCGCATCCTCCGGCCACGGCTAACCGGCAGTTCCCCAGTGTCCTCCATCAGGCAGAGTGAGGACCCACGGCCCCCTGTCCCTGTGGACGAGGGCCGGTATCATATACCCATGAGGGGTATGCACGGTATGCACCCCCTCGATCCGGACCACGGGAGGACGCATGACTGCCATCCAGGCGGAGGGCTCCGGGGCCGAAGCGGGCACGGTCGCCGGCGCGGACGTCGCCGCGCCCGACGCCACGGCCGCGGGCGCGGCCACCGGCGCGGTGCACGGCTACCACCACCAGAAGGACGAGCACCTCAAGCGGCTGCGCCGGATCGAGGGGCAGATCCGGGGTCTCCAGCGCCTCGTCGACGAGGACGTCTACTGCATCGACATACTCACCCAGGTCTCGGCGAGCACGAAGGCACTGCAGTCCTTCGCGCTCCAACTGCTGGAAGAACACCTCCGGCACTGCGTCGCGGACGCGGCCGTCAAGGGCGGCGGCGAGATCGACGCCAAGGTCGAGGAAGCCACGAAGGCGATCGCGCGACTGCTGCGCACCTGAGCCGCGGAGGGCGGCGGGCTATCGCCCCATCAGCACTTCGTCGATGCGGTCCTGGCTGAGCCGGTCCTCGTGCGCGGCGGAGGCCGCGATGATCAGCTCGCCGCACAGCTCGATCTCAGCGAGAGCCACGTGGTCCTGCACCGTCGTACCGCCTGCGGGAGTCACGCGTGTCACCTCTCTCCGCCGTCGTCCGTTCGCCGGCGCTCGGTTCCTCAGCGTAGGGACGGGAAGGCGCCGGGCGCATGACACGGATGGACCATTTCCGGATACCCGGCAGGACCCGAACGCGCCGCCCCCGCGCGCCCCCGACCGGCTAGTCGGCGATCTTTCCCGCGTAAATGTCCCCTTCCTGGGGCAATACGACGGTGACCGGCGTTCCGAAGCCGTAGAGCAGCGTGGTGGAAGACACATCGATCACGCCATTGTTGACGTAGGTGAACCGGTGGCGGACCTTGCGCAGCCGTCCCTCCTCGTCGAGGTACGCGTCGAACGGCACGGCGTCCTTGCTGAACCCTTTCGCCGCCGCCTCCAGCGCGCCCTTCACCGCCGGCGAGGCGGCGGCCGCGGCCCGCGCGATGTCGGTCGTACCCCGGTAGTGCCGCACCTTGGTCCCCGCCACCTCGGTCTCGCCGACGTACGTCACCTCCTGCGCGCCGCGCAGCAGCTCGGCGGCGGCCATCGGGTCGGTGGCCCCGCCCGTGACGAGGTTCCCGTCGGCGAGGGCCGTCGTGTCGACCCGTACCCACTTGTCGTCGGGGACGCCCGCGCCCCGGTTCTTCATGTAGAGCGCGCCGGGAACCAGGAGCTCGGTGATCGGCCGGTGCTCGGCCTTGCCCTTGGCGTCGTCCGGGAGCATGACCAGGAGCTGGCCCATCCGGTTCTTGAAGTCGACCCCGCCCTCGCCCCGGATGGTGACCCTGGTGCCGCCGGTCGCCATCTCCATCGCCGTACGGGCCCGCGCGCTGCCGGTCTTCGCGAGCGCGTCGGCGGCTCCGCGGACCGCGGCCGCCGGGTCGTCGGCGGGCCTCGCGTCGTCGCCGGCGACCGCGTCGCCGCCGCACCCGCTCAACGCCACCACCGCCAGGGCGATGCAGACCGCGAACGCCGCTTCGCCGCGTCCCGGCCGCCACCTGTGCGCGTGCACCACCATCGCCTGCCAACCCCCAACGCGTGACCGCTGTTTGCCCGAGGCCCACCCGCTCCGCTTAACGAGGTCCGGGGCCTCCCGTCACGGGCCGGGGCCCTCCCCGAACGGCGCGCGAACCCCGGGGGAAGCCGGGGCGGACCCCGCGGGCAGCCAGGGGGGACCCCGCGGGAAGCCAGGGGGGACCCCGGGGAACGAGCACCGCCCCGGCCCGCCGCCCGGCGCCGGCCCGTTCCGTTCCCGGTTTCACGCCCCGTTCCGCTCCCGGTCCGACTCCCGGTTCGGCTCCCGGTTCGGCTCCCGTTCCGCCCCCGGTCCGACCCCCGTTCCGCTCCCGGTTCTCCTCCGCGGAACCGACCGGTTCCCGGTAGTCCCCCGGCCCGGACATCCCGGGTACCGTGGTGGCGTGGACCCGCACACCGAAGCGACTCTCGTCCCTCCGCTTGCCGCCGTGCCGCTGCCCCGCGACCCCATCGGACCGGACCTGCCGCTCCCGGACCACGCCACGAGCACCTCGGAGCGCGGCTCCTTCTCCCTGGCCGTCTGCACCTGCGGCTGGCGCGGCCCGGCCCGCCGCTCCCGCGACCTGGCCCGCAAGGACGCCACCCGGCACACGGCGGAGTGAGCGCACCGGCCGCCTGACGGGCCGGTCGCCCGATCGGACGACCCCGCTGGCCGACACGCCCGGGACCGGTTGCCCTTGACCCATGCCCGGACCCGCGCTCCCACCGCGCCTCGCCGCCCTCCTCTGGGCCCCGCTGATCGCGCTCGCCCCGGCCGCGACGGCCCCCGCCGCCACCGTCAGCGCCGTCACCGCGCCCGCCCGGGCCAGCCCGGTGGGCACGGCGGACGGCCCCGGCGAAGTCGCCCTGGCCATCGGGGTCACCACCGCCGCGGCCGCCGCGACCGCGCTGTGGCTGCGCTCCCGCTACCGCTACCGCCGCGAGGACGCGGACGCCGTAGAGGGCGCCGACGGCGGCGACCCGTGACCCCGCCCCCGCGCTCCCGCCCGCCGGCGGTCCGCCTCTGCTTCGGGGCGGCCGCGCTGTGTCTGCTGGCGGCCGTGGTCATGAGCGTGTGGGAGTCGTACGGCGTCGGATGAGCGCCCGTTCACGACCACCGGGTCGGGGCTGCGGGTGAAGACCGCCCGTTCATGACCGCCGGATCACGACCGGCCAAGGCCCGGGCTCAGGCGGCGAGGTCGCTCTCGTGGCCGCGTACCGGCGGCGGGGTGGGCGAGGCGAGGTCCAGCGGCCGGGCCAGTACCCGGCCCCGCGCGCGGACCAGTACGCCCAGGCGGGGCGACCGGGCCACCGCCCGCACCACCGGGGTCAGCAGCGCCATCGCGAGCGGCGCGAGCAGCAGCACCACGGCGGTGCCGAGGGCCAGTCCGCCGATGACGTCGGTCGGGTAGTGCAGGCCCATGTAGACCCGGGTGAACCCCTCCAGCAGGGCCAGCCCGATCCCGATGGAGCCGAACTTGCGGTGGGCGACGAACAGGCCGACGCCCAGCGCCATGGCGAGCGTCGAGTGGTCGCTGACGAAGGAGAAGGCGCTGTGGCTGATCCCGGCTCCGGGATCCAGCACCTCGACCCCCTCGTGCTGCGCGACCGGCCGCGCCCGGCCCACGAATTCGCGCAGCGGAACGTTCAGGAGCAGCGCGGCACCCGCGGCGAGCGGGGCCCACACGAGGGCGGTGAAGGACTCGACGGCCGCGGCTTCGTCCTGGCGGCGCGCCCCGCGCCAGCACCACAGCACCAGGAGCACGAGGGCCAGCGGGATCCCGTACTCGCCGACGACCGCGACCGCCCGGTCCAGCCAGTCCGGGGCCCACCGGGACAGTCCGTTGATCTCGTACAGCAGGCTTACATCCACGTTCGGCCCACCAGTTGTGAGTCCAGCCATGGTGATGCGGCCCCTTGCCCTTGCCTAGGTACTTCGGCGGGCGCACCCCTGTGTGCGCCCCTTCGCCCCCCGGTATGCAGTCCGGTGATTCAGTCCCCGTGACCATGGAACGCCCGTTCTGGCCGCCGCGTTCCACTCTCCACCGAATGATCACTCCAACGTTATCGAAGAGTGACTCATCGTCGCAGCTCAGGGCCTACGCCTCACGCTGCGTTGCCGACGCCCTCGCGCCTCGGCAGCGCTTCCGCACCGTCCTTGGTCACGCGGGTGGCACCGAAGTAGTCAGGCGTGTCGATCTTGTCGAAGCGGATCACGGCGCCGGTGAACGGGGCGTTGATCATGTACCCGCCGCCCACGTACAGCCCGACGTGCCGGATCTCCCGGGAGTTCGTCAGATCATCGGAGAAGAACACCAGGTCTCCCGGCAGCAGTTCCGCCCGCGAGGGGTGCGGACCGGCGTTGTACTGGTCGTTCGCCACGCGCGGCAGGTCGATCCCGACGGATTCGTACGCGGCCTTGGTCAGCCCCGAACAGTCGAACCGCCCACCCTGATCGGCCGTCCCGTTCCCACCCCACAAGTAGGGCGTCCCCAACTGCTTCTGCGCGAAGTAGATCGCCCCGGCCGCCTGCTGCGAGGGCGCCACCCGCCCGACGGGAGCCTCGAAGCTCTTGGCGAGGGTAGTGATCGTCTTCACGTACCCCTGGGTCTCCCGGAACGGCGGGACCCCCTGATGCTGTATCACCGCACCGGGCCCGGCGTTGTAGGCGGCCAGCATGTTCCTGACGGCGTCCCCGGGCACCTTGCCCACGTACCGCGCGAGCTCGCAGTCGTACGAAGCCGCCGATGGGATCGCGTCGTTGGGATCCCAGATGTCCCGGTCGCCGTCGCCGTCCCCGTCGATGCCGTGCGTGGCCCAGGTGCCCGGAATGAACTGCGCGATGCCCCGCGCGTCGGCCGGGCTGACGACACCAGGGTCCCAGCCGCTCTCCGAGTAGAGCTGCGCCGCCAGGAGGGCCGGGGTCAGGGTCGGGCAGAGGTTGCCCCACTTCTGTACGAGCGCCTGGTACTTCCCCGGCACGGCCCCCTTCACGAGGCCCACCGCCCGGCCGCCCGCACCGGTCGCGAGCCCCGCGGCGGCCGAGTACGTGCCGACCACGAGCAGGGCGACGAAGCACAGGCATGCTCCGAAGCCGATACCGCCGATGACCCAGACTCTGCGCACCCGCCAACCCTCCCCCATCGAACCGTCAATCCCCGGGCATTCACCCTCCGTGTCGAAGCATCCCCCGTTGTCATCCCTATGGGGGGCCTCTGTCGAAACCGGTACACCGCAAACTCGTGCCCTCCGTGGCCGAAACCGGATGCCGGAACACCACGGTCCGGCCACCCGGATCCCGCGCCGGAGGCGGCGCCCTGACGGCCTTTCCGCTCAGCCGCACGCGCCGCGGCGACTTCCCTACGGCTCAAGCGGGTTGGCCGGGTCGGGCTCCCGCCCCGCACCGCTCGCCCACAGCGCTAGGTCCTCGGCGCCACGAAGAGGCTCTGCGCGCTCCGCCCGATCGGCCCCTTCTCATCGTGCAGGCGGGCGTCCGCGAGGCCGATGCCGGCCGCGTCCACACTCGTACGGGCTTCCACGCACACCCACTCGCCCACCGGATGGCGGTGCAGATGGACGGTGAGGTCGCCGTTGACGAAGACGTACCGCCCGAAGTCCATGACGGAGCTGATGCCGTTGCCCGAATCCGCGGCGACCAGCACCCGGTCCAGGGGCCTGGCCTCCTCCCCGGCCACCAGCGGCACCCCCATCCGCATCCAGCAGGTGCCGGGACCGAGTTCGACGAACGCGCCCTCGGTGAAGCGGGTTTCCATCGCCGAGTGGTAGCCCGTCTCCCACGGCACCGGGAAGAACGGCGTCACCCCCACCTCCCCGGGCGGCGGCAGCTCCGGCCCCGGCACGACGGCCGGTACGGACTCTGCCGCCGTCCGGATCCGCAGGGCGCGCGCCAGCATCACGGGCGCCGCCCCGGCGGGGGCCAGCGCGGCCTCGACGACCTCGGTGCCGCGGCCGGCCCGCAGCACGCTGGTGGTCACCTCCAACGGGCCGATCGGCACCGGGCGCAGGATCTCGTACGTGATCCGGGCGATCCGCATGTCCTCCCGGCCGCCCGGCCGCTCCTCGATCGCCCGGCCCAGCAGCGCGGCCGGCGGGCCGGCGTGCTGCGAGCCGGGGTCCCAGGGGCCGCGCGTGTACCCGGTGGCCCGGAACCGGCCCGCGTCGATCCGCTCGTAGAACGCCTCGACCTCACTCATGCCACCCATGCCATCCATGCCAGCCATGCCCCGCACGCTACCGACAGGTAACCCGCGCCCGCCAGACCTCAGCGGGCGAACCCCAGGCCCACCCCGAGCCCCACCAGCACCGAACCGATGGCCCGGTTCAGCGCCTTCTGCGCCTTCAGCATCCGGTCGCGCAGCCGCGAGTTGGAGAAGAACAGGGCCACCGCCCCGAACCAGCCCAGGTGCGCCGCCGACATGAACAGCCCGTACCCGGCCTGCTGCCACACCGGGGTGTCCGGCCCGACCACCTGCGTGAAGGTCGACACGACGAACAGCGTGGTCTTCGGATTGAGCACGTTCGTCAGGAACCCGGCCCGCAGCGCCGCGAACGGCGTCAGCCCGGTCTTCTCCTCCAGGTCCACGGTCACCTCGGCCCGCGCCCGGAAGGTCCTTATCCCGATCCACACCAGGTACGCGGCGCCCGCGAGCTTGATCACCGTGAAGAGCCCGGCGGAGGAGGCGATCAGCAGACCGACCCCGAGCATCGTGTACGAGACGTGGACCAGCACGCCGGCCGCGACCCCGGCGGCCGCGAACAGCCCGGTGGGACGCCCGTAGAGATAGCTGTTGCGGACGACCATGGCGAAATCCGCGCCGGGACTGATGACGGCGAGGAAGGTGATGACGGCGACTGCGATCACTTGGGTCATGATCCGATGCTCGCGCCCGCGCGCTGCGCGATCAAGACCGCTCCGCAGGGCGGGCACCCCATCTCCCCCACCAGGGGACAATGGCGACGTGCCCAAGCCTCACACCTCCCCCGCGGCCCCCACCCCCGCGAACCCGACCCCCGCCCCCACCCCGCTGCCGCTCCCGCTGCTGCGGGCGGACTGCGCCAACTGCTTCGCGCTGTGCTGCGTCGCCCTGCCCTTCGCCAAGTCCACCGACTTCGCGGTGAACAAGCCCGCCGGCACCCCCTGCAAGAACCTCCGCCAGGACTTCCACTGCGGCATCCACACCCGGCTGCGCGACGAGGGCTTCCCCGGCTGCACCGTCTTCGACTGCTTCGGCGCGGGCCAGCAGGTCTCCCAGGTCACCTTCGGCGGCCGCGACTGGCGCACCCACCCCGGCACCTCCGGCGCGATGTTCGAGGTCTTCCCGGTGATGCGGCAGCTGCACGAGCTGCTCGCCTACCTCTCCGAGGCCCTCACCCTCCCCGCGGCCCGCCCCGTCCACGCCGCCCTCCGCGTGGCCCTGGCCGACACCACACGCTGGACGCGGGCCACCGCCGAGGCCCTCGCGGCGCTCGACATCGGCCCCCTCCGCCAGGAGGCCAACGCCCTCCTCCTGAAGACCAGCGAGCTCGTACGCGCCAAGGTGCCCGGCCGCAAGAAGAACCACCGCGGCGCCGACCTGATGGGCGCCCGCCTCTCGGGGGCGGACCTGCGCGGCGCCAACCTGCGCGGCGCCTACCTGATCGCGGCCGACCTCAGCGGCGCCGACCTCCGCTCGGCCGACCTGATCGGCGCGGACTTCCGCGACACCGACCTGCGCGGCGCCGACCTCCGCGACGCCCTCTTCCTCACACAACCCCAGCTCAACGCGGCCAAGGGCTCCCCCGCCACCCTCCTCCCGCCCACCCTGGACCACCCCGCGCACTGGCTCCCGTAGGAAACCCCGCGGGTCCGCGGTGCCGCCCGGACCCGGGACACCCTGGACAGCACGAACACCCCGCCGGTGCCGCGCCCGGCTCGTGCCCCGGGCGCGGCACCGGCGGGGATGCCGGCCGGCGGCCGTCAGGGCTTGACGACCGCCTGCCAGCCCAACGGGCAGGTCATGCTCATGGGCCCGTAGTCGCAGGCGATCTCGGAGACGTCCCCACCCTGCGTCAACACCTTCACGTACGCCCGGGGGCCGGTGAAGGTGATGGACACGCTGCACGCGTTCTTCGGGAAGCCCGGGTTCGCCCGCGTGGTGAGGTCCTTCCAGATGTACGGACCGACGGCGACCGGAGTCGCGGTCCGCCGGCCGATGTACACGCGCCCCCTGATCAGCGCGGCGCTGAGCTCCTGATCGGCCACCGCCTTGACCGAGTCCAGGTCGACGCACGGACCGGCCGGCCCGCGGTCGCCCTTCGGCCCCCGGTCGCCCTTCGGCCCCTTCCCGCCCCGCTGACCGCGCTGGCCCTGACACCCGTTGCCGCCCATGGGCGCCGCCTTGGCGCCCTTCACGGGCTTCACCGACCGCAGGTCGTCGTCCCCGCCGGGCTTCGCGCAGGAAGCACCGCCGGCGGCGACCGCCACCGGGGCCGACACCCCCGTGAGCACGAGCGCCAAAGGCACCGCGAACCCACCGGCCACCCACGCCGCCCGCCGCCCCGCCCTACTGAAGTAACCCATCCGTCGACCACTCCTCACATCGCCACATCGCCGCACCGCGTGCCGCGTTGCCGCGTACTCGCCTACCGAACGAGGTGGAGCATCACCCCCGACTCCGCGCCCGGATGGAACGACTGACGGAATGTCGGACATATGTCATCGGGATGGCCGAACGACACGCCCGCCCACTGAGCCGAACGGCGTCCCCTCGGCAGGCGCCCCGTACGGCGGGACCCCAATCATTGCCCGCGGTCACCCCTCGTGATACACAGAGTGACCATACGCTCTTTCCCCCACACGCCGCCCGAGCCCAGGTCAGAGCAGGCGAACGGAACCATCGGGCGCAGATCGGGTAAAGAGAGCAGTCAAGTCGACATACGGCGCCGGTTTCATCAGCGAAGATAGAGCGTGACCCTTGCCGTCCGGGCACGGGCTAACGGAACTACCCCTTCAGGGCGGTGAGTTACATGATCCTGGCAGCCGAAAAAGGCGACATCACCACCATCATCGGCGGAATCGCCCCGAACTGGGGCCCGTTCGGCAGTCTCGGCAACGAAGCGAAGATCATGGTCGAGGTGGTCATGGCCGTCGCGATCCTCCTCTGCCTCGGCATCGCCATCTGGGGCGCCGCCAAGCAGCGCATCGGCGCGACGGCCCTGCGCGACACCTTCAGCGCGGAACAGGGCAAGGGCCTGATCGTGGCCGGCCTGACGGGCGTCTTCATCATCGGCTCCCTCGGCACGCTCTTCACCATCGTGTACGGAATGGCCGTCTAGCCAGTGCCCTGATGAGGACTCACCACGCCGCGCCTGCGCGGATACCAGCGCTACCGTCGTACGAAGCGGAGGGGGCGAACACCGAATGAGCAGCGACGACCAATACGGTGGTGGCGGCGGCGCGGGCCACGGCGAAGTCGGCGGCACGGGCCAGACCCGTACCCGCTTCCCGGAGTCCTCCTCGGACCCCTACGGCTCCCCCCGCCGCACCCCCCGCGCCTCCCGCGGCCTGATCGCGGTCGTCGGCGTGGTGGTCCTCCTAATCGCCGCCATCGCGTTCGCGAACCAGTCCCACACCCCCCAGGACCCCCCGCCGGCCTCCGACAAACCCCCGGCCACCAACCCCACGGCAGCCACGGGCGTCCCCCCGGTCGACACCAAGTCCGCGGGCATCCCGAAGGGCTTCCCCCAGAACGAGCAGGGCGCGCAGTCCGCTGCCGCGAACTACGCGGTGGCACTGGGCTCCGACGGCATGTTCGATGCGACGCGGAGACGTGCCATCGTGCAGGCCGTGTACCTGCCGGACGTCGCCTCCGCCCGTCAGGGCGATCTGGATCGCGTCTATGCGGACCAGCAGTTCCTGGCCCGCATCGGACTCGATGCCGGCGGCAAAGCTCCCAAGGGGCTGACCTTCATCTCGCGGACGAACCCCGTGGGCACAAAGATGGAGCGGTTCGGCGGTGACACCGCGAGCGTCTCCGTCTGGTACTCGACGCTGTTCGGCCTCGCAGGGGAGGGTTCCAAGAACCCGGTCGCCGAAAGTTGGTACACCAACACCTTCGACCTCCGCTGGATCAGCGGGGACTGGCGCATCTCCAACTTCACGCAGAAGGACGGTCCGGCCCCCGTGGGCCGGGACCAAGCAGCGGCCTCCGCTGAAGAGATGGCCGCAGCTGTGTCCCAGTTCGGGGGGCTTACCTATGCACGCTAGCCGTCGCGGCTTGTCCTTCCTGGCCATCGCAACGGCCGTGCAGACCGCTACCGTCCTCTTGACCACCCGGGCCATGGCCGCTCCAACGCCGACGCCCACGCCGACGCCCACGCCCCAGGCGAGCAACAACCCCTGCGACCTGATCCGCGGCCCCGCCAAGGACTACTGCGAACGAGGCGACGGCGCAACCGGCGGAGCCCCCCGTACGGGCCTCGCCCCCAGCGACCCCACCGACGCCCTCAACCCCCTCACCTCCCTCGCCAAGGGCTGCGCCGACGCCGCCGCCTGGATCGTCGGCGAGCTCAGCAAGGCGGTCAACGGCACGGCCAACGTCGACTTCACCAACGGCGCCTTCCTCAAGCAGTACGCCATCGTCTTCGCCGCCTCCACCATCCTGACCCTCGTCCTGTGGCTCTTCGCCGTCGCCAAACGAGCCATCCGCGGCGTCCCCTTCACCACCGCCATGTCCGAGGCCATCGGCTTCCTCTGGCTCACCGTCCTCGCCTCCGCCTTCACCCCGCTCATCCTCTACACCATCGTCTCCGCCACCGACGGCGTCACCGAGGTCATCGCCTCCGCCACCGGCGGCCAGACCGACGTCTTCTTCGGCTCCTTCGCCGAAGCCCTCAAGAAGGGCGACGACATCGGCGGCGGCCCGATCATGCTGATCGTGGTAGCCCTCGTCACCGTCCTCGCCGCCGGCATCCTCTGCCTCGAACTCGTGATCCGGGCCGCGCTCCTCTACGTCGGCGCCCTGCTCGGCACCGTCGTCTACGCCGGCCTCGTCGACCGCAACCTCTGGGGCCACGTCCGCCGCTGGGCGGGCATCATGATCGCCGTGATCCTCGTGAAGCCGGTCATCGTCATCGTCCTCGGCCTCGCCGGGGCCCTGGCCGGCGAGAAGGGTCCCAATGCCTTCTCCGCCGTCGTCTCCGGCCTCGCCATCATCCTCCTGGCGATCTTCGCCTCGGCGATGATCTACCGCTTCGTACCCGGCTTCGGCGACGAGATCGCCTCCGCCCGCTCCACCCGCAGCAAGGCCACCGACGGCGCCCAGGCCGCCGCCGTCATCAGCTCCCCCGCCTCCCTCGTCTCCCAGGGCATCAAAACCCACAGCAGCCGCGGCGGCAGCGGTGCGGGCGCCCACCGCGCGAGCGGCGGCGGAGGCGGCGACGCCAACCAGATCTCCGGAGGCATGGCCGCACACAGCAGCCGCGGCTCCGGCGGCAGAAGCGGCGGAAGCGGCGCCGGCGGCGGATCCGCCGCCGCGCCCCCGCCCCGTACGAGCTCCAGCACGAGGAACACAGGAGGTGACGGGCGGTGACGACCCAGTCCCACCAGCTCCACCAACTCCACCCGGTCGCGCCCCGCCGCACCTATCTCATCGGCCGGGCCCGGCCGAACGCGATCGTCGGCAAGAACCGCGAGACGGGCGAGATCGCGCTGATCATCGCCGGCGCGTTCCTCGGCATGATGAGCGGACTGCTCGTCCCCAGCCTCACCCTGCGCATCGTCACGCTCGCCGGCTTCCCCATGCTGGCGCTCGCCGCCGTCTACGTCCCCTTCCGCGGCCGCACCTTCTACCGCTGGTTCGAGATCAACCGCAGCTACAAGCGCACCCTGCGCCGCGGCACGACGTTCCGCTCGGGCGCCATGGAAGCCGGCATCCGCGCCGCCGACGGCCGCGAGGTCGAAGTCGGCCCGCCCCCCGGCATCGGCCGCATCAACTGGCTCGCGGCGCCCTTCGGCCCCGATGAGATCGCCGTGCTCCTCCACGCGGACCGCAGGACCGTCACCGCCGCCATCGAGATCGAGGGCCCCGGAGTGGGCCTGCGCGACAGCGAGGACCAAGAAGCCCTCGTCGACCGCTTCGGCACCCTCCTCAAGCACGTGGCCAACGGCGACGGCTTCGTCACCCGCCTCCAGATGCTCGCCCGCACCCTCCCCGCGGACCCCGACGCGCACGCCAAGGACGTGGCCCAGCGCGGCGACACCCGCGCCCCCGGCTGGCTGCGCGACTCCTACGACCAGCTCCAGTCGATGGTGTCCACCTCCTCCGAGCAGCACCGCGCGTACCTCGTCGCCTGCATGCACTTCACCCGCGAACTCGCCGCCGAGGCCCAGACCATCGCCCGCGCGGGCACCCCGTACAAGGGCCGCAAGCTCGACCGCGACGCCGGCCTCGCCATCGTCATGGCCCGCGAACTCACCGACATCTGCGCCCGCCTCGCCGAGGCCGACATCCGCGTCCGCCAGCCGCTCGGCCAGGGCCGGCTGTCCTCCCTCGTGCACTCCATGTACGACCCGGACCACCCCATCGACCACATCCAGGCCATGACCAAGCGCAACGCCTGGCCCGCCGAACTCGACGCCGTGGAACCCACCTACCTCCAGGCCAAGACCCGCGAGTCCTCCACCCGCGCCCCCTGGTGCCACGCCACCGCGTGGGTGAAGGAATGGCCGATGACCCCGGTCGGCGTCAACTTCCTCGCACCGCTCCTCGTCCACACGCCCGACGTGATCCGCACCGTCGCCGTCACCATGGACCTCGAACCCACCGAGATCGCCATCGAGCGCATGCTCACCGAGAAGACCAACGACGAGGCCGACGCCAGCCGCGCCGCCAAGATGAACCGCACCGTCGACCCCCGTGACATCGCCGCACACGGCCGGCTCGACCAGCGCGGTGAAGACCTCGCGAGCGGCGCCGCGGGAGTCAACCTCGTCGGGTACATCACCGTGTCCTCGCGGTCCCCCGAGGCCCTCGCCCGCGACAAGCGCACCATCCGCGCCTCCGCGGGCAAGTCCTACCTGAAACTCGAATGGTGCGACCGCGAACACCACCGCGCCTTCGTCAACACCCTGCCGTTCGCCACCGGCATCCGACGCTAGCTGGAGGGAATGGCCGCCCATGCGAGATCCCATGTCCGCCCTGACGGACGCCTTCACCAGCTTCCTGTTCGGCAAGGTCGAAACCACCAGACTGCCCGTGCGCACCTCCACCGGCCAGGCGCAGGCCGTCTACCTGCCCACCGCCGCCCCCGGACTCGGCGACTCCGGGGTCATCATCGGCCGTGAGGTCTACAGCGGCAAGGGCTACATCTACGACCCCTTCCAGCTGTACGGCCAGCAGCTCCCGGCCCCGCACTGGCTGGTCCTCGGCGAATCCGGCAACGGCAAGTCGGCCCTCGAGAAGACGTACGTCCTGCGCCAACTGCGCTTCAAGGACCGCCAGGTCGTCGTGCTCGACGCCCAGGGCGAGGACGGCGTCGGCGAATGGAACCTCATCGCCCAGCAGCTGGGAATAACCCCCATCCGCCTGGACCCGATCGCCGCCAACGACGACGGGATCCGACTCAACCCCCTCGACCCGGCGATCACCACGACCGGCCAGCTCGCGCTGCTCCGCACCATCATCGAAGTCGCCATGGGCCACGGCCTCGACGAACGCTCCGGTTTCGCCCTCAAGGTCGCGCACGCGTACGTCGTCGAAACGATCACCACCCGCCAGCCGGTCCTGACCGACATCGTGGAACAACTGCGCCACCCCGAGCCCGAATCCGCCCTCGCGATGAACGTCGACACAGACGATGTCCGGGCCTGGGGCCTCGACGTGGCGCTCGTCATCGACCGTCTCGTCGACGGCGACCTGCGAGGCATGTTCGACGGCCCCACCACCGTCGGCATCGACCTCGACGCCCCGCTGATCGTCTTCGACCTCTCCCACATCGACCGCAACTCCATCGCCATGCCCATCCTGATGGCGATCGTCGGAGTATGGCTGGAGCACACCTGGATCCGCCCCGACCGGAAGAAGCGCATCTTCCTGGTCGAGGAGGCCTGGCACATCATCAACAGCCCCTTCGTGGCCCAGCTGTTCCAGCGGCTCCTCAAATTCGGCCGCCGCCTCGGCCTGTCCTTCGTCGCCGTCGTCCACCACCTCTCGGACGTCGTCGACGGCGCGGCGGCCCGCGAAGCCGCGGCCATCCTCAAGATGGCCTCGACCCGCACGATCTACGCCCAAAAAGCAGACGAGGCCCGCGCCACGGGCCGAGTACTGGGCCTGCCGCGCTGGGCGGTGGAAATCATCCCGACCCTCACCCCCGGCATCGCCGTCTGGGACGTCAACGGCAACGTCCAGGTCGTCAAACACCTGATCACCGAAGCCGAACGCCCCCTCGTCTACACGGACCGCGCCATGACCGAAACCTCGGCCCAGCACCGGCTGCCCGCCGACCTCCTCGCCGCCGAACTGGAGGCGGAGGAACGCGCCCTCCTGATGGAACGCCACCGCAACGGCGGTGGCACCGGCTCGGCAACAACGGTGGCCTGACATGCCCGACCGCACGGACCGCCCTTCCCAGGGCGGCATCCCGGACGGCCTCCTGGTGGGCCTCCTCGCCTTCCTCCTCGGCCTGGCCGTCCTCGTCTGGACGTCCACCGGCCTCTCCGCCCTCCTCGCGAAGGGCGCCTGGCCCGACACGGTCACCTTCACCCGCACCCCGACGGCGGTCCGCTCCCTGATAACTCACCCCCAAGACCTCCCCTCAGCCTGGCCGGACACCACCCCCGCGGCCCTCTCCGGCTGGGGCCTCTTCTGGGGCCTCTTCATCGGCCAACTCCTGATCCTCCTGGTCCTGACCATCTTCACCCTAGGCACCCTGGCCCGCTCAAAATCCCGCCACAAAAACCCGCCCCCACCGGCCCCCTCGGTCCTGGCAGCAAATCCAGCCCCGGCTGCAAATCCAGCCCCGGCTGCAAGTCCAGCGCCGCCGGCAAATCCAGCGTCGGCTGCAAATCCAGCCCCGGCTGCAAATCCAGCGCCGCCGGCAAATCCAGCCCCGCCGGCGTTTGAGGTGCGGGGGTCCGGGGGCTGGCCCCCGGCAACGGCGCCGCACGGCAACCACGGCGCGACACCACCCCCAGCCGCACCACCGGTGTCCGAGACCCAGATCCCCGGCGGCCGATCCCCGGCAACCGCGCCCACCGACGAGGCCTACCGCTACGGCTTCGGCTACGCCCCCCAATCCCCGGCAACGGCAACGGGATCAGGACCGGGACGGGGTCTGGGACAGGGTCTGGGACAGGGTCTGGGACAGGGACCGGGCCCGGGATCAGGACCGGGATCAAGACCGACCCCCCGCCGCCTCACCTACGCTCCCCCGGAGCACCGCCACCCCGCAGCCAGCGCAGCGATCACCGCTGCACCCGGCCCCGTTCTCGTCATCACCTCCTCCCCCACCCTCTGGTCGCAGACCAAGGACGCCCGCGCCAAACTCGGCCCCGTCCTCCTCTACGACCCCTCCCACCTCTGCGACACCCCGGCCCGCCTGCACTGGAACCCGGCCACCGACTGCGCGGACCGCGAAACCGCCGCCGCCCGCGCCATCGCGCTCCTCGCCCCGGTCCGCCCCCAGGCCCGCATGGACACGGCGGTCGCGGAAACCGCCGAAACGCTCCTCCGCAGCTGGCTCCAGGCCGCCGCCCTCGACAACCGCCCGTTCAAGCAGCTCCACCGCTGGGCCCAGGGCACGAACGCCCAGGAGCCGGTCCGCATCCTCCGTACCCACCCCCAGGCACCGGTCATCGCCCCCGGCACGGCCGGAGAGCTCGAGAGCGCCCTCACCGCCCACGCCGGGCGCCGCGAACTCGCCCAGCACCTCACGGCCCGCGCGCTGAGCGCGCTCTCCTCGATCCACATCCGCGAGTCCTGCACCCCGAACAGAACCGACTCGCTCGCCCTCGCATCGTTCGTCTCCGAAGGGGGCACCCTTTACGTGGTGGGCGAACCGCTGGAAGATCCCCGGACCCACCCGGGTGCGATGCCACTGCTGACCGCACTCGCCTCCAGCGTGGTCGAGCACGGCCGTCGCGTGGCCGCACGGTCATCCCACGGTCGGCTCGACCCACCACTGGCGCTCGTCTTCGACGATGTCGCCGCTGTCGCGCCGATCCCCCAGCTCCCGCAGCTGCTCCAGGACGACACGCTCCCCCTCCTCGCCCTGTGCCGCAGCCGCGAACAGGCCCGCTCCCGCTGGCCGGAAGCGGACCTGCCCGTCAACGCCGGCCCGTAACCGCCACGTCCCCTCCGGCTGCTATACGGCCGCTACGGCCGCGCGAACACGTACTCCAGCTCCTTCGCGGACGGGTCGGTCGGCATCGGCACGACCTTCCCGCTCGCCGCGAACCCGAAGCGCCGGTAGAACGCGGCCGCCCTCGGGTTGTCCTCGTGCACGAAGAGCCGTACGCGCTCCAGCACCGGCTCCTCCATCGACCAGGCCCAGTCCAGCGCGGCCTCGAAAAGGGCTTCGGTCAGCCCGGTCCCCCGCTGCTCGGGCCGTACGAACACGCCCACGAGGTGTCCCTGCGTCTGCTCGACGGTCCCCTCGAAGAGGTCGCTCGCCCCGCGCTCCTCGACGAGGACCGTCACCGTCCCGTCCCACTGCCCATCGGCCGATTCGGCGACGAACTGCCGGACGCCTCGCCCGGACGCGGCCCCGGCCGCCCGGTCCCGCCAGAAGTCATCCGCTTTGCTCTCGGCCTGTTCGACCGTCTCCAGGAAGGCCACGGCCGCCACCGGATCGTGCAGGGCCGTGATCCGCAGTTCCTTGACCTTGGCCCATTCGTCGGCGCGTACAGGCCGTATCTCGTGCTCGTTCATAGCTCGGGATCCTAGCCAGCCGGCCAGGAAGACTTCCTCCGGTTTTCGCAAGGCCCCGTAAACGCAGAAAAGCCCCGCACCGAACCCTGTAAGGGCTGGTGCGGGGCTTTCCCACAATAATTGTTCGGCGGCGTCCTACTCTCCCACAGGGTCCCCCCTG